>NZ_JAFCTN010000004.1:17619-226846 GCF_049896045.1 Pseudomonas sp. PWP3-1b2
CCCCCACAACAAAAAACACAACCAACCCCCCCCCCCCCCCCCCCCCCCCCCCCCGCTCCCACATTTCTGACCAAGTAAGACTTCAATACCTCCACATACTGTTGAGCTCCCACAAAAGCCAGTTCCTACACCGGCCCGCCGTAAGGGCAGAACCCAAACCCCCACTAACCTTCGTTTTCCTCAAGTTACCCCACCCAATAAGTCGTTTGCCCAGCCCCCTAACAACGACAAAACTGCATGTCACTCGCAAAACAACAACATTGGGCAAACCACATGCAACCCGAGCGCAATTTCTACAACGGCCAATTCGCCGAACCCGCCAGCGACGCCCTGATCGCCGTGTACAACCCGGCCACCGAAACCCTGGTCGGTCACGTCAGCGCCGCAACGCCAGACGAAGCCATTGCCGCCGTTGAGGCCGCCGCCGCCGCCCAGAAAACCTGGGGCAAACTCACCAGCATCGAACGCGCCGAATACCTGCGCGCCTTCGCTGATGCACTGGACACCCACGCCGAAACCATCGGCACCGCCTTGGCCAGCGAGTCGGGGAAAAGCGTCAGCGACGCCAGCAACGAAGCCCGTTACGCCGCACAAATCACCCGCTACCACGCCGAATGGGCGCGCCGTATCGAAGGCGAAATCATCCCCAGCGACACCCCCAACGAAAACCTCTTTCTGCAACGCGAGCCCATCGGCGTCGTGGCCTGCCTGATCCCGTTCAACTACCCGGTCTACACCTTGCTGCGCAAGATCGCCCCTGCGCTGATCGCCGGCAACACTGTGGTCGTACGCCCGAGCAACAACACGCCATTGTCGGCGTTCGAAATCGCCAGGGCCGTGGTCACCGCCGGGATTCCTGCCGGTGTGATCAACATCCTGACCATGAACCACGCCACCGCCGCCAGCGTCTGTACCCACAAGGCGGTCGGCCTGATTACCCTCACCGGCAGCGTGAATGCCGGCCGCATTGTGCTGGATTACTGCAAGGCCAATATCGCCAAGCCGTCCCTGGAACTGGGCGGCAAGACCCCGGCGATCATCGAAGCCGATGCCGACCTTGAACAGGCCGCCAGCGCCATCGTCGCCTCCAAGACCACCCACTGCGGGCAACTGTGTACAGCGGTTGAGCGGGTGTATGTGCACGAAAGCGTCTATGACCCATTTTTGGCTCTGCTGAAAACCAAGATCAGCGCAGTGAAGTTCGGTGACCGCGCCAATGATCCCAGCCTGATGGGCCCGCTGGTCAATGCCAGTTCGCAAAAGAATATCCACGCCATGGTCGAGCGCGCTGTCGCCGCCGGTGCTGTACTGGAAACAGGCGGCGTGCTGCCTGAAGGCCCGGGGCATTTTTACCCGCCGACCTTGCTCAGTGGCTGCCGCCAGGACATGGAGATCATCAGGGAAGAAATCTTCGGCCCGGTGCTGCCGGTGCTCAAGTACCGCGACATCGAGGAAGCCCTGGCCATGGCCAACGACCATCAGTTCGGCCTGTCGTCGGTGCTCTACACCGAGAACTACCGCACGGCGATGAAAGTGGCGAACGCCATCGAAGCCGGCGAGTTGTACGTCAATCGCACCCCGGCAGACCCGTATCAGGGCTTCCACGCCGGCTGGAAGCGCTCGGGGCTGGGCGGTGATGATGGCAAGCACGGGATGCTTGAATTCACCCAGACTCGCCTTGTGGTCATGAAGTACTGATCCACGAATAGCCGTTGCACCTTTAATAAAAACAATTATCAGGGCTCCCGCGCATCGGGTGCCTGAGGTCCACACGATGTCCAAGCCTGCACCCGTTGCCCGGGTTTCCGTTGCCGTGTCTGCGGCAAACAGCGACACCGCCAGTCGCTACTTCCAGTTGATGTTGCTGGTCCTCGCCGCCGGGGCGATCTACCCGATCCTCTACCTGCGCCAGGTCTACCAGACCACTATGCTGGAGGTGTTCCACATCAACCACAGCGAGCTGGGCTACCTGTATTCCATGCTCGGCACGATTTTTTTGCTCAGCTACCTGCCCAGTGGCTGGTTGGCGGATCGCTTGCCGCCACGCTTCCTGATTTTCTTCTCACTGGTCGCCACCGGCGCGTTGGGGATTTGGTACTCGACCGTGCCGTCGATGACCGGCCTGATGATCATTTTCGGTTGCTGGGGCCTGACCACCGGGCTGACCTTCTGGGCCTCGGTGCTCAAGCGCGTGAAGATGATTGCCCACCAGAGCGAGCAGGGCCGTTTCTTCGGGATCCTCGATGGTGGTCGCGGTTTGGTCGAGGCACTGTTGGCCACCGTGGCCCTGGGCTTGTTCGCCTACGCCACTGAAACCCGCAGCCAGACGGCGGCCGAGGGCTTCAAGCACGTGGTCTACCTGTATTCGTTCGTGTGTATCGCTATCGGCTGCGTGCTCGTGCTGCTCAAGGATCCGGAATCCATGGCTGAAACAGCGCCGGTGGAGAAGGGCAAGTTCAACCTGGTAACCGACCTGACGACGCTGGTGAAAATCCCCGAACTGTGGCTGGTCACTGCCATCGTGTTCTGCGGTTATCACATGTTCTGGGCCACCTACAGCTTCTCTGATTATTTGCAAGGCAGCGGCATGACCGCCGTGATGGCTGGCACCATCACCACAATCAAACTGTGGATGCGCCCCATCGGTGGCATCGGTGGCGGCTGGCTGGGCGACAAGTTTTCGAACATCTCGGTGCTGATTGTCGCGCTGGTGCTGGTGACCCTGGCGATGGTCGGGCTGATCGTGTTCCCGGCGCTCAACAGCCTGGGGTTGCTGATTGGCACGGTGATTTTTATCGGGCTGATGACCTACGCGATTCGCGGCCTGTACTGGGCGATCCTCGACAGCTGCGACATCCCGCTGCGCATCACCGGCCTTGCGATCGGGATTGTCTCGGTAGTGGGTTACCTGCCCGACACGTTCATCCCGCTGATCAACGGTTACCTGACCGACACCTATCCCGGCAAGGCCGGTTACAACCTGTATTTCGGCTACATCGCCTTCATCGGCGTGCTTGGCACCCTCGCGGCGCTGACGCTGCGCGCTCGAATCAACCGTAAAAAATTCAACCAGACAGGTGCCTGAGATGAAAATCGTCGCCCTTGAAACCCATATCGTTGCCGTACCGCCGCCGCACATCGGCGGCATGTACTGGCTGTTCGTCAAGCTCAAGACCGACTGCGGCATCGAAGGCGTTGGCGAGATCTACGCCGCCACCTTCGGACCCAAGGCCATGCTGCCGATCATCGAAGACGTGTTCGAACGCTACCTGCTCAACCACGACCCGCACCACATCGAACGCTTCTTCCGCCAGGCCTATTCGAGCGGCTTCACCCAGCGCCCGGACCTGACCATGATGGGCGTAGTCAGCGGCCTGGAAATGGCCTGCTGGGACATTATCGGCAAGGCCGCCAACAAACCGGTCTACGAATTGCTCGGCGGCAAGGTCAATGAGCGCCTGCGCTCCTACACCTACCTGTACCCGGTCAACAGCAAGGGCGAGTACGACTACGACGACCCGGATCTGGCCGCTGAATGCGCCATCGAGAACATGAACAAGGGCTTCACCGCCGTGAAGTTCGACCCGGCAGGGCCTTACACCGCGTACTCCGGCCACCAGATCTCGCTGGAAGTGCTGGAGCGCTGCGAAACCTTCTGCCGCAAGATCCGCGAAGCAGTGGGCGACAAATGCGACCTGCTGTTTGGGACTCACGGGCAGATGGTGCCGTCGTCGGCGATTCGCCTGGCCAAGCGCCTGGAGAAATACGACCCGCTGTGGTTCGAGGAACCCGTGCCGCCAGGCCAGGAAGACGCCATGGCGCAGGTCGCGGCCAAGACCACGATCCCGATTGCCACCGGCGAACGCCTGACCACCAAGTATGAGTTTTTCAAGCTGCTGCAAGCTGGCGGCGCGTCGATTTTGCAGATGAACGTGGCGCGCTGCGGCGGGCTGCTCGAAGCCAAAAAGATCGCGAGCATGGCCGAGGCGTATTACGCGCAAATCGCACCGCACCTGTACAACGGGCCGATTGGCGCGGCGGCGAGTTTCCAGCTGGCGACGTGCACGCCGAACTTCCTGATTCAGGAAAGCATCATGACCTGGGGCGGTTTCCACTCCGAAGTGCTGACCAAACCGCTGCAATGGGAGGACGGCTACATCATCCCGTCCACCGAGCCGGGCCTGGGCGTGGAGCTGAACATGGACGTGGTACGCAAGCACACGCCGTACACCGGCGAGCGCCTGCACCTGCAAATGGGCGCGACCCCGACTGACGTCAAAGACACTTCGCCCGCCAAGGGCTAAAAAAAACGACTTATGCGGTAACCGTGAATGACATACGACTACATCATCGCCGGTGCCGGCGCCGCTGGCTGCGTTCTCGCCAACCGGTTGTCCGCCTCGGGCGAATACTCCGTGCTACTGCTGGAAGCCGGCGGCAAGGACAGTTCCCTGTGGTTCAAGATCCCGGTCGGGTTCGCCAAAATGTATTACAACCCGAGGTTCAACTGGATGTACTACAGCCAGCCGCAAAAGCAGCTGGCGGGCCGTGAAATCTACGCGCCGCGCGGCAAAGTGCAGGGCGGTTCGGGCTCGATCAACGCGATGATCTACGTGCGCGGCCAGGCCCATGACTTCAATGACTGGGCGGCCAATGGCAACGACGGCTGGAGTTTTGCGGACGTGCTGCCGTACTTTCGCAAGCTGGAAAATCACCCGCTGGGCGACACCGAGTACCACGGCGGCAGCGGCCCCATCAGCATCACGCCGATGAAGGGCCAGACCCACCCGATCTGCGATGTGTTCCTCAAGGGGTGCGAGCAGTTGGGGTATGCGCAAAGCGACGACTTCAACGGCCCGAACTTCGAAGGCGCGGGCCTCTATGACGTCAACACCCGCAATGGCGAGCGCAGCTCCAGCAGCTTTGCGCACCTGCATCCGGCGCTTGGCCGCTCGAACCTGACGGTGGAGTTGCATGCCCTGGTCGACCGCGTGCTGTTCGACGACGCGCAGCGCGCCACCGGCATTATTGTGACCCAGCACGGTGTGAGCCGCACGTTCAGTGCGCGCAAGGAGGTGATTCTCTGCGCCGGGGCGGTGGACACGCCGAAGATCCTGCAACTGTCCGGTGTGGCTGATCAGCAATTGCTGGCCGAGCACAATATTGCGCTCGTCAAGCACCTGCCGGCGGTGGGCGAGAATTTGCAGGATCATCTGTGTGCCAGCTATTACTACAAGGCCAATATTCCGACGCTGAATGACGAGTTGAGTTCGCTGTTTGGCCAGCTCAAGCTCGGCCTCAAATACCTGTTTACCCGCAAGGGTGCGCTGGCGATGAGCGTCAACCAGGCCGGTGGTTTCTTTCGGGGTAATGACGATCAGGCGGACCCGAACCTGCAGTTGTACTTCAACCCGTTGTCGTATCAGATTCCGAAAAACAACAAGGCCAGCCTTAAGCCTGAGCCGTATTCCGGCTTTTTGCTGTGCTTTAACCCGTGTCGGCCGACCAGTCGGGGCACCATCCGCATCGCCTCGAAAAACCCGCGTGATGCGGCGTTGATTGATCCTAATTATCTGAGTACTCAGAAGGACATTGACGAGGTGATTCAGGGGAGTCGTTTGATGCGCAAGATCATGCAGGCGCCGGCGCTCAGGGGGATTACCGTGGCTGAGGTTTTGCCGGGGGCTGCGGTGCAGACGGATGAGCAGATGCTGCAATACTTCCGCGAGAACAGTGGGTCGATTTATCACTTGTGCGGTTCTTGCGCTATGGGGTCGGACCCTTTGGTGTCGGTGGTGGATAAGCATTTGAAGGTGCACGGGTTGCACGGGTTGCGGATTGTTGATGCGTCGATTTTTCCGAATGTGACGTCGGGTAATACTCATGCGGCGGTGTTGATGGTGGCTGAGAAGGGCGCGGATTTGATTTTGCAGGATGCTTGAGGACTGCGGCCAGCGTGGTTAACGGGCGCCTCAGATCAAGATCAAAATCTACAGCACGGCGGCCTAGTAGCCGACCTGGGTGGTTGAATCAAAGGCGCTGTTTTTTGAGGCAGATTGCGGTCTTCCTGATTAAATGGAGATCCACTGTGGGAGCTGGCTTGCCTGCGATGCAAACACCTCGGTACATCAGGCAGACCCAGTAGATGCCATCGCAGGCAAGCCAGCTCCCACAAAAATCAGCCCCCACAGAGCGGAACCAATTTCAGCCATCACCCAAACAACGGATATGTACCCAACCCAACCGCACACCCGCAAATTGACGCCCTGTCCATGACTGGATATGTTGTCTCGCATGAAAAAGACCTCGACCCAAGACACCCACCTGATCTCCCAGCTAGAGCAGATCGCCGAAGGCTTGAGCAAAACCTTCAGCCCGTTCTGCGAAGTGGTGCTGCATGACCTGCGCGACCCGCAGCACGCGATTCTGGCAATCCACAACAACCTCTCCGGGCGTCAGCCGGGTGATCCGGCCACGGCGCTGGGCCTGGCACGCATCGCCGACCCGGAGTACGACCAGGTCATCGCCAATTACCAGAACCAGTTCAGCGATGGTCGCCAGGTCAAAAGCACGTCCATCGGCATCAAGGGCGCCAGCGGCGAATACGTCGCCGCCCTGTGCATGAACGTCGATCTTTCGCTGTTCCGTGGCTTGCAAGGCATGCTGGAACAGTTCGGTTCGCTCAGCGGCGACAACCCGAATGACTCCCTCGACCCGTCGGGCGCCGACGCGATTCGTGCGCGTATCGACAAGTTCGCCGCGCGGCTGGCGACGACCCCGCGTGCGCTCAAGACCGCGGACCGCCGTGTGTTGATGCAAGAACTCAAAGACTCCGGCTGCATGGACATTCGCCGGGCCATGGAAACCGTGGCTTCGCACCTCGGCGTGTCGCGCGCGGCGGTTTACACCTACGCCAAGTAACGCGCCACGGCTTCGATCTCGACCAGGTAGCCGTGATGCAACTCAGGCACCGGCACCACCGCACGCGCGGGGCGGTGCTCGCCGAGCGCGGCGGCATAAACCTGGTCGAACTGCGGCCAGTGTTCGACGCCCACCACGTACACGGTGACTTTCACCAGGTCCTCGGGTGAGCCGCCCGAAGCCTTCAGAATCGCCAGCACATTCGCCAGCGCCAGCTGCACTTGTTCGGCAAACGAGGCCGACAGGTTGTGCCGCCCATCCGGGCTGACCGGTAATTGCCCGGAGATGTACAAGGTGTCGCCATGGCTGACGGCCTGCGCATAGTGCCCGGCAGGTGTCGATGCGGTGGGCGTGTTGATGATCTTCATGACGCCTCCTGGATCAGCGTGGCGAAGTTCTGAAAGTCCACGTTGCCGCCGGTCACGATGACCCCCACACGCTGGCCCCTGAATTGATCGCCCATGCCGCGCAATGCCGCCAGGCCGAGGCAGCCGGTGGGCTCCACGACCATTTTCATGCGTTGCATGAAGAACTTCATCGAGGCCACCAGTTCGGCGTCCGACACCGTGAGAATGTCGTTCACCAGGTCACGGATGATGGGAAATGTGTAGTTGCCCAGGTGTTGGGTCTGTGCGCCGTCGGCGATGGTCGCCGGGGTGTCGATATGCACGATGCTGCCACTGCGCAACGAGCGTTGGCCGTCATTTCCGGCTTCGGGCTCCACGCCGAACAATTGGCAATCGGGTGACAGCGCACGGGTCGACAATGCCGTGCCCGAGAGCATGCCGCCACCGCCCAGGCCCACAAACAGTGCGTCCAGTGGCCCGGTGAATTCGAGCAGCTCTTTGGCCGCCGTGCCCTGGCCGGCAAGGATGTGCGGGTGGTCGTAAGGCGGGATCAAGGTCATGCCGTGTTCAACCGCCAGCGTGCGGCCGATCTGCTCGCGGTCCTCGGTGAAGCGGTCATACAACACCACGCTGGCACCGTAGCCACGGGTGGCCGTGACCTTGGACGCCGGCGCATCGGCGGGCATGACGATGGTTGCCGGCATGCCCAGCAAGCTTGCCGCCAGCGCGATGCCCTGCGCGTGGTTGCCAGACGAAAATGCCACCACGCCGCCCTTGCGCTGCTGTTCATCGAAACGCGAAAGCGCGTTGAACGCACCGCGAAACTTGAAGGAACCGGTGCGTTGCAGGTTTTCGCATTTGATAAACACCTCGGCACCGGTCTCGGCATTCAGGGTGCGTGAAGTAAATACCGGCGTCTGGTGGGCGAAGCCTTCCAGGCGCAGGGCGGCAGCGATGACATCGGGGTAAGTCGGCAATTGCATGGGACGGACCTCATGGGTATTTGTGGATAAAATATCCACAACAAGACAAATAGTAAAGATGCGTTTTTCCCCGTGGGCATGGTAGGTTTTCGAACTTCTCTGACTGCTGGAGGGTTCGACGTTGATCCGAATCACCGATTACATCGCGCACTTTTCACACTCTGCCCTGGCGCCCTGGACTGACTTGACGCCCTGGGCGATGGTCTCCCAGGCGCCCGCCATCGTCCGGCAGTTGCTGGCCGAATTGTCGGTGGAGGATTACCGCATTGAAGATGACGTCGCCGTGCACCGTACCGCCACCGTCGAGCCCGGCGCCTTGCTTAAAGGGCCGCTGATCATCGGCGCCCATTGCTTTATCGCCAGCGGCTCACTGTTGCGCGGCGGGTGCTGGCTGGATGCACACTGCATCATTGGCCCCGGCGCTGAACTGAAAACGTCCTTCGTGTTCAGCGGCAGCAAGCTGGCGCACTTCAATTTCGTCGGCGATTCGGTACTGGGCCACGGGATTAACCTGGAGGCGGGGAGCATCGTCGCCAACTACCGCAATGAGCGCGACGACAAGGAAGTGCGGGTACGGGTTGACGGGCATGTGCAGCGCACCGGCTGCGACAAGTTTGGTGCCTTGTTGGGCGATCAGTGCCGTATCGGCGCCAATGCGGTATTGGCGCCGGGTGCGCTGCTCAAGCCTGCCAGCGTGGTGGGGCGCGGGCAGGTGTTTGATGGCGAGAAAGACTAGAAGTCGGCAATAAACTGCACACCGCCAACCACTGCGCCGGTGGTTTGCGTGAGCCCGCCGGGGTATTTCACGTATTGCAGGTTGGGGCGCACCATCAGCCATTTTGTTGCCTGGAAGCCGTAGTTGATCTCGTAGCTGTATTCGCGGCGTTGTTCGGGCACGTACAGCGGGTCATCAATATCGGTGACGCCGTTGGCTGCGTTGAGCATCTGTGTATTGCGGGTGTAGCGGTCGCTGACCTGCAACTTCGAGGCGCCAATACCCACCGTGTCGTCAGGGCGTGAATCGAACGGGCCACGGTAGATCAGGCCGACCTGGACCAGGCTTTTGATCACGCTTTTGTCCGGGTCATTCATGGTCAGGTTGGCGAACGCGTTGAGCCCGCGTTTGGCGTTGCCGTCGACCGTTGTCAGTTGCTGCTGACCCGACAGCCACCAGCCATCGTTGCTGGAATACAGCTTGTAGGGCTTGCCGGAGCTGGCGGCGAAGTTGCCGTCTGCATCCTTGAGGTTGTCCTTGGCGTCAGCGTTGGCGTAGTAATAACCGGCGTGGTACTCGGCGCTGAGGCCAGCGATCTGGCCTTTCCAGATAGCTTCGATGGGGAAACTGGTGCCTTGGGAGCCGCTGATAAACGGTTTGAAGCCATTGCTGGCTTCGGCGTTGCCGGGGTTCTTGTCGTAGGCGCCGACCTGCACCGCCAACTCATCGGTGAACTGGTACTTGGCGCGCACTGCCCACTGGCTGATGGGAAAGCTGTTCCACACGCCGTTCCAGTTGCCTTCCTGAGAACCGCACAGGGTGACGTTCTGGAATTCGCAGGGGAATTGGTCGAAGTCTTCGCCGTGGCCGAAGCGCCCGAGTTTGAGGGCAAATTTGCGATCGAAGAATTTCTGCTCGTACCACAACTGAGATAGCCGCCAGGCATTGCCGCCGCCGAACACTTCCATGGTCGAGGTCAGGCCGGTGGCGTTGGGTTGATGCACGCGGTCGTTAGTGATGTCCTTGCCGTGGCGCTCGCCGATGCCGATGCGAAAGGTCGCGTCCTGCCAGCCGAGGAGTTTTTGCAGGTCCATGTTTACGCCGAGGATCAACTGATCGCTCCAGCGCGCGGTGGTGTGGGAGTTGTAGCCACCGCCGAGGTTGGAGCCGACTTCGCCGACGTACTTCAAGGTGAAATCGTAGCCTTGCTCGGCCAATTGCGGGCGCAGGCCGTTCCAGTCGCCGAGCATGGCGGGGGAATTGGGGTCCAGCAAACCGGCGCTGAAGGCACAGGTCGACATGGCGCTGCACAGCAGGGCCAGGGGGAGGGTGGTACGCATGGGATGCTCCTGGGTATTGTTGTTTTTATGGGGTGAAACTCAAATTTCAGGCGTGCGCGGTCCCTGTGGGAGCTGGGCTTGCCCGCGATAGCGGTGGATCAGCCAGTGCATCGGTGACTGATCTGTCGCTATCGCGGGCAAGCCCGCTCCCACATTGGAACTGTGGTGTTTGTTAGGGGGTGGTGTTTACTGCAGGTTAACGAACAACCCGCCATCCACCAGCAACGACGCGCCGGTCACATAGCGCGCCATGTCGGAGGCCAGGAACACAATCGGCCCGGCCACGTCATCCGGTTCGCCCAAACGACCCAGCGGCGTGCGCGAGGTCATATAGGCGAGCTTTTCTTCATCGGCCAAATCTTCCTTGTTGATGTCGGTGGCGATGGTGCCCGGCAACACCGAGTTGCAGCGAATGCCATAGGGCCCCAACGCAATCGCGCAGGATTGCATCAACGAATGCAGCCCGGCCTTGGTCGGCGTGTAGTGGGTTTGCATGCCGCCGCCCACCAGCGCACTGATGGAACTGACGGCGATGATCGCACCGCCACGGCCCTGGTTTTTCATCTGGTTGGCCGCCGCCTGCACGGCGAAGTAGGCGCCGTTGAGGTTGGTGTTGACGGTCTTCAGGTAGACCTCGCGCGGCATGTCGAGGAACGAGTGGAACGGGCAGATCCCGGCGTTGTTGACGAACACATCGACGCTGCCGAAGGCTTTGACTGCGCCGGCAACGAGCGCGTCGCCGGTGTCCGGGTCGGCGGCGTCGCCACCGACTTCAATGGCCTGGCCGCCGAACGCCTTGATCTCTTCAATCAACGAGTACGCCGCCTCGGTGCCCTGGCCGCTGCCGCTGTGGCCGATCACCACGCGAGCGCCCTGACGCGCACATTCACGGGCGGCGGCGCGGCCGATGCCACGGGAGGCGCCGGTGATGATCACCGTTTTGTCTGCAAGCAACATAAAAAGTCTCCTGGGAAAATGAGAGGTTCAGCCGAGGTAATTGCCGTAACCGACCATGGCGATGGCGCCGAGGATCACCGCGATGCCCGCCACCAATACGCCCTTGTTGGTCGCGCTGGTGCCTTGCCATTCGCGGAAATACAGGCCCCAGCAGTTGGACACGATGATGATGAACGACATGTGCAGCACCCATGAACTGGCGTCGTTCTGCAGGCGGCTTTCGCCCATGCCATAGAAGAAAAACTGCAGGAACCACAGGGTCCCGGCGATGGCCACCAGCAGGTAATTGCTCAGCAGCGGGGTGCTGCGGTCGGTGTAGTTGGAGAAGGTGCGGTTGCGCCAGTTGAGCCACAGGCACCAGATCCCGTTGGTGGTCAAACCGCCCCACATGATCACCATGAAGGTCACGTTGTTCTGGAACAGGCTGTTGGCGCCGTGCTCCACCGCGGCGGCGGCGAGTGGCCGGCCAGCGGAAATACCGTAGCTGAAGCAGGCGCTCAGTATCCCCGAAATCACCGCCACCAGCATGCCCTTGCCCAGCGAAAACTCGCTGACACTGGCGAGCTTCACCGCCTGGGACACTTCGCGTTCCTTGATCAGCCCGGCCTTGCCACACACCGCGATGCCGATCAACGAAACGGCCACGCCCCACAGCACCCAATGCCCGCCCTGTGAGGCCAGCATCGAGGTCAGAGTGCCCTCGGTTTCAGTGGTGAACAGGTCGCGGTACAACGCTGGCATCAAGGCGCCGAGGGCCGAGGTCAGGCCCATGATCAGCGACATGCCCAGGGACAAACCGAGGTAGCGCATGGTCAGGCCGAAGGTCAGCCCGCCGATGCCCCATAACACCCCAAACAGATAGGTCCACAGCAGGGTGCCGGTGTCGGCCGTGCGCAGGATTTCCACCCAGCCCGGCACAGTGAGCTGCGCGGCAATCAGCGGCACGATCAGCCAGGACACCAGGCCGCCGGTGATCCAATAACTTTCCCAGGCCCAGCCGCGGACCTTCTTGTAGGGGATGTAGAAACTGCCGGAAGCGAAGCCGCCGATAAAGTGCAGAACCACACCGAAGAGAATGATTTCCACGTGGTTGAATCCTTTTTATTGTTGTTGTGAGCCAGTCGGTTCAGGGGCGCGTCAGGTGGAACATGGGCAGCAGGTCAACGCTGATCGGCGAGGCATCCGCGTGGCTGGGCATGATGTCCTGCATGTAGGTCCACCAGCGTTGCATCAGCGCGGTGCCGGGCAGTTCGTCCAGGCCATGGGCGTCTTCGTGGGTCAGCACCGCAAACAGCGCGTTGGCGGCTTCATCGAGAAAAATCCGATAGTCCACCACGCCCGCCTGCAGCAGCACCTGGGCCAGGTCTGGCCAGAGCTCATCGTGGCGTCGACGGTATTCGTCGGCCTGGCCCGGGTTAAGGTTCATGCGAAAGGCACGGGTTTGCATCACAGTTCTCCATGGGACGGCGCAGGCGTGTAGATGCGCACCGCGTTATGCAAAAAGAACTTGGCCTGCGCCGCTTCGGATTTGTCTGCCATGCAGTTTTTTACTAACGCCTGCGTGGTGGCGAAATCCGCCAAGTGATCGCTGTTGGGCCAGTCACTGCCAAAAAAACAACGGTCCTCGCCAAAGGCCTCCCACAACACCGCCAGTCGGTCGTTGTAGAACGCGGTGTCGGTGATCAAGCCATGCGGCCCGAGCTGGGGAATTTCTGCCAGTTTGGCGAACACATTCGGCCGTTCGGCCAGGCGCAACAGGTCGGCGTGGTAGGCGTTTTCTTCGCCGGTCGGCACCTGGGCGTTCGGCAGGTGGTCGACGACAATGCGCAGTTGCGGCAGCGCGTCGCTCACGTGCAACAGGCCCTTGATCAGGCGCGGGTTCGGGTTGGCACTGTCCAGGCTGCGTCCGCAGGCGGCCAGCTGGCGCAACCCGTCGATAAATCCCGGGCGGGTCTGGTCCAGCAGCAGGTCGCGGCCCCACAGGTTGCCGTAGCGCAGGCCAAGAAACAGCGGCTCATGGGCCAGTGCATCGAGGTCGGCAGCGAAAGACGCTTCACGTGGGTCCAGGTTGCCGACAAACCCCAGCATGCGCGGGTCGCTGCGCAGGGTATCGAGCAGCCAGTGATTGTCGTCACGCCACGGGCTGGCTTCCACGGCGATGGCGCCGACCACGTTGTGTTCGCTTGCCACCGCCCAGTAATGCGCTGGCAAATGCGCGGCGTACAGGCGGTTACCCGGCTCCGGCCAGGGAATGCCTTGAGCGCGACGCGGGTCAAACAGGTGCAGATGGCTGTCGATGATCGGGCCGCTGTAAGGGGGCAGGGGCATGGCGCAGTCCTTATCTGTAGCATTCTGGGGAAGGCCCGCACGCTACCGCGCCGGGCCAGGTTTCACCACCTCAGCTCTGCAGGTACACCACGTGCGTATGGGTGTATTCGTACAGGCCGTGTTTGCCGTCAGCACCGCCCACGCCGGATTTACGCACACCGGCATGGAAGCCTTGCATGGCTTCGAAGTTCTCGCGGTTGACGTAGGTTTCGCCAAAATCAATCTCGCGCACCGCATGCATCGCCTTGCCCAGGTCGCGGGTATAGATCGATGAGGTCAGGCCGTAGTCGCAGTCATTGGCCATGGCGATGGCTTCGTCCAAGTCATCGACAATCTGGATTGGCAGTACCGGGCCGAAAATCTCTTCGCGCATGATCTCCATGTCGGCGCGGCAGCCAGCCAACACGGTTGGCTGGAAGTGAAAGCCCGCGCCCAGGTCGGCAATCTGCCCGCCGCTGACCAGGGTGGCGCCCTGGCTCAATGCCGTGCGCACTTTGCGGTTGACGCTGTCCAGGCCCTGGCGGTTGATCAGCGGGCCCATCTCCACATCAGCCTGAGCGATCGGGTCGCCGAAGCGCGTGGCCGACATCGCGGCGCTGATGCGCTCGATAAACTGGTCGGCGACCTTGCGCTCCACGTACACGCGCTCGGCGCAGTTGCACACTTGGCCGGTATTGATGATGCGCGAATCGCGGATGGCTTTCACCGCCAGGTCGAGGTCGGCGTCAGCCAGCACGATGGCCGGCGCCTTGCCGCCCAGCTCCAGGTTGAGCTTGGTGATATTCGGTGCGGCGGCGGTCATGATTCGCGAACCGGTGGCCACGCTGCCGGTGAAGCTGATCATGTCCACGCCTTTGTGCGCAGTGAGTGCACCGCCGACCTGGCCGTCGCCGCACACCACGTTGAACACGCCTGCGGGCAGGTCGGTCTCGGCCACGAGTTTGGCGAATTCGAAGCAGTTATTCGGGGTTTCTTCGCTGGGCTTGATCACGATGGTATTGCCGGTGAGCAGCGCCGGGGCCATCTTGCGCGCGATCAGGAAGAACGGAAAATTCCACGGCAGGATGCCGGCCACCACGCCCAGCGGCTTGCGGAACAGGAAGATATTTTCGTTCTGGCGGTCGCTGGTGATGATCTCGCCTTCGATACGCCGCGCCCATTCGGCCATGTAGTCTAGGTAGTCGGCGGTGAAGTTGACTTCGACCTCCGCCAGGCCACTGACCTTGCCCTGTTCCAGGGTGATGGTGCGTGCCAGGTGGGCGACGTTTTCGCGCAGCCTGGCAGCGATGCGCCGCAAGTGGCCGGCGCGTTCGATGGCGGGTTTGCGCGCCCAGTCTTTTTGCGCATGGCGAGCGGCGGCGAGTGCCTGGTCGACGTCGGCAGCGGTGGAGGCCGGCACCTTCGACAGCAGCGCGCCGGTGGCCGGGTTGAGCACGTCAATGTGTGCCTGGCTGGCGACGAAACGGCCGTTGATAAAGTTCTGGTAAACGGGAACGGATGACATGGGCAGGTTCCTCAGTAAGTGCGCGACGGCGCTTTCGCGTCGGCGGCCGGGCGATAACGGGCGAGTGTTGCCACTGCGCTTTGGCGCAGCAGGCTGATGTCGATGGCCACCGCGATAAAGCGGCAACCCCAGGCCTGGTAGCGGCGCGCGTCTTCTTCGTTGGGCGCCAGGATGCCGCTGACCTTGCCGGCGGCAAGGGTGGCGTCCACGGCGTGCTTGATGCGTTGCTGGACCTCGGGGTGGCCAGGATTACCCGCATGACCGAGGCCGATGGACAGGTCGGCCGGGCCGATAAACACCGCGTCCACGCCCTCCACGGCGGCGATCGCCGCGACGTTTTCCACGCCCAGACGCGACTCCACTTGCACGATCAGGCACAGCTGCTCATGGGCGGTTTGCAGGTAATCCGCCACGCCGTCCCAGCGCGTGGCGCGGGTTAAACCACCGCCGACGCCACGAATGCCGTGGGGCGGGTAACGCATGGCGCGCACCAGGGCCTGGGCTTGTTCAGCGGTTTCGACCATGGGGATCATCAGGGTCTGGGCGCCGACATCCAGCAATTGTTTGATCAGGTTGGCGTCGCCACTTACCGCACGTACCACGGGTGCTGTGGAGTAGGGCGCCACTGCCTGCAATTGGTTGAGTACGCTGGGAACGGTATTGGGCGCGTGCTCGCCATCGATGAGCATCCAGTCATAGCCGGTGCTGGCGACGATTTCGGCCGCATAGGCGGTGGCGAAACCGGCCCAGATGCCATATTGCGTGGCGCCCTCGGCGAGGGCGGCCTTGAAGCCGTTGCGGGGCATGTTCATGGCAGTCTTCCTCAGCGGTTGTACGGACGGTGCAGTTGGCAATCCGGGTTCAGGTCAACGCCGAAACCGGGCTTGTCGAGTACTGACAGGCGCATGCGGCCATTCACCGGTACCGGTTCGCCGAGCAGTTGCGGATGGAACATGGGCACCACTTCGTCGGCCTTGGGCGCCATCATCAGGAATTCGGCGAACGGGCTGTTATGGCGTGTGGCAACAAAGTGGTAGCTGTAGACCGACGAGCCGTGGGGCACGACTATCGCGTTGTGGGCATCGGCCAGGGCGGAGATTTTCACCAGTTCGGTGAGGCCGCCGCACCAGCCGACGTCGGGCTGGATAATGTCGCAGCAGCCCATCTCCAGCAGCATGCGAAAGCCCCAGCGCGTGGCTTCGTGTTCGCCAGTGGTGACCAGCATGCCCTTGGGCACGTTGTTGCGCAGGGCGGCGTAGCCCCAGTAGTCGTCCGGGGACAAGGCTTCTTCGATCCATTTCAGCCCGTATTCATGGGCACCCATCGCCAGTTTGGTCGCGTAGTTCAGGTCCAGGCTCATCCAGCAATCGAGCATCAGCCAGAAATCCGGGCCGACCCGTTCGCGCATGGTCGCCAGGGCTTCGAGGTTTTTGCGCAGGCCTTCTTCGCCTTCGCTGGGGCCGTGGTGCAGGGGCATTTTGCCGCCGATGAAACCCATCTTCTGCGCGAGGTCGGGGCGCGCGCCGGTGGCGTAGAACTGCAGCTCGTCACGCACCGCACCGCCGAGCAATTGGTGCACCGGTTCCCGGCGGATTTTGCCGAGCAAGTCCCACAAGGCCAGGTCGACACCGGAGATCGTATTGATCACCAAACCCTTGCGGCCGTAATAAAGGGTGGACTGGTACATCTGGTCCCAGATCTTTTCGATATCGGTGACGCGGGCGCCCTCGATAAAACGCGCCAGGTGTTTCTCGACGATATAGGCCGCCGGTTCACCGCCAGTGGTCACGGCAAAGCCGACAGTGCCGTCGCTGGCTTCAATTTCCACCACCAGCGTACCGAGCACGTTGATGCCGAAACTGCGGCGGCTCTGGCGGTATTCGGGGTATTTGCTCATGGGCGTGCTGATGTGGTCGTCGATCCAGTGGCCGTCGGCCTGGTCGTGGTAATCCGCGCCGCCGCCGCGCAGTACAAAGGCGCGCACGTGTTTGATAGTGAGGTGACCCATGGTGTGACTCCTGGAGTTAAACAGTGGCCGGCGTGTTCGACGCCTTATGGCCGGGTGAATGGATGCCCAGTACCAGCAATGCCGCCAGGACCGTGGTGGCGGACAGCAGGTAGAGACCGGCCGCCGGGGAGTGGAAAGCGCTTTCGGCCCAGTGCTTGATCACGGGCGCAATAAACCCGCCGAGGGCGCCAAAGGAATTGATCAACGCGATGCCGGCGGCAGCCGCGCTGCCGGCCAGGTAGCTGGAGGGGAACGTCCAGAACACCGGTTGCACGGCGATGAAACCCGAGGCCGCGAAACACAGGGCAAGCATGCCCAGCAGCGGGTTGGCAAAGGTCACCGAACAGGCGATACCGGCAGCGGCCATTAACAGCGTCAGGCTGGCGGTGCGGCGGCGGTCGCCGGTGCGGTCGGAGTAGGCGGGAATCCACCAGGCGGCAAACAGCGCGCAGCCCCATGGAATGGCCGACACCAGCCCGACCATCAGCCCGACCTTGGTGCCGAGCAGCCCACCGACCTGAGTTGGCAGGTAAAACACCACGCCGTACACGCTGGCCTGGATCAGCAGATACACCAGGCACAAATACAGCACTGACGGTTGGCACAGCACGTTCAGCAGGCTGCGGCCGTGAGAGGTTTTGTGGCTGTCTTCGGTATCGAGCAGCGCCTGGATTTGCTCGCGCTCATCCACGGTCAACCACTTGGCATCGGCGGGGCGATTATCCAGGTACCAATAGGCCCAGATGCCCACAGCGGTGGCCATCAAGCCCTCCACCGCGAACAGCCATTGCCAGCCGTGAACCCCGCCGAAGCCATCCATCTCCAACAACAACCCGGACAGCGGGCTGCCGAAGATGAACGCCAGCGGCGCACCAAAGTAGAAGAAACCCATGGCCTTGCCGCGCACGGCTTGGGGGAACCAGTAAGTGAGGTAAAGAATGACGCCGGGGAAGAAGCCCGCTTCGGCCACGCCGAGCAGAAAGCGCAGGACATAAAAGCTGGTTTCGTTGTGGGCGAACACCATCGCCGCCGACACCAGGCCCCAACTGACCATGATCCGGCACATCCACAGGCGGGCGCCGACGCGGTGCAGGATCAGGTTGCTCGGCACTTCCAGCAGCGCGTAGCCGACGAAAAACACCCCGGCGCCGAAGGCGAACGCGGCATCGCTCAAGCCGGTATCGGCCTGGAAGGCTTGTTTGGCGAACCCGACGTTGGCGCGGTCGAGAAAGGCCATGATGTACATCAACAGCAGGAAGGGCAGCAGCCGCCAGGAAATTTTGGCGAGCAGGGGCGCAGGCAGGGTTTTCATAATGGCGTCCGATGTTTTGTTCTTATGGGCCGGACTGTACGGCGGGCGAGAGATACGCTACAAATCGAATCTCGCTTACAAGCGATAACCTCAGGGTATCGATAACAAGGAACTGTATGAGTCATCCGCTCGTCTCTCGAAGCCTGTTCAACCGGCTGCGCTACAAGCACCTGCACATGCTGGTGGCGTTGAGTTCCAGCCAAAACCTGCACCGTGCCTCTCAAGCTTTGAACATGTCGCAACCGGCGGCCACGCGCATGTTGCGTGAGATCGAGGACATGTTTGCCTGCGACCTGTTCGAGCGTTTGCCCCGTGGCATGCGGCCTACAGCGCTGGGCCAGGAGCTGATCCGTTTTGCCGAGTCAGCCCTGAGCGGGCTGGACCGCTGCGCCGAAGACTTGATGGCGCGTCAGCAGGGCGGTTATGGCTACCTGTCGATCGGCACGATCATGGGCGCGGCGCCGGACCTGGTCATGAACTGCATCGCGCAGATGAAGAGCCTCTACCCGCAATTGCGTATCCGCATCATGGGTGACACCAGCGACCAGGTGATCCAGTTGCTCGAACAGGGCCGCATCGACCTGGGCATTACCCGACGCAATGCCGCCACCGACAGCGAGCATTACACCTTCGAGCCGTTGGGCAACGAACGCATGCTGGTGGTGGTGCACGCCGGTCATCCTCTGGCTCAGCGCGAGCGGCTGGAGCTGGCAGAGTTGGTGAGCGACTGGCCGTGGATCCTGCAACCGCAAACCAGCCCGGCGCGGATCGGTTTCGACGAGGCCCTGCAAGACCTGGCGCTGCCGAGCCCGGCGGACATCATCGAATGCAGTTCGATTTATTCGATGCAGCAACTGATCCAGCTCACCGACGCGGTGATGGTGCTCTCGGAAAGCGCCCTGCGGGACTACTTGAAAATGGGCCTGGTGGTGGCATTGCCGGTGGCGCTGGACGTGCGGCTGGCCCCTTTTGGCCTGTTGTTGCGCAAAGGCGAAGGGGTCAGCCGCGAGTTGGGGCTGTTTATCGACATGCTGCGCCAGAAGGCGGCGATGCTCTAAACGGAATGTTGAAATGGGCATGGTACGTAGGCGCGATATTAAATAGAATGAATCTCATTTGAGACTCAGTCGCGCCGCGCAGGTTGCTTGCCATGAATGATGCTGTTGCCCCGACCCACGGCCCGGAACTGACGCTGTCGAGCTTGTACCGCGACCATCGCAGTTGGCTGGAAAGCTGGCTGCGTCGGCGCCTGGGCAATGCCTGGGATGCGGCGGACCTGAGCCAGGACACGTTCCTGCGGGTGCTGTCGAGTGCGCAGCCGATCGCGCATCTGCAGGAGCCGCGTGCGTATCTGGTGACTGTCGGCAAGCGTTTGCTGGTCAACTTTCATCAGCGGCGCAGCCTCGAACAGGCGTATCTGAATGCCCTGGCCAACTTGCCCGATGCGTGCGTGCCGTCACCCGAACAGCGCTGGCTGGTGCTGGAAACGCTGCACGCGCTGGACGAATTGCTGGATGGTTTGCCGGTGCGGGTGCGCCGCGCGTTTCTCTTGAGCCAGCTGGAAGGCTTGGGTTATCGCGAGATTGCCGAGCGTCTTGAGGTTTCTGAACGCACGGTGAAACGCTACATGGCTGAGGCTTACGAGCATTGTTTGCTGGTGGAGCTGTGAGCCGCGACATTGCCCGCGCGGCGGCGCAATGGCTGGCGTTGCTGGAGTCGGGCGCCGCCACCGAGCGTGATCACGCCAACTTGCAGCAGTGGCGCGACAGCCATCCGCAACACGAACAGACCTGGCAAAAAGCCCAATCCCTGCGCCAGCGTTTCAGCGACGTGCCGCACGCCCTGGCCATGGCCAGCCTCGACCGCCCACAGCCCGGGCGACGGGCAATCCTCAAGCGTGCCTTGGGTGTGGCGGTGCTGGTGCCGACGGTGCTGTTGATTGGCCGTCAGTTGCCCATTCAGACGTGGCGAGCTGATTTGCACACGGCGACCGGTGAGCGCAAACGGCTGCCGCTGGCCGATGGCAGCAGCCTGCAACTCAACACGGCCACTGCGGTGGATATCGACTGGGCGCAGCGGCGCATCACCCTGGTTGAGGGTGAATTGGCGCTGACGGTGCCCGGCGCTGCGCCGATGTCTGTGCGCACCCGTTACGGCGAGTTAAGCGTCAGCCAGGCCGATGTGTGCGTACGGCAATTGGCGTCCGGCTGCCGGGTGTCGGTGCGGGAGGGCACGGTGCAGGTGCGCGATATGAATGGGCAGCTGACGACGTTGCAGAGCGGCCAGCAAGCCTCCCTGACCGCCAGCGGGCTTGGCGCCTGGGTGCCGTTTGATCGGCTGCAACTGGACTGGCGCGACGGCGTGCTGACCGCGCAGAACCAGGCGCTGGGGGATTTTTTGCGCGAGTTGGAACGCTATCGTCCCGGCGTATTACGCTGGGACCCACGCCTGGAAGCGTTGCGGGTGACGGGCAGTTTCCGCCTGGACGATACCGACCGGATCCTCAGCCTGCTGGCTTCGACACTGGGGCTGCAAGTGCAGGCACGAACGCGGTACTGGGTGACGCTAAGCCCGCGCAGCACGGCTGTATAACCTCGGGTGGGCTCGCCACAGATGATGCTGTGATCAGACCACATGCGCCCGCTGCAACTCGGTTTAGGCCACTGCCTCTAGCTGCGGCAGAGGGCAAATTGCTAATTGACTGTTTGCTGGCGAACAATTCCTATATACCCATAACGAATAAATAAAGAGTTATATATTCTTTTTAATGTTCGATCTGATAGCGCATTTTGACTGCCTGCGCATTCGTGCGGATTGACCCAACAGCCAAAAGGAAAGCCGACATGACCATTAAAGCGATCAACGTGCGCAATCAGTTCAAGGGCGTGATCAAGGAAATCCTGCTGGGGGAAGTGGTGTCTGAAATCGACGTGCAAACCGCGTCCGGCATTGTGACGTCAGTGATCACCACCCGCTCGGTGCGTGACCTGGAATTGAAGGTGGGCAGCGAAGTGATTGCGTTTGTGAAGTCGACTGAAGTGTCTATCGCCAAACTGTAAACACAAAAACCACTGTGGGAGCCGGCACGCCAGCTCCCACAGTGGTTTTTGTCAGTCTGTCACAGCATCAGTTAAGTCTCGCGCCGCCACCACCGCCGAACGGACGCGGTTCCGGTTCATCCACCGGCGCATCGCTTGGCAGCTGTTTGGGCGGTGTGTTCGGGTCTGTGTAGTCCTTGTGCAAGTCGCCATCGAGGCGGTTGCTCGACGAGCCACCCTCTTGAGGCGTCTGGTCGAAGTGCTCCCACTCCGATTGCTGGAAGCGAAAGATACTGTCGTCGGTCGGCGTGTCACGGCCGTGGTAATGGTGGATCTCGTAGTGGGCGTACTCGACCTTGTCGGCCCAGTTGTCCTGCAATAAACCATCGCCTGCCAGGTCGCGGTACCAGTCGTTTTCCTTCTCGGTGGCTTTCTGTTTTTTGTTGTGGTCGACAAAGTAACCGATGATCCCGCCGACCACCGCCAACGCCACGCCCACCAGGAAAAACGGCCCGGTCAATGCCGCTGCCGAGCCTGCGCCGAACAGTGCAGCAGCACCGAGTACCCCGGCCGAAGCGCCGAATGCACCGCCCGCCACTTGCAAACCACCGGCCGCCTGGGCCAGCGGGTCTTTGCTGGCCACACCACTCTTGATCGCCAGTGCACCCAGTACGATATCGGCAAAGCCACCGACGATGTCCGTGGCCGGGCCCAGCACCTTGATTACCGAACCGGCAATTTTTGCCGACTTGGAGGCGCCCAGCTTGGCCGCGCCCGCTGCGGCCAGGCCGTCATCCAGGTGGGTAGCCAGGCCTTCTGTGGCTTCGGTGACGGCCTTGTCGCCTTCACCAAACATCTTCGAGATGCCGTCGTACTGACTGTCGGGTACCGCGTCCAGCGCTGCGGAAATCTCTTTGCTGACTTTCGTGTCAATCTCGCCGCCCGGGCCGAAGTCGAGCACTTTGCCTGCCGCGCCTTCCTTGCCCCAGATTTCCGGGAGGGTCTTGTCCAGGCCCAGAAAATTCACCAGCCCGCCCTTGCCCAAGGACTCGCCAATTTTGTCGCCCAGCCTGACGAAGTGGCTCGCGCCGCCTGCAAAGCTGAGGAAGTCCTTGGCGATGGACATGCGCTGAGCCGGCGTTTCGCCCAGCTTGCCGCCTTTGCCCACCATTTGGTAAATCGCCGAGAACAGGGTCACGCCGGCGCCGAGGGAGCCCAGGATGCCCTTGCTGTTGAGGGTGTTGAACACTTCACCGAGCATGCCGCGATCCGCGACCGGGATGTAGGGCTTGCTCAGGGCGGTTTTTACATCGGCTTCGCTGATGGTGCCGCTGTTTTTGTAGACCTCACCCAACTCTTCAAGAGCCTTGGTCACGGCCGAGGACTTTGCCTTGCCCTGAAGGCCTTCATTGAGGAATTTCTCCAGGGTTTCCTGGGTGCGGCGCGGCAGGTCGAGCAGGTTGCCCTTGAGCACGCCCTTGAGCAAACCGAACAGGTCTTTGGTGGCCAGTTCCTTGTTTTCGTCGGAGATCTTGCTTGGGTCCGAGAGGATCGTATTGAGGTCAGTGGTCAAGCCATCCGCCTGGATGTTCTGCGCAGCCTTGCTGGCAGCCTCCGGGTCGAACAACGACAGCGAGGTGAGGGTGTCACTCAGGTCCTTTTGCGCCTCGGACGTCTTGCCCTGGTTTTGCAGGTCCTTGAGGTACAGCACGTAATCCGGGTTTGACGTGAGGTCGAGCAGCTTTTGCTTGATCTCATCCTTGTTCGGCAACTTATTGATGGCGTCGTCCATCTTCGACTTGTAGTCGGCCTGCACAGTCGGGTCCTGGAACAACTCGCTGATCTGTTTCTGCACCGCCTTGCCATCGATGATGTCGTGCATGTCGGCCGAGGTCAGCTCGGTCTGTTTGTCATCAAACTCGCGCCAGGTGGTGTTGAACGGGCGCTTGGACTCTTCGTAGCCCGTGATGCCATGACCATTCTGGTAGGCCGCCTGGGCTTCCAGGGCGCGGACCAGTTTGGCCCGTGGGTCGTCCTTGGGAATCGAGCCGTTTTTTACGCCTTCGCGGTAGGTGTCGATCAACTGGGTGGTGGCCAGTTCGCTGACGCTAAGGGTGGGCGACTTGTCGTCCTTTTCGTCGGCATGGACGCCGGTGTCCATGTTCAGCACATCGAGGTCGCCGGCCTTGGGCAGGTTGTGTTTTGCCCGTGTATCGTCGACCCCTGCGGTGCTGGCGGCGTCCCACTTGGCCTTGACGTCATCGTAGAGCTGCGGGCTCAGCTCCCTGGACACGATCACCTTGCCTTCGCTGGTCTCATAGCGGATCAGGCCATCGCCCAGTTCGTCGGGGGAGCCGAAGGTGATGTCGGTGTTTTTCAGGAAGTCATTCGGCCCGGCGAGTTTGTAGCCGGCGTCTTCACTGGTGTGAATTTTGGCCCATGTGTCATTCGCGGTGGCGACACTCTTGAACAGCTCGGGGCTGATATCGGAAGACACCACAACCTTGGTGCCGTCCTGCAGTTCGTAGGTGAGGATGTGGTCTTTCTGGTCGTTGTTCCAGCTGAACATCTTGTAGTCGTTCAGCTCCGGCACTTTGGTATTGGCGTCGGCCAGAACCGCACCATTATTGAGTTCACCTTCTACGACGGCCTTTTTGCCTGGGTCGGTATACACCGCGTTGAGGCCCGCCAGGTAATCAAACAGCTTGGGGTTGTCGTCGCGGGCCACGACGACTTTCTCGCCATTGCTGTCATAACGAATCAGCCCCGGGCCGACTTCGTCGACCGGGCCAACCGTCGTACCGGCGTAGGGCGGCCACACTTCGTTGTCGGTGGCACGCCGGTAACCGGCGTCTTCACTGCTGGAGAGGCCCGTGAAGCTTTCATAGGCTTCCTTGGCTTTCTCGAAGGCCTCGGGGTTGTCGCGCTGGCTGATGACAACCTTGGTGCCGTCCTGGGTTTCGTAGCGGATCACGCCAGGGCCGGTTTCGTCCGGTGGGCCGAGGGATTTGTAGTCGGCCAGTGTGTCCGGCGCCTTGCCATCCGCGCCGAGGCTTTGGTAACCCGCGTTCTGACTGGCGACTACGCCGGACAGCGACTTGAAATCCTGGCTGACCTGCTTGAACAGGTCCGGGCTGTCGTGCTCGCTGACGATGACTTTTTTGCCGTCCTGGGTTTCATAGCGGATCAGCCCCGGGCCGACTTCATCCGGCGGGCCGATGGCTTTGTAGTCAGACAAGGCCTCGGGAGGTGTGGCGTCTTTGGCGGCAAGCTCATAGCCGTCTTTTTTGCTGGTATCCAGCCCGGACTGCGTCTTGTCGTGCGTCTCAACCTTTTTATTGACACTGTTCTTGAGCAGCACATGAAATTCCGCACCGGACTTGGTTGGCGTGCGGGGGAGGCTTTTGGGCTCGAGCGAGCGGTCAAGCGGCTGGGTCGACATGCCGTGGAACTCCTGCTGTTTCAGGTGGGACTGTTTGGCGAAAACAGTAACAGCAGGGGTTCCGGGCACGTTGCGAAAAGTTGTGAAATGAACCCTAGCGGTGATGCAGCGCTCGTTCCATGCGGTGCAGGCCTTCTTCGAGCATCGCCCGTGGGCAACCGAAGTTCAGGCGCACGAACTGCTGGCTGTCATCGCCGAATTCAATCCCTGCGCTCAAGCCAACCCTGGCCTGGTTCAGGAAAAACTGCTGCGGGTCAGCCAGGCCCAAAGCGCTGCAGTCCAGCCAGGCCAGGTAGGTGCCCTGAGGCACATGCATCACCACGCCGGGCAAGCGCGTTTGCACTGCGTTGAGCAAGTAGTCGCGGTTGGCTTGCAGGTAGTTCACCAGCGCGCCGAGCCAGTCGCCGCACTGGCTGTAAGCCGCGCGGGTGGCTTCCAGGCCCAACGGGCTGACGCTGTCGACCATGCCGCAGCGGGCATTGTTGAAGCGCTCGCGAATCTCGGCGTTTTGCACCACGGCAAAACACGTCTTCAGACCGGCCACGTTGTAGGCCTTGCTGGCCGACATCAACGTGATGGTGCGCTGGGCAATCTCGGGGCTGAGGCTGGCCGTGGGGATATGGCGGCGGCCGTCGAAGCACAGCTCGGCGTGGATTTCGTCGCTGATGATCAGCGTGCCGTTTTCCAGGCAGGCGTTGGCCACGGCCAGCAGCTCTTCACGGGGGAAGACTTTGCCAATGGGGTTGTGCGGGTTGCTCAACAGCAGCGCACCGGCACCGGTCAGCGCCTGGCGCATGGCAGCCATCGGTGTGACGAACTCACCGTTCACCCGCTCAAACGGCACTTCGATGCGCGGCAGGTTCCAGTGCCCGGGCGCCAGGCGGATCGGGCGATAGTTAGGGGTTTGCAGCACGACAGGCTGGCCGGGCTGCACAAACGCGTGCAAGGCCATATTGAAACCGGGCTCGACGCCGGGCAGGAACAACAGGTCTTCGGGGCTCACGCGCCAGGCGTACTTGGCCCACAGGTCGGCCACGATGGCTTCGCGCACATCCGGGCCGGCCACGCTGTAGCCGAGAATCTGCTGGTCGAGCCGGGCATGCAAGGCCGCCAGAACGGCGGGTGGCGCGGCGATATCCATGTCGGCGATCCACATCGGCAAAACGTCTTGCGGGTAACGGTTCCACTTGGTGCTGCCGGTGCCGAGGCGTGGGTGGATCGTGTCGAAATCAAAGCTCATGGGCGGCTCGTATCAGGGAGGCTGGCAAACAATGGCGCCGATTCTAGCGCCATTAAATTTATAGGCCAGTGCTGATTGCCGCTGACAGTTGACGATGGGCCTGTTCCAGCGATCGATTGACCGCTTCTTCACCGCGCACCATGGCGCCCAGGTAGACGAAATCCACGCTGTGAATGCCCACCGTAGCCAGGATGGTGGTCAGATAAGGCGTCAAAAAGTCCGGCTCATGGCCCTGGCGCGAATTGCCGGAGCTGACCAGCACAAAGGTGCGCCGGTCGGCGAGCAGGCCGACTTTTTCGAACTGCTCGGTAACCGTGAAGCTGCGGTGAATGCGCACCACATGGTCGATCCAGCCCTTGAGCGCTGCGGGCACGGTGAAATTGTGCACCGGCGTGCAGAGGATCAGCAGGTCGCAGGCTTCCAGTTCCACAATCAGTTGCTCGGACACTGCCGTTGCAGTGCCACTCTGCCCGCCAGCAGTGGTCAGGGCATCCGCGTACTCGCGGGTCAACGGCGGCAACGCCTGGCCGCCATAGTCGCGCTCGGTAACCGTGGCGTCGGGCACCAGGTCTTGCAGCAGCGCGCGGGCCAGCTTGAAGGTGTGTGCGGCTTTGCCGTGGGGGCTGAAGCTCAACAGCAGGGCGCGGGTCATTGGCTCAAGTCCTGGGAAAAGTGCATGCCCCGGGGCAACAAGCCCTGACGGAAATAGAAGCGCTGGGCCAGGGCCATGTGCATGCCGGTGTCCAGCACCAGCCAGCGATAGCCGCGCGCGCGGGTTTCTTCACGAACCCGGTCGAGCAACTGCTCACCGAGGCGCCGGCGTTGCAGGGGGGCGTCCACCACCAGGTCATCCACATAAATAAAGCGGCCGTAGAGGGTGTTTTCGGTCAGCCGGTAGCCCGCCAGGCCGATCACCTGGCCGTGTTCACGGGCGGCCAGCAGGCGGTAACCGTTCTGCCGTTGGCGCTGAATTTGTTCGGTGAAACCGGTTGCGTCGGTGAGGTGTGGCCTCAGTTGCTGCATCACCGCAAAGCTGGCAAGGCAGTCGGCGTCGGTTTCGATGTGCACGAATTCGACGGCGTCATTCATGGCTCAGGTTCTCCAGATGGGCCTTGATGGCCGCCGGGACTTTGCGAAAGCTGATGGCGACGCGGTTGAGGGCGTTCATCAGGGAGATGGCCAGAGTCAGGTCGGCGACTTCTTTTTCGCTGAATATCCCTGCGACGGCGGCGTAATCGGCATCCGGCGCTTCGGTGTTCGCCACGTCTGTGACCACCTCGGCCCAGGCCAACGCGGCCTGTTCGCGCGGGGTGTACAGCGGCAGTCCCTCGCGCCAGGCGGCCAGCAACATGATTTTTTCCAGGCTTACGCCCAACTTGAGCAAGTCGCGGGAGTGGGAGTCCAGGCAATAGGCGCAGCCATTGAGCTGCGAAACGCGCAGGTACACCAGGTCAATCAGCTCTTTTTCGAGGCCGCAGCCGTGGATGTAGCTGTGCACCGAGCCCAGGGCCTGGTAACCGGCGGGGGCGGCCTTGGCGTAATCGAGGCGGTGTTTCATGGGCAATCCTTGTGTGTGAAGGGTGTGCCATTTTCAGCGGCGCGAAGGCCGGTCAACAGGGGCATGATTGGACAAGTGGGTTGGGACATGATCAGACTCCGGGCTGTCTTTGCATCGAGCCAACCTGTGATGTCTTCACTGCCCAAGTACCAGGAAATTTACCGCCGCTTTCGTTTGGCCATTGATCAGGGCCAACTGGCTGCGGGTGATCGAGTGCCGTCCGTGCGTAGCCTGGCGCTGGAACTCAAGGTGGCGCGTGGCACGGTCGAGGCGGCGTATCAGTTGCTCGTCAGCGAGGGTTTTTTCGAGGCGCGCGGCCAAGCGGGAACGGTGGTTGCCGGTTCTGCGCCGCAGGTGTCAGTTAAGCCGCTGCCGGTGGTTGCGCCGGTTGCTTCGGGGCCTCGGCCTCTGCAAATGGGCTTGCCGGCGCTGGACGCGTTTCCGCGCAAACTGTGGGCGCGGCTGGTCACTCAACAGGTGCGCCGTACCGACGCCGACAGCCTGGCGATGGGCGACGTTCGCGGTGCCTTGGCCTTGCGCGTGGCCATTGCCAATTACCTCGCACTGTACCGAGGCGTGGAGTGCACGCCGCAGCAGGTGTTTGTGTGTGCGGGGTATGCGGGATGCCTCACGTTGTTTTGCGACGCGCTGGAGATGGCCGGGCAACGTTGTTGGTTTGAGGACCCGGGGTATCTGCATGCGCGGCAGTTGTTGATGCATCAGGGGGTTGAGCTGGTGCCGGTGCCGGTGGACCGTGATGGGCTGGAGGTGAAGCAGGGCCGGCTGCGTGATGTGGATGCGCGGCTGGCCATTGTGACCCCGGCGCATCAGAGCCCGCTGGGTGTGGCGCTGAGCCCGGCGCGGCGGCGGGCGTTGCTGGACTGGGCGCGGGAGAGGGGCAGTTGGGTGGTTGAAGATGATTACGACAGTGAGTTTCGCTATCGGGGCCAGCCGTTGGCGGCGCTCAAAAGCCAGGATGGTGATGGCCGGGTGATCTATGCCGGGAGTTTCAGCAAGATGCTGTTTCCGGGATTGCGGTTGGGCTATCTGGTGGTGCCTGCGGCGTTGTCGCAGGCGTTTGAGCGGGGGGCGCAGGCGTTGCAGCAGCGCAGCCCGCAGTTGTTACAGCTGACGGCGGCAGACTTTTTGGAGCAGGGGCATTTTACGCGGCACCTGAAGAAGATGCGGCAGTTGTATGCGGTGCGCAGGGGGTTGTTGGTGGCGGCGTTGGCGGAGCATTGCTCGGCGTTTTTGCGGGTGGATGAGCAGGCTGGTGGGATTAACTTGCTGGCGCGGTTGTTGGTGGATGTGCCGGATGGGGCAGTGGCTGACGCGGCGAACGCAGCGGGGTTGGCGGTTCAGGCGGTGTCGGGGTGGACGCTTGAACCGGGGCGGGGGCAGGGGCTGTTGATGGGGTTTACGAATGTGGCCTCGGCTGCGCAGGCGGCGGACTCTGCTTTGGTTTTGCGCGGGGTGATTGCGCAGTGTTTATCCGGTTCTGCGGTAACGGCTGAGAGTGGTTGAATCAAAAGCGCTGTTTTTTAAGAGCAGACTGCGGTCCTCCAGCCAAATGGAGATCCAACTGTGGGAGCTGGCTTGCCTGCGATGCAGGCACCTCGGTCCATCAGGCAAAACCAGTAGATGCCATCGCAGGCAAGCCAGCTCCCACACTGTGCCGGGCTTGTGATCTTGCTGTTGCCTTTGATCTCGCGATGGCTGGAGTGCGAGCACACCGAATCACAACCCCTGACTCCCCCGAATCAAGTCATACGCCTTACGCGCAATCGGATTCGCCGTATTCGGTCGAATCCATAAATAATAAGTAACCTCCGGCATCCGAGGCAGCCCATCCGTCTCACCCAGCACCCGCATGTCCGGCCCCAACATCTCCATACTCCTCGGCGTTACCCCCAACCCCGCGCGAGTCGCGGCTTTGATTCCAATCAAATTCGACGCCAGATACGCCTGCCGCCAGGGGATATTCGCCCGCTCCAACGCCTCCAGCGCATAGCGCCGATAAATACTCGGCTCATCCACCAGAATCAACGGCAATGGCTCACTCGGCTGATGAATGTACTGCGCCGAACAAATCCACCACACCGGCGAGGTGCGCAACGCAAACCCCTCAAGGTTCGGATCAGACCGCGTGGAAATCACCATGTCTACCTTGCCGCGGTGCAAGTCATCCATCAAAAACGGGCTGCGCCCCACATCAATCTCCAGCCGCAAACGGGGCGCGGAACGGGCGATATGGCTAAGGATCGGCGGCAAAATGGTGTCAGCAATGTCGTGAGGCGAACCGATACGCAGCACACCGCTCAGGCTGCTTTCACGCAGGGAGTTCAGCGCGTCGTCATTCAGCGAGAGCATCTGCCGCGCATGCCGCAACAGCTGCAAACCCGGCTCGGTCAGCTGCTTCTGGCGGCCGCGTTTTTCAAACAGGCTCACGCCCACTTGCTGCTCCAGCCGCTGCATATGCTGGGTGACCGACGACTGGGTGCGCGCCAGGTGCGTGCCGGCTTCGGCAAAGCTGTGGTGGTCGACCACGGCGATAAAGGTGCGCAGCAGTTCCAGGTCAAGGGTCGGCATGGGCATTTCCAGAGGCGTTTTTATATCAACGGTGGGAAGTTAAACATTACAGATATTGATGTGTTGTAGAAGCGATTTTTCAGAGGGGCCAATAAATCAGCGGTTATTCCCAAATCATTGGTCGCCCGCACACGGCAAGTTATAACGATATGAGATATTTGCATTTCCGTTACTCCCGCGCGCTCCCTAGCATGCCCCTCCATCAGGTCGGGGTACGCCGATCATTCGCCAGGGGGAAATCCAATGATGCTCAAGAAATGGTTGCCGGTGGCCCTGGGGTCGATGATCGCGTTAGGCGCCAGTGTGGCGGCTCAGGCCGATGCGACCCTGGACAAGATCGAGCAGCGCCATGTGCTGGTGGTCGGTGTGCTGTTGTCCGGCGGGCCGTTCGGCAGCATTGACCCGGCGACTCAGCAACCCAAAGGCTTGAACGTCGACCTGGCCAACGAACTTGGGCGCCAACTCAAGGCCGACGTGCAGTTGGTGCCGGTCTTGCCGGCCAACCGCGTGCAGTTCCTGCAACAGGGCAAGGTCGACCTGCTGATCGCCAACATGGAATGGACTGCCGAGCGCGGTGAAATCCTCGGTTTCGTGCCCACTCCGTTCTACCGCATCGGCGGCACCGCCGCGGTGCTTAAAGACAGCCAGATCACTCGCTGGGAAGACCTCAAGGGTCAGCCGGTGTGCACCTCGCAAGGCAGCAGTTACGTAAAACCGCTGACCGAGTTCGGCGCAGAGATCAAGGCGTTCAAAAGCTCCTCGGAATCGCTGCTCGCCCTGCGCGGCAACAACTGCGTGGCCGCCGTGCATGACTCAACCCTGATCAACCCGCTGATCAATGACAGCGCCGAGTGGAAGGGTTATCGCGCGATCAGCCCGGAACTCAACCCGGCACCGTCGGTGATCTGGACCCGTCGCGGCGAAAGCGACACACAGGCCAAACTCGACCCGATCATCAAGGAACTGCACCGCAGTGGCTGGCTGATCGCCGCTCAAACCCGCAACCGCATCAGCCCGGCGTCACCCGCGCTGGTGGAATTGCAGCAACAGTTCAAAGGCGCCTGAGCATGAATGTGAACACCCTGTGCGCGCTCAGCCTGCTGCTGTGCGCCGGCTTCGCTCATGCCGACGCCACCCTCGACAAAATCCAGCAACGCCATGCCATCAGCGTCGGCGTGATCCTCAGCGGCCCGCCGTTCGGCACCCTCGACCCCAAGACCGGCGAACACCTGGGCTACAACGTCGAACTGGCCAAAGGCATCGGCCAGGCACTGGGCGTCGAAACCAGGACCGTTTCGGTGCTGGCGCCCAACCGCGTGCAGTTCCTGCAGCAGGGCAAGGTCGACGTGCTGATCGCCAATATGCAGTTCACCGAAGAGCGCGCCGAGATCCTCGATTACGTGCCCACGCCGTACGAAGAAGTTGGCGGCGCGGCGTTGATTCGTAAGGGCGCCGGGATCAAACAATGGGCAGACCTGAAGGACAAGCCGGTGTGCGTGTCCCAGGGCAGCAACTTCATCAAGCCGCTGCAAGAGACCTACGGCGCGCAGATCAAGGCGTTCCGCAGCCAATCCGAATCGCTGTTGTCACTGCGCGGCAATGGTTGCGTAGCGGCGGTGCACGTCAGCCCGACCATGCACGCGCTGCTGAGCGATGCCGAATGGCAGGGCTATGACATTCCGTTGCCGGGTGACCTGATTCCCTCCAAATCGGTGATCTGGATTCGCAAGGGCGAACACGACACCCAGGCCAGGCTCGATGCCATCGTGCGCGAGTGGCATAAAAGCGGTTTCCTGATCGCCCTTGGTGAGCGCACCGGCATGGCGCCGTCTCAGGCCTTGCGTGACCTGCATGAGCAGTACAGCCATGAGTGATGCGCTGTTCGCCACCCTGCAACAACTGCTCGGCGCGGCCCATGTGCAAACGAGTATTGAGGCCGCGCATTACCTGACGGACAAGCAAGGCCGCTACACCGGCAATGTGATCGCGGCGGTGCACCCGGCCAACACCGAAGAAGTGGCAGCGGTGGTGCGCGCCTGCGTGGCGTTGAACGCGCCGATTGTGGTGCAGGGCGGCAATACGGGCCTGATGGCGGGCGCTACACCGGATGCCAGCGGGCGTTCAGTGTTGCTGCTGCTCGACCGCATGAACCGCGTGCGAGATGTCGACACCGACAACGACACCCTCACGGTGGAAGCCGGTTGCATCCTGCAAACTGTCCAGGACGTGGCCCGCGATGCTGAACGCCTGTTTCCCCTGAGCCTGGGCGCCGAAGGCAGTTGCACCCTTGGCGGCAACCTCGGCACCAACGCCGGCGGCACGGGTGTGCTGCGCTATGGCAACACCCGCGAGCTCACCCTGGGCCTGGAAGTGGTGACCGCCGAAGGCGAGATCTGGCATGGCCTGCGCGGTTTGCGCAAGGACAACACTGGCTACGATTTGCGCGATTTATACATTGGCAGCGAAGGGACGCTTGGGATTATCACCGCCGCCACCTTGAAGCTGTTTCCGTTACCCAAGGCCCAGGCCACGGCGCTGCTGGCCTTTGATGAGTTGGCTCAGGCCGTGGCGTTCCTGTCCCATGCCCGCGCCGGTTTCGGCGCCAGCCTTACCGCATTCGAGTTGCTCACCGCTGACTGTTTGGCCCTGCTGCGCGATCAATTCCCGGACGGCCCGCAGCCCTTCAAAAACGCCCGCCAACCCTGGTTCGCGCTGATCGAACTCTCCGATAATCACGGTGAAACCCATGCGCGCGAAGCCTTTGAATCCGTGCTGGGCGACGCCTTTGAACAGCAACTGATCAGCGATGCCCTGATCGCTGAAAGCCTGGCGCAAAGCGATGCGCTGTGGCTGCTGCGCGAAAACATGAGCGAGGCGCAAAAGCGCGCCGGGCGCAATATGAAGCACGATATCTCGGTGCCGATTTCCCGGGTCGTGGCCTTCGTTGCCCACACTGACGCGCTGTTGCAGGAGCATTTCCCCGGTGTGCGCAACTTCACCTTCGGCCACTTGGGCGACGGCAACCTGCACTACAACGTGGCCCATCCGCTGGATTCGACAGTGGACGCGCACATGGCCCATTACGCCGAACTGAGTGCGTTGGTGCATGACAGCGCCCACGCCCACGGCGGTTCGATCAGCGCCGAACACGGTATTGGCCAGCGCAAGGTCGGCATGCTCAGCCGCTATAAAAGTCCGGTAGAACTCGACCTGATGCGCCGCATCAAGCGTGCGCTCGACCCGCATAACCTGCTCAACCCCGGCAAAGTCCTCGAGGTGCAGCCATGACCGTACGCCTGTCCACACGCGTGCAGCGGGTGTCGCTGTCGGCCAACGCCGCCGCCAAATCCCGCGTGACCCAATTGCGTGAAGCCGGTCGCGATATTCTGGACCTCACCACCGGCGAGCCGGATTTCGACACCCCGCAACACATCAAGCAGGCCGCTTATGCCGCCATCGCTGCCGGCGCCACCAAGTACACGCCGACGCCCGGCGTGAAGGCGTTGCGCCTGGCAGTGCAGCGCAAACTCGCGCAGGAAAACCGCCTGGAATACCCGCTGTCGTCCATCGTGATCGCCAACGGCGCCAAGCAAATCATCTTCAATGCCTTTGCCGCCACGCTGGATGACGGCGACGAAGTGCTGGTGCCGACGCCGTACTGGCCGTCGTTCCCCGACAGCGTGCGCTTCAATGGCGGCGAGCCTGTGTTCATCGAGTGCGGGCTGGAGCAAGGCTGCAAGCTGCTGCCGACGCAACTGGAGCAACACATCACCGAGCGCACGCGCTGGCTGATCCTCAATGGCCCCGGCAACCCGAGCGGCGCGGTGTACAGCGAGGCAGAGTTACACGCGTTGGCCGACGTGCTGCGCCGTCATCCTCACGTGCTGATCCTGCTGGATGAGCTGTACGAACACATTCGCTTCGACGGGCGCCCACCTCAAAGCTTGCTGAATATCGCGCCGGACCTGCTGGACCGAAGCCTGCTGGTTGGCGGTGTCTCCAAGACTTACGCCATGACCGGCTGGCGCATCGGCTTTGGTGTCGGGCCCAAAAACCTCACCGAAGCCATGGCCGTGGTGCAGTCCCAATCCACTTCCGGTGCTTCATCGGTTGGGCAAGCAGCGGCATTGGCGGCGTATAACGGCGGGCTGGATTTCCTCGTGGAACAGGTCGCGGCCTATCAGTTGCGTCGGGACATTCTGGTCAAGAGTTTGGAAGCCGTCGAAGGCCTTGAAGTGCTTGAGCCTCAAGGCGGCTTCTTCGTCTTCGTGCGCTGCGCCGGCTTGCTGGGCCGTCATCGCCCGGACGGCCTGCGTATCGACAACGACGAAGACGTGGTCGCATGGCTGCTGGAAGAGGGCGTCGCCGGTGTGGCGGGCAGTGCCTATGGTCTGTCGCCGTGGTTCCGGCTGTCCATCGCGACTGCGACCGAGAGCGTGGCCGAAGCCGGGCGGCGGATCGCCACAGCCTGCGGGAGCTTGCGATGATGGCGTGGTTTGTCCATTGGGCGGCGGGCATCGGCCTGAACTACAGCTTCCTGCTGGACGCCTACCAGCGCGGCACGCTGGTACAGGGTGCGTTAACCACAGGGTTGCTGTGCCTGTTCACCCTCATCGGCAGCCTCGTCGCGGGCATCAGCCTGGCGGCGATGCTCACCTCGGGCAACCCGTGGCTGGCCAAACCGGCGCGGGTGTTTATCGAGGTCACACGCAACACGCCAACGCTGGTGCAGCTGTACTGCGCGTTCCTGGTGCTGAACATGCTGCTGACCCAGGCGGTCGGCGCGGCCAACCCGCTGACACCGTTTGCCTGGGTGGTAATCGTGATCTCCCTGCACAAGGGCGCGTTTCATGCCGAAGCGCTGCGCGCGGGCATTGAAGCTGTGCCTGTGGTCACCCTCGAAGCCGCCAGTTCCCTGGCTTTCAGCCGCCGCCAATTATTGTGGAATGTGCAGTTGCCGCTGGCCCTGCGCTTTGCCTTGCCGTCGCTGATCAACAACCTGATCGACCTGGTGAAGATGACCGCCGTGGCCTCGGCCATCGCCGTGGGCGACATCACTTACGCGGCGATCATGATCTGGACCCAAAGCGACAACGTGCTGGAGCTGATGATCCTGATCCTAAGCTTTTTCGGTCTGCTGAGTTTTACCGTCAATTGTGTGGGTCGCCTGCTTGAAGCGCGCTTGAGGATGCCCGGCTATGGCCATTGATTCATTCCCGGTGCTGTCGGCGTTGCTGCAATGGTCACCGGCGCTGGTGGCCGGTTTTGGCCAGAACATTTTGATCAGCGTGGTGGCGATTGCGCTGGGCTCGGTGCTGGGCCTGTTGATTGGCGCGCTGGCGTTGTCGCCGGTCGGGGTGGTCGCGCGGGTGTGGGTGCAGGTGTTTCGCAATGCGCCGTGGCTGGTGCTGATCTATTTCACCACCTATGTGTTCCCGTTCGAGATCCCTATTGGCAGCAGCTATGTGTCGTTCCCGGATTGGGTGAAAGTCACCATTGGCCTGGCGTTGCCGGCGAGTGCCAACGTAGCGGAGATCTTTCGCGGCGCCATCGGCTCGATCCCCAACACCCAGTGGGAAGCCGCGCGGTCGCTGGCCTTCACCCGCGGCCAACTGTTTCGTTCGATCATCCTGCCGCAGTGCTTCAAACGCATGCTGCCGCCGTGGATGAACCTGTACGCGGTAGTGACCATGGGCACTGCACTGGCCTCGCTGGTGGGCGTGCATGACGTGATCGATACCGCGCAGATCGCCAGCAACACCGTGAACATGACCGGCTTTACCGTAGTGATCTACCTGAGCCTGCTGGTGCTGTTCTTCGCCTATTGCTACCCGATTTCCCGCCTGACCCAACACCTGGAGCGCCGTTATGCCTTCTATTGAACCGCTGGTGAGCCTGCGCGATGTGCACCTGTCGTTCGGCACCAACCCGGTGCTCAAGGGCATTGAGGTGGATGTGCTGAAGGGGCAGGCAGTGTCGATTATCGGCCCGTCGGGCTCGGGCAAATCCACGATATTGCGCTGCATCACCGGGCTCTTGCAGCCCCAGCGCGGCAGCATTCGCGTGGGCCAGACCCAGGTTGAAACCCTGACGCAGGAAGCCCAGCGCATCGAGCTGCGCAAGCGTGTCGGCTTTGTGTTCCAGCAATACAACCTGTTCCCGCACTTGTCGGTGCTGGAAAACCTGGTGATCGCCCCGCGCAAGGTGCTGGGGCGCAACCGCGCCGACGCCGAGAAAGACGCGCGTGCCTTGCTCGCCAAAGTGCGCATGGAACACAAGGCCGACGCTTACCCCGGCCAGCTCTCCGGCGGCCAGCAACAGCGCGTGGCGATTGCCCGTGCCCTGGCGATGCGCCCGGAGCTGATCCTGTTCGACGAAGTGACCTCGGCGCTGGACCCGGAAACCGTGGGCGAAGTGCTGACGGTGATTCGCGAGCTGACCGAAGAGGGCATGACCTGCGTGCTGGTCACCCATGAAATGCGCTTCGCCGAAGAAATCAGCGACGTCGTGTACTTCACCGAAAACGGCGTGATTGTCGAGCATGGCAGCGCCGAGCAGATATTCCGGAACCCGGCCAGCGAACGCACCCAGACGTTCCTGCGCCATGCGCTGGGCGACACCGGGCGCCGTGGCCCGATCAAGCACGACCCGTACCTGTTGACCAACTTGAGCCGTTACAGCCTGTCAGTCTGATAAGAGGAAAGCCGTCATGAGTACCGCAAACCGTGCCGCCGTGATCGAGGCGTTTTTGCAGCAGGTCCGCGTCATCAACGCGCGTGGCGTAGACCGCGCCGCCCTGGTGGAAATCGTCAGCTTGCTGGAAAACCTGGCCGAGCGTCGCGACCTGTTCAACTTCGACGAATTCCCCGCGCCGGTGCCAGGGCAGGGCAGTACAGCCTTTCGATATCGCCTGAACGATGACGGTGACACCCCGACCCTGTACCTCAACTCACTGTTGCCGGGCAAAAGCACGATCCCGCATAACCATGAGACCTGGGCGATTATCAGCGCCGTGGAAGGCCAGGAAATCAACTACGTCTACGGGCGCAACGACGAAGGGCGTGAGCCGGGGTTCACTACGTTGACCCTGGAGAAAGAAGTGATCGTGCAGCCAGGTACTTCGATCGCGTTCCTGGGCGAAGACCTGCACGGCATCAAGGTTGAAGGCGAGCAGGCCACCCTGCATTTCCACCTCTACGGCTTGCCGCTGGAATCGCTGAACGGCCGCTATGGCGTGGAAGCCGACGGCCGCATTCTCAACTACAACGCCTCGCAGATGGCACCGTCGATCAAGGCCTACTCATAAGTACACCACCGATCAACTGTGGGAGCTGGCTTGCCTGCGATGGCGGTGGTGACTGACACACCGCTATCGCAGGCAAGCCAGCTCCCACAGGTTTAGCCGTGTTCATCTTCAGGGGTATTTCATGATTGATCTGTACTACTGGCCCACGGGCAACGGTTTGAAAGTCGGCATCCTTCTGGAAGAGCTTGGCCTTGAATATCGCCTGCTGCCGGTGAATATCCGTGAAGGCGAGCAGAAGCAGGCGGACTTCCAGCGCATCAGCGCCAATGGGCGCATTCCGGCGATTGTCGACCACCGCTGTGCCACACCACTGAGCCTGTTCGAGTCCGGCGCGATCCTCAATTACCTGGCCGACAGCGCCGGGCAATTCCTGCCGCCCGCCAGCAGTGCCGAGCGGCAAAAAGTGCAGGAATGGCTGTTCTGGCAAGTAGGGCACATCACTCCGTATCTGAGCCAGTTGCAGGTGTTCAAGGAGAAGGCGCCCGAGCCGATCCCGTTTGCCCTCGACCTGCTGAATGCCGAAGCCACGCGCCTGTACCGCGTGCTGGAGCAACGCCTGGCCGAAGTGCCTTACGTCGCGGGTGAATATTCGGTGGCCGACATGGCGATTTTCCCGTGGATTCAACCGCTGCGCCAAGGCCAGGACCTGGCGGACTACCCGCATATCCAGGCCTGGCGTGAGCGCATCAAGGTGCGGCCAGCGGTGCAGCGTGCCTATGCCAGGGGCCGCGATGTGGCACCGGGTGAGCGTTCGTTGGCGTTGCAGTAACTCTTCTCTTACTTTGTTGGGACTTCCATGAGCCAGACCATCACCCCGCGTCAATTGCAGCAATGGCTGTTCGACGGGCAGGAAATCGCTGTATTCGACGTGCGCGAACACGGGCAATACGGCGAGGCCCACCTGTTTCACGGGGTGAACCTGCCCTACAGCCGCCTGGAGCTGGAGGTACGCCGCCTGGCGCCGAACCCGCAGGTGCGCCTGGTGATTTATGACCAGGATGGCGGCGAGGTAGCGGCGCGCGCGGCAGAACGCTTGCACGCGTTGGGCTACCGTCGCGTGCACGCATTGGAAGGCGGCGCAGAGGGCTGGCAGGCCGCCGGTTTGCAGCTGTTTGCCGGCGTGCATGTGCCGTCCAAAGCCTTTGGCGAACTCGTGGAAGAAACCAGCCACACCCCCCACGTCACGGCGCGGCAATTGGCCGAATGGCAGGCCAGCGGCGAACCGCTGGTGGTACTCGACGGCCGGCCATTCGATGAATACCGCAAGATGACCATTCCCGGTTCCATCTGCTGCCCGAACGGTGAGCTGGGCTACCGCGTGCATGACCTGGTGGCGGATGACAGCACGCCCATCGTCATCAACTGCGCCGGGCGGACCCGCAGCATTATCGGCGCGCAAACCTTGATCAACCTGGGGTTGAAGAACCCGATTTATGCGCTGGAAAACGGCACGCAGGGCTGGTACCTCGAAGATTTGGAGCTGGAACACGGCAGCACCCGGCGCTATGCAGAGCAGGTCAGCACCGATTTGGCTCAGCAGCGTCAGGCCGCGCAGCAACTGGCCGAGCGTGCGGGCGTGGTGAATGTCTCGGCGGATCAGGTTCGCGAGTGGGCCAATGACAGTCAGCGCAGCCTGTTTGTGTGTGACGTGCGCACCGCTGAAGAGTTTGCCCTTGGCACATTGCCGGGTGCGCAACACACACCGGGCGGGCAGTTGATCCAGTCCACCGACCTGTATATCGGCGTGCGCCAGGCACGAGTGGTGCTGGTGGACAGCGACGGCGTGCGCGCGCCGATTGTCGCCAGTTGGCTGCGTCAGTTGGGGCATGAGGCTTATGTATTGAACGGCGGTATCGCCAGCGGCCTTGCGTTACCGGTGTTGCAGCCGGTGGCCTGGACGCCGCTCCCGTTGATCAGCGTCCAGGCGCTGGCGGGGGCGTTGAACGACGTTAATCTGATCGACTTGCGCCCCAGCATGGTGTTTCGCAAGGGGCATATCCCGGGTTCGCAGTGGTCGATTCGTTCGCGGCTGAAGGCTGACCACCGGCCGTTGGTGCTGGTGGCGGATGATCTGGCCCTGGCGGCGTTTGCGGCCCAGGGGCTGAATGCACAATTGCTGGAGGGTGGCTTCGCCGCCTGGGCCGCTGCCGGGCTGCAGGTGGGCGAAGACCCGCAAAGCCCGCCTGACGCCGAGTGCATCGACTTTCTGTTCTTCACCCACGACCGCCACAGCGGCAACAAGGACGCCGCGCGCCAGTACCTGGCCTGGGAAATCGGCCTGTTGGCGCAGATGAGCGAAGCGGAAATCGCCAGCCTCAAGCCGCTGACAGCAGCCTCGCGCGTGCGCACCCGGTTGGTTCACGCCGCGCGCACCGAGAAGGGCAATGGCGGTCGCGCGGTCAACGTACCGATCACGCGGTTAAGCACTGTGCTGTTCGACAACCTGGCACAAATGCGCGACGCCCGCGCCCGGCGCGACAGTGAGCGCGTGCTCACTTACGGCGCGCGCGGTAACCCGACGTCCCATGCTCTGGAAGACCTGGTGACCGAGTTGGAAGGTGGCTATCGCACACGTCTTTACGGGACGGGGCTGGCGGCAGCGGCGCAGGTATTGCTGGCCTATTTGCGCCCCGGTGACCATGTGTTGATCACCGACGCGGTGTATTCGCCGGTACGCAAACTGGCCCGCGAGTTTCTGCAGCCGTTCGGTATCGAAGTCAGCTATTTCTCGCCAGACGGGAAGGGGCTTGAGGCGCAACTGCAAGCCAACACCAAGTTGGTCTACGCCGAAGTACCGGGCTCACTGCTGTATGAACTGTGCGACCTGCCCGCGATGGCGCAACTGTGCAAACCGCGCAATATTCTGCTGGCCGTCGATAACACCTGGGGTTCGGGCTATTTGTACCGTCCACTGGCGTTGGGCGCAGATATTTCCATCATGGCGTTGACCAAGTACCTCGGCGGCCACAGCGACGTCATGATGGGCAGCGTGTCCACCACCGAAGCGGCTTGGCCGGCGCTGGGCAGGATGAGCGACACCTTCGGCAATGCCGTGAGCGCCGATGATGCGTATTTGATCCTGCGTGGCGCACGCACCCTGGCCTCCAGGCTGGATGTGCACGAGCGTCAAGCCGTGGAAATCGCCCAGTGGTTGCAGGCGCAACCGCAGGTCAGGCGCGTGTTCCATCCGGCGCTGCCCGAGCATCCGGGGCATGAGCTGTGGCGTCGGGATTTCACCGGCAGCAACGGCTTGTTGTCGTTTGAATTGAGCAGCCTTGACCCCGCATACCTCGAGCGTTTCATTGATGGTTTGCAGCTGTTCGGCCTGGGCGCTTCGTGGGGAGGTTTTGAAAGCCTGGTCACCGTGGCGGACACCAGCGACCGCCACAGTGTGGCCGACCGTTCGCTCAACCCGGTGGTGCGCCTGCATATCGGCCTGGAAGATGTGGCGGCGCTGATCGAAGATTTGCAGCGCGGCTTTGCCTTGGCGGACTGAGCGATACCGCTCCCACGCACTGTGGGAGCGGTCAACCGGTCAGTGTTTGACCGGGGTTGGCAGCGTCACCAGGTTGACGTAGCCGTCCCAGAATTTCTTTTGGTCCACGCCGAATACCACCTTGGCTTTCTGCGTGCCCACCGGGGCGCCTGTCTTGTAGCCCAACGCGCGGCCGTAGTCAGCGCCGAAGGTGGCATCCACATCGACCCAGAGGTCGCGGGACTCGGTGACGATCTCCGGGCTCACCAAAAACAGCGCGGGCAAGCTGTCCCAGGTGAAGCTGTGGTAGCTCGGGTCCTTGTCGAACAGCGGGCCGAATTCGTGTTTGTACAGGTCGGCAATCGCGCCTTTCTGCGCGATCACGCGCTGGTACACCGACTGGTCGAAGGTGACTTTCTCGCAGACGTCGTTCGGGAAAATCACGTGTTCGATCGGCGAGCGCAGCACGATCTTCGCGGCCTCGGGGTCGAACCACCAGTTGAATTCCGCTGCAGGCGTGGTGTTGCCCGGAATCTCCAGCGCGCCGCCCATGTACACGATGCGTTTGATCAGCGGCACGATATCCGGCGCCGAGCGAATCGCCAGGGCGATGTTGGTCAATGGGCCGACTGCCAGGATAGTCACTTGGTGCGGGTTGGCGCGCACGCTTTGCACGATGAACTGCGCGGCGGTTTCGCTGCGCAGTTTAGTGTGGGTTGCGAGGCCATCCGGTGGCGCGATCAATTGCGCAGGCGAGGTGGGGCGCGGGTTTTTGAATGCCCCCGGCCAGCCTGAGCCGAACAGCGATTTTTCGGCCTCGTAAGTGGCGTAGTCGTGCAACAGCGGGTAGGCGGCGCCTGAGTAGACGCCCACCTGTTTTTCCTCGCCCATGCGCTCCACGGCCTTGAGGGCGTCGACCTGTTCCTGGTCGACCCAGGCGTTGCCGCTGACAAGGGTCATGCCCAGCAGCTCGATGCGTTTTTGCGCGTGCAGCTGGGCGAGCATGATGAAGGCCTGGCCGTCGTCGTTAAGCACGTTGAAATCGGTGTCGAAAATGACTTTTTCAGCCGCCTGCGCCGTGCCTGCACACAGGCCGACGGCGACAAGCAGGGCGCAGCTTTTCAGGAAACCTTGCATGGTGATTCATCCGAAAAATTGTTGTTGTTAACGGTTCACCAGTTTCGCCGGCAAGGCGATGACCAGGAAGCTGCTGAGAATCAGGCAGCCGGCGAAAAACCACAAGGCGCCCGCGCTGCTGCCTGTGACGTCGATCGCAACGCCCATCAACGAGTTACTCACCAGGCCTGCAATATTCGCCAGCGAACAGGCCAGGGCAAAGCCGGTCGCGGCGGCCGTGCCTTTGAGGAAAGTCGCGGGCAGGCTGAAAAACACCGGCACCGCGCCGATGATGGCGGCCGAGGCTATTGCGAACAGTGCCACGGTGGCCGCGACGTTATGGGTAAAGAACGTGCTGGTGGCCATCGCCGCCGCACCGACGAAAAACGGCACGATGATGTGCCAGCGGCGCTCGCGGTGTTTGTCGGAGCTGGCGCCGATCAGCAACATGCCCAACAGGGCCGCCACGCTTGGCAACGCGGTGAGCATGCCGATGTGAAAGGTGTCGGTGACCCCGGCGTTGCGGATGAACGTCGGCATCCAGAAACCCATGGCGTAAGCGCTGAGCAGAATCGAGAAGTCGATACCGCCAAGCATCCACACTTTAAGGTTGAAAAAGCCGTCGCGGAAGCTGTGCTTGCTGCCGGCGTCGCCGGCTTCGTCCTTGCGCAGCTCGCTTTCCAGCAGTGACTTTTCTTCGTTCGACAGCCATTTGGCTTGCTGGAAGCTGTCTGGCAACGCCCAGAACGTGAGCACGCCGAGCACTATGCTGGGCACTGCCTCGATCAGGAACAGCCATTGCCAGCCGTGCAGGCCGCCGACGTTGTCGAAGTGGGATATGACCCAGCCGGACAGCGGGCCGCCAATCACGCTGGAGAGCGGCAGGCCGATCATGAACAACGCGATGATGCGCCCGCGGCGATGGGTCGGGAACCAGGTGGTCAGGTAGTACAAAACACCCGGCAAGAAGCCTGCTTCGGCGGCGCCGAGCAAGAAGCGCAGGATGTAGAACTGGGTGGTGGAGGTGACCAGCATGGTGCAGGCCGAGAGCAGGCCCCAGGTGATCATGATGCGCGCGATCCAGATCTTCGCGCCGACCCGTTCCAGCACCAGGTTGCTGGGCACTTCAAAGATGATATAGCCAACGAAAAACAGGCCGGCACCAAGGCCGAACGCAGTTTCGCTGAAGTGCAACTGGTCGAGCATTTGCAGCTTGGCAAAGCCGATGTTGATGCGGTCCAGGTAGGCTGCGAGGTAGCAGAAACACAGGAACGGAATCAGCTTCCAGGTGATCTTGTGGTAGAGCGTGTTAACGGGGTCGGCGAGCGTGGTCGCGGGCGCTGCATTCGCAATGGGCATCGGGTGTCTCCTGGCGGTGACTTATGGTTTTTATACAGCCGCTTGTGTTCCAGCACTTCGGAGTGCTGTAGAAGCGACTTCCAAAGGCAGTGTCAGAAGACTGAGGAGCCTGGCGCGATCCCTTGCCAGAGCCCGATCCCTGTGGGAGCTGGCTTGCCTGCGATGGCATCGGCGCGGTGTCACTGTTACACCGCAGTGTCTGCATCGCGGGCAAGCCCGGCTCCCACAGGAATTGGCTCCCACAATTTGAATGCATTCCAGCGCTGACCCTCAGTTTTTCAAGACTGCGCTCTACGGCGCAGTTCTTCGTAAATCCTTATTGCTCCCTGAACGTGCTCATCGCCTCCTGCTTGCTCACCACGTCGCCGTACTTGCTGTCGATATCGAACAAGTTGGCTTCGTGGGGCGCCGAGTGTCGGTCGCCGACGCATTCGCGCACGACGATGGTGCGAAACCCGTGCTGTACGGCATCCACAGCGCTGGCGCGGATGCAGCCGCTGGTGGAGCAACCGGCCAAAACCACCGTATCGATGCCTTGAGCGTGCAGCATCGGGGCCAGGCTGCTGCCGAAAAACGCACTGGCGTATTGCTTGGTGATCACCACTTCATCGTCCTGGGGCAGCACCTCGGGACAGAACGCCGCGAGCGGGTTGCCTTCGACCATGTCCTTCATCACCGGGGCCTTTTTGACCCAGATACCGCCGTCCGCAAAATGGCCGGGATGGTAGCGGATATTGGTGTGCACCACCGCAATACCGTGCTGACGTGCACAGGCCAGCAGCTCTACACTTTCGGCCACGGCGCTCACCACACCCGGCGCAAACAGCGGCGCGCCTTCGGTGGTGTAGCCCTGCATGAAGTCAATCATCAGCAGCGCAGCTTTTTTGCCGAAGCCGATACGGTTGCCCCAGACGCCCTGGTAGTTGGCGTCGGCAGATTGTTCGCTCATGTTTTCAACCCCCCCAATTTTTGAACAGTGCACTTACCTTGTGGCGTCAGTAGGCGCCGGACAGCAGGGCGCCGGCGCCGGGCACGATGGGCTCCAGGTCCAGGGCCTTGAGCATGGCGTAGGTGGTGGCGATGGCCGCAGTGAGCACTGGTTTGCCGGTTTGCGCTTCCACTTTGGCCACCACCGGCAACGACTGCATCTGCACGCAGGCCGACAGCACGATCACGTCGACGCCTTCCAGGTTCATTCCGGCAACAATGGCCGGCAGGTTCGCCGGGTCGTGGCGGGCCACTTCAAGGTTGTCGGGGATCTCCAGCGCGCGCCAATCCACCACGTCAAAGCCTTCTTCGCGGATGTAGTTCACCACCAGTTCGGTCAAAGGTTTCATGTACGGCGCGACGATGGCGATGCGTTTGGCGCCCATGACTTTCAGGCCTTCGATCAACGCACCGGCACTGGTGATCACCGGCGCATTCGCGTCGTTGTCGGCGGTGGCCTTGCGCAGACGCTGCTCGGAGTGGCGGTGGTAGCCCAACCCCATGGCCATGATCGCCACCAGGCACGCGTAACCCAGCACATCCACCTTGGCGTCGGACAGCTCGATGGCGCAGCGGTCGGACTCGCCGTCCATCGCCGCCAATTCTTCCTTGCGCACTTGCTTCATGCGCATGCGGCTGGAGTGAAAGGTAAAGCGCTCGGGGCGGATCGCCTGGCGCGCGTTGAGCATCGCCGGGATCTCGGTTTCCATGGTGGTGTTGGAACTCGGCACGATCTGGCCGATGCGGTAGAGCTTCTGCATGGTGGTGTCCTTATTCTTGTGTGAGGAAGTCGCCCAGGGCTTTGAAGAACCCGTCGAGGTCATCCCACGGGATCATGTGCCCGGCATTCGGCACGCGGGCGACCTGGATCGCCGGTTGCAGGTCCTGGATTTCGGCCACGTCTTCATCGAGGATCACGCCGCCACGCCCGGCCACCAGCAACAGGGCAGGGGCCTTGAGCCTGGGCAGGTCTGTGTGGAAGTCGACTGTGTGGAAATCGTTAAAGGCACGCACGATGGCGGGTTCAAAGCAGGTGTGCAGCCATTCGGCGCGCAGTTGCAGTTGCTCCTCGGTCCAGGTGGCGCAGAAGGCGCGCATCGCCTCTGCGTCCATGCCGACCAGCGACTGGCGGATCGAATCGACGTACCACGGCAATTTGCTCGGGTACTCGCGACGGCCCGGCCCGGATACCGGCGGGTCGATCAGCACCACGCGGTTGACACCTTGGGGGTGTTTGACGGCGCTGCGTACGGCAAACCGTGCGCCCATGGAGTGGCCCATCAGGTGGTAGCTGTCGAGGTTGAGTGCGTCGGCAAAGGCGCCAATGTCATCCGCGCAGGTGTCGGCGCTGTAATCCAGCTGCGGCCCGCTGGACGACAGCCCGCGACCGCGCACATCCAGCACGTAAGTGTCGAACTGCGCGCCCAGGCGCTCTGCGACAAACCCCCAAGTGATCGCCGGGCTGGTGATGCCCGGAATCAGGATCAGCGCCGGGCCTTGGCCGCCGTAACGCAGGTAATGCTGGCGAATGCCGTTGGCGTGCACATTGGCGCCGTAGAGAAAGGTGCTCACGCGGCCACCCCCGATTTCAGCTCCTGAGCGTACAGGTCATAACCGTAGACCCACGCCGGGTCTTCCTGGGTGCGCAGCCAGGTGTTGGCGTTGGACACCGCCTGCACGCGGGATGCGCGTTCCTTGCGGTTGGCTTCGTAAAGCTGGAATGCGGTGCGGTAGTCGCTGATGCCGGTTTCCTGCAGGCAGCGGGTCAGCATCGCGGCGTCTTCGATGGCCATGCCCGCGCCCTGGGCCATGTGCGGTTTCATTGGGTGGCAGGCGTCACCGAGCAGCACCAGGCGGCCACGGCTCCACAGCGGCAATGGGTTGCGGTTGCGCAGCGGCCATTTGGTCACGCTTTCGGTGGACTCGATCAGCGCCTGCACGGTGGGATGGTAGCCCTTGAAAGCGTCGAGCATCTCTTCCCGACTGCTGTCGACGAAGGCGCCCTGGAAGTCCCATTCGGCGTGGGGCACGCCAGTGACGTAGTAGTACTCGTCGCGTTTGCCGGTGGTGTAATACACCATCATGTGACGGTCTTCGGTCCACCACTTGATGCAGTCTTCGAACTTCAAATCGTACTTGGCCAACTGGTCGCCACGGATCAGCGCCCGGTGCGCCACCCAGCCGCTGTACAGCGGTTTTTCCACGCCCAGCAGTTCTTCACGAATTTTGGAGTTGATGCCGTCGGCGCCGATCACGATGTCGGCATAGGTCACTTCGCCGTCGGCAAAGGTCAGGCGCACCTGGGTGTCGGTTTCTTCGAGGGTTTCCAGGCGCTTGTTGAAATGCAGGGTGCCAGGTTTGAGTGTCGACATCTGCAGGGCATGCAGGTCGCCACGGTGCACGGTCACGTACGACGCGCCATAGCCGGTGAGGGGGATGCGCGAGAGGTAATCGCCAGTTTCGCCGCAGCGGCTGAACCAGTGCTCGGGGTGCGAGCCCATCAGGTCGAGCTGCTTTTCGATGCCCATGCGACGGAAGATTTTCATGATGTTGGGGCCCATGTGGATCCCCGCACCCAGCCGCGAGAACTCCGGGGCCTGCTCGTAGATGTCGACGTCGAAGCCGGCTTGCTGCAGCAAGGTGGCGGCGGCGGCACCGCCAAGGCCGGCGCCGACGATGGCGATTTTTTGAGTGCTTCCCATGGGGCGTAATCCTCTGTCTTGTCGATTTCCGGCGGCGTCTGTCCGCAAGGTTTTTAAAGTGTATACGCTCATTTTTTGAAATGAAAAGCCCATGCCAGCAAATTTATTTTTTGGCCGTATTTATCCTGTGTAACCGCTTATAGCCTTTAAAAGCTGGGTTTGTGTGAATTGGTAACGCTTTGGCTCAAGGCTTGCAGTCCGTCTTCGATTAAGGTCTTATCGTAAGTAATTGGCGTATACGCTATAAAAATGCACTAGAGTGAAGCGCAGTGCCTGAACTTGGTGCAGCCCACAGGAGACAGGAAAATGCCGGTAAGTGATTGCGAACTGACCCAGATGTTTGAGCACGTGCTGAAGCTGTCGAAGGTCGACCCGACCCAGAGCGTCGCCGTGCTCAAGAGCCATTATTCGGACCCGCGTACCGTGCGAGCCGCGATGGATGCGGCGCAGCGCCTGGGCGCCAAGGTGTATGCGGTGGAGCTGCCGTCGTTCAACCATCCCAAGGCGATGGGCAATGACATGACCGCTTACTGCGGTGACACCGCACTTACCGGCAATATCGCGGCCCAGCGTGCACTGGAAGCGGCCGACTTGATCGTCGATACGATGATGCTGCTGCATTCGCCGGAGCAGGAGCAGATCCTCAAGACCGGCACGCGGATTCTATTGGCCGTAGAACCGCCGGAAGTGCTGGCGCGCATGCTGCCGACCGAGGAGGACAAGGTGCGGGTGCTGGCTGCCGAGCAGCTGTTGAAGAAGGCCCGTTCGATTCATGTGAAGTCCCGCGCGGGCAGTGATTTTCGCGCGGCGTTGGGGCAGTACCCGTCGGTGACCGAGTATGGTTTTGCCGATGAACCGGGGCGTTGGGACCATTGGCCCAGTGGGTTTTTGTTTTCCTGGCCGAATGAAGAAACGGCCGAGGGGGTGCTGGTGCTGGATGTGGGCGACATCCTGCTGCCGTTCAAGACCTATGCGCGGGAGAAGATTACGCTGGAGATCGAGAAGGGCTTTATTACCGGGATTCATGGAGGTTTTGAGGCTGAGTACTTGCGTGATTACATGAAGTATTTCAATGACCCTGAGGTGTATGGCATCTCGCATATCGGCTGGGGGTTGCAGCCGCGGGCGCAGTGGACGGCCATGGGGCTGCATGACAAGAACGACGGCATGTGCATGGATGCGCGGGCGTTTTATGGGAATTTCCTGTTTTCTACCGGGCCGAATACCGAGGTGGGCGGCACGCGCAAGACGCCGTGTCATATGGACATTCCGCTGCGCAATTGTGATGTGTATCTGGATGATGAGGCAGTCGTTATTGGCGGTGATGTAGTGGCGCCCCCAGCCTCTCTGGCACGCTGATTTTTCAAATGTGGGAGCTGGCTTGCCTGCGATGAGGGCCTGTCAGTTGATACAAGGTTGGCTGACACGCCGCTATCGCAGGCAAGCCAGTTCCCACATTTTTAACCGTGCTCCGGCAATGAGCACCTTGAGTCCTTTCAGTATCCCCGCCATCATGCCTCCCCATCGTTCATCACCCGCCGAGCCCGCCGTGCCTGATTCTTACGTTTTCTCTGAACAAGTTGGCCACCTGTTGCGCAAGGCCTACCAGCGCCATCTGGCGATCTTTCAGCAGAATGTCGGCGACTCCCAGCTCACCGCCGTACAGTTCGTCACGCTGTGCGCACTGCGCGATCACGGTGCAAGCTCTCTGACGGAACTGGTCAAGGCCACCGCCGTCGACCAGGCGACCATTCGCGGGATCGTCGAGCGCCTCAAGGCCAAGGAACTGATCACCCTGGAGCCCGACCCCCAAGACAAGCGCAAAGTGGTGGTGGACCTGTCTGCGTCAGGCGCCGAACTGGTCGCCCAAACCGCGCCGCGCGCCGCACAGATCAGCGAGCTGACCATGAGCAATCTCAACCCGGCCGAACGTGTGGCGGTGCTGTTTCTGCTGCGCAAGATGATCGACGACCCCCAGGAATAATCACGGCTGGCATCGTTTTTGCTCTGACTTGATGTAGTAAGCACTTCACGTGTCGAGTGTGTCGCGAGGCCCCAGGTCCGCGACGCTTTTTTTTGACTGTTTCGTGTAGTGACTACTTCACCAATTGGCACAGGCGAAGCGAATGATCAGCCCACACATCACGGTTACCCTCGAGGTCAACGGCCACGCGCGGGAGGTCAGCGCCATGGCGGACACTCCGCTGTTGCTGGTGTTGCGCAATGACCTTGAACTCAACGGCCCCAAGTACGGCTGCGGCCTGGGGGAGTGTGGCGCCTGCACCGTGATCATCGATGGCGTGGCGGCGCGGTCCTGTGTGTTCCCGCTGTCGGGTGCGGCGGGGCGTGAGATCGTCACCCTCGAAGGCCTCGGCACACGCCAGGCGCCGCATCCGGTGCAGCAAGCCTTTATTGATGAGCAGGCCGCGCAATGTGGCTACTGCATGAACGGCATGATCATGACGACCAAGGCCTTGCTCGACCGCAACCCCAACCCCAGCGAAACCGAGATCCGTAATGAGCTGTCGGGCAACCTCTGTCGCTGCGGCACCCATATCGAAATCCTGCGCGCTGTGCTGCGTGCCGCCCGCCTGATGACTGTGGACAGACGACCATGACCGATACGACGCTTTCCCGTGACCAATGGCTGGCCAAGGCCGGCGTGTTGTTGATCGTCGACGACGTGCTGCCGCCTTCCGGCCCGGTGGCCAAGGGCGGCACGCCGACCGTGAAGCCCAGGGAACTGGGGCTGTTTATCGCGGTGAATGACGATGGCCGGGTGTATGCGTTCAACGGCCATGTGGACCTGGGCACAGGCATTCGCACGTCGCTGGCGCAGATCGTCGCCGAAGAACTCGACCTGAGCATGGACCAGGTAGAGATGGTGCTCGGCGACACCGAGCGCGCACCCAACCAGGGCGCGACCATTGCCAGTGCGACGTTGCAGATATCCGCGATTCCCCTGCGTAACGCCGCCGCCGAAGCACGGCGCTTCCTGCTAGCGCGGGCGGCGGGGCGCTGGGGCGTGAGCGTAACGAGTCTGAGCGTCGAGGCCGGTGTGATTCGCGCGGCAGATGGGCGCACCACCACCTACGGCGAGCTGGTCAGCGGCCAGCATGATCAGCTGCACATCAGCGGTGATGCGCCGTTAAAGGCGATCGAGGATTACCGGCTGGTGGGCAAGGGCGCCGCACGCGTGGACATCCCCGGCAAGGCCACCGGTGAGCTGACGTATATCCACGATATGCGCGTGCCGAACATGCTCCACGGCCGTGTGGTGCGCCCGCCCTACGCGGGGCTCGATTGCGGGGATTTTGTGGGCAATAGCCTGCTGCGGGTGGACGAGTCTTCCATCGCGCACATCCCCGGTATCGTCGCGGTGGTGGTTATCCGCGATTTTGTCGGCGTGGTCGCGTTGCGCGAAGAGCAGGCGATCAAGGCTGCCCAGGCATTGCAGGTGCACTGGAAAGCCTGGAACAACGCGTTGCCGGACATGAGCGATGTCGAGCAGGCCATCCGCGATAACCCTCGGGTGCGGCGCACGGTGCTGGACCAAGGCAATGTCGATGAGGCCCTGGCGGCTGCCAGCCAGCGTATGCCGCGCACTTATCTGTGGCCGTACCAGATGCACGGTTCGATTGGTCCGTCCTGTGGCGTGGCGGATTACTCCCCGGCGGGCAGCCGGGTGTGGTCCGGCAGCCAGAACCCACACCTGTTGCGTGCTGACCTGGCGTGGTTGCTGGAATGTGATGAAGCGCTGATCGACGTGATCCGCATGGAGGCGGCGGGCTGTTACGGGCGCAATTGCGCCGATGACGTCTGCGCCGATGCCCTGCTGTTATCCCGCGCGGTCGGCAAGCCGGTGCGGGTGCAGTTGACCCGCGAACAGGAACATCTGTGGGAACCCAAAGGCACTGCACAGCTGATGGAGGTGGACGGCGGCTTGAACGCCGACGGCAGCATTGCGGCCTACGACTTTGAAACCAGTTACCCATCCAATGGCGCGCCGACTCTGGCGCTGCTGTTGACCGGCCGCGTGGAACCGGTGGCGGCGATGTTCGAAATGGGCGACCGCACCTCGATCCCGCCCTACGACATCGACAACATGCGCGTGACCATCAACGACATGGCGCCCATCGTGCGCGCTTCGTGGATGCGCGGCGTGTCGGCATTGCCCAACACCTTTGCCCACGAATCCTATATCGACGAACTGGCGTTTGCCGCTGGCGTTGACCCGGTTGAATACCGGCTGCGCTACCTCAAGGACGAGCGCGCCATTGACCTGGTCAAATCCACCGCCGAGCGCGCGAACTGGGCGCCGCGTACCGCGCCGATGCAAACCGCCAATGAAGACCACCTGTTGCGCGGTCGCGGCTTTGCCTACGCGCGCTACATCCACAGCAAGTTCCCCGGCTTCGGCGCCGCGTGGGCTGCCTGGGTGGCAGATGTGGCGATCGACAAGCACACCGGGGACGTGTCGGTGACGCGCGTGGTGATCGGACATGACTCGGGGATGATGATCAACCCGGCGGGCGTACAGCATCAGATTCACGGCAATGTGATCCAGTCCACCAGCCGCGTGCTGAAGGAGCGCGTCACCTTTGAAGAGTCGACGGTGGCGAGCAAGGAGTGGGGCGGTTATCCCATATTGACCTTCCCCGAAGTGCCGCAGATTGATGTGCTGATGATGCCGCGCCAGGACCAGCCGCCGATGGGCGCGGGTGAGTCGGCTTCGGTGCCGAGTGCGGCGGCGATTGCCAATGCGATTTACGACGCGACCGGCATTAGATTTCGCGAGTTGCCGATCACGCCTGAGCGGGTGTTGGCGGCATTGAATGCGGGCACGTTGGGCGAGCCTGCCAAGTCGCCGCAGAAGCGCAAAAAGTGGTGGTTCGGTGCCTTGTTCGCAACCTTGGGCGCGCTGATGGCCACCGCCTGGCCATTTCACAGTGAAATCGCGCCGATTGCACCGCCGGGCGCCGGCACCTGGTCCAAAGCCACCCTGGAACGCGGGCGTTTGCTCGCAGCCGTCGGTGATTGCGCGGTGTGCCACACGGCGCCGGGCGGCGCGACCAACGCGGGCGGGCTGGCGATGCACACGCCGTTCGGCACGCTGTACAGCAGCAACATCACCCCGGATGAGAAGACCGGTATCGGCGCCTGGTCATACCCGGCGTTCGAACGGGCGATGCGCGACGGCATTGGCCGCGACGGGCGCCATTTGTACCCGGCGTTTCCCTACACGGCGTTTCGCAATATCAACGATGCCGACATGCAAGCGCTGTATGCGTATTTGATGGCCCAGGCGCCGGTGAGCCAGGCGCCGACGCCGAATGCCATGGGGTTTCCGTTCAATATCCGGCCATTGATGGCGGGGTGGAACGCGCTGAATCTACGGCGCGGTGAGATCACGCCGCAGCCTGAACGCGGTGAGCAATGGAATCGTGGCAATTATCTGGTCAACGGCCTCGGGCACTGCGCCGCCTGCCATTCGCCGCGCGACCTGATGGGCGCGCAGAAAGGTGGCAAGGCATTCCTCGCCGGTGGCACGGTGGACGGTTGGGAGGCGCCCGCCTTGAATGGTTTGTCCAGGTCACCGACGCCGTGGACCGAAGACCAGCTGTTCACTTACCTCAGCACCGGCTATTCGGATGCCCACGGCGTGGCGGCAGGCCCGATGGGGCCGGTGGTGAGTGAATTGTCGAAGTTGCCCAAAACGGACATTCGCGCGATGGCGGTGTATTTGGCTTCGCTGAACGGGCAGGCATCCGCCGAAGCGCAGGTAGTCGCCGCCAGCGTGCCGAATCCGAACGGGCGACGCATTTTTGAAGGCTCGTGCAAGGCCTGTCATGCCGATGGCCTGGGGCCAAAACTGTTTGGGGTCAGCCCGTCACTGGCGACCAATACCAATGTTCACAGCGATCAGCCGGATAATTTGATCAAGGTGATTCTGCAAGGGATCAGCACGCCGGCGACCAGGGATTTGGGGTATATGCCGGGGTTCAAGGACAGCCTGTCGAACAGCCAGGTGGCGGACCTGGCGGCGTACCTGCGCGGGCAATTTGCGCCGAATGCGCCGCAGTGGAAGGGGTTGGAACAGACGGTGGCGCACTTGCGGGCCAACCCTGGCACTCATTGATATTTCAAGCCATATGAAAATCAAGGGTGGGAGCTGGCAAGCCAGCTCCCACAGGTTGATTTGGTTTCTACAGAGAGGTCGGTGATACGCCGCGCAGCACAAGGTCACTGATAAACCCCAGCCAATCCTGCTGCTGCCCTTTGTTCGACAGGTCTTCACCCAAAAACGAGCTGAGGGTATGGCGGTTGGAGTTATAGAAGTAGCACAGCGAAGCAATCATCAAGTACACGTGCTTGAGATCCACATCCTGGCGGAACACGCCTTGGGCCTGGCCGGCCTCAATGATCGGCCGCAGCACGCCCACCGCTTCCCCCGACAACCGCCGCATTTCACCCGACTGTTGCGCGTGCTTGCCCTGGTGCAGGTTTTCGATGCTCAGGATCGCCACAAACTCCGGATGCTTGACGTAGTAATTCCAGATAAACGCCACCAGGTCGCGCAAGGCCTGCACTGGCGTCGTCAAATCAAGCTTGAGCGTGCTTTCGGCTTTGTTGAACTGCTCGTAGATGTGTTCCAGCACGCAGACGAACAGGTGTTCCTTGCTGCCGAAATAGTAATAAAGCATGCGGTCGTTGGAGTCGGCTTCTTTGGAAATGGTGTCGACACGCCCGCCGGAATAGCCGTCGCGGGTGAACACCTTGACCGCCGCCTGGAGGATGCGCGCACGCGTCTGGTCCGCCTGTTGGGCACGAATACCGGTCTTCTTGATCACCATGTGAAAGCGCCTTGCACGACAGTCAGGGCGCGAAATATAGCATGGGGTTTTTCGCGTCCGTTCTGTGACCGACAAGTTCTGTAATAAAAACGCCATTGCGCTGGGGATTGGATCCGGGAAGGGCTATTTTGGTGCGTCCCAATAACTAGAGTAGCCATGGATGAAATACCAAACCTTCAGCCTTACCCTGATTGCCACTGCGCTGGTGTTGACGGTCAGTGGCGTGCAAGCCGCGTCACAGGCCCCGGTGGGCGGCGAAAATGGCATGGTGGTGACCGCCCAGCATTTGGCAACTCATGTGGGTGTGGACGTACTCAAGGCCGGCGGCAACGCGGTCGATGCAGCCGTGGCCGTGGGCTATGCGCTGGCGGTGGTGTACCCGGCGGCGGGTAACCTGGGCGGCGGCGGTTTCATGACCGTGCAACTGGCGGACGGGCGCAAGACTTTCCTCGACTTCCGCGAAAAAGCCCCGCTGGCGGCCACCGCCAACATGTACCTCGACAAAGACGGCAATGTGGTCGAAGGTCTCAGCGCCAAAGGTCACCTGGCGGTCGGCGTGCCCGGCACCGTCTCCGGCATGGAAACCGCCCTGAGCAAATACGGCACCCTCAAACGCGCCCAAGTGATTGCCCCGGCGATCAAGCTGGCGGAAAACGGCTTTGAGCTGGAGCAGGGTGATATCGACCTGCTGCACACCGCCACCGGCGAGTTTGAAAAAGACAAGGACCTGCGCGGGATCTTCCTGCACAACGGCCATCCGATGCAGGTTGGTCAGAAACTGGTGCAGAAAGACCTGGCCAAGACCCTCAAGGAAATCTCCGCCAAGGGCACCGACGGCTTCTATAAAGGCTGGGTGGCCAAGGCGCTGGTGGATTCCAGCCAGGCCGGTAAAGGCATCATTACCCAGGCGGATCTGGACAAGTACAAGACCCGCGAACTGGCGCCGATCGAGTGCGACTACCGTGGCTACCACGTGGTCTCGGCACCGCCGCCGAGCTCGGGTGGCGTAGTGATTTGCCAGATCATGAACATCCTTGAAGGCTACCCGATGGCCGACCTCGGTTATCACTCGGCCCAAGGCCTGCACTACCAGATCGAAGCGATGCGCCACGCCTATGTGGACCGTAACAGCTACCTGGGCGACCCGGATTTTGTGCAGAACCCGATCGCGCACCTGCTGGACAAGGACTACGCGGCCAAGCTGCGGGCGGCCATCGAACCGCAGAAAGCCGGTGATTCCCAGGCGATCAAGCCGGGTGTGTCGCCCCACGAAGGCAACAACACCACGCACTATTCCATCGTCGACAAATGGGGCAACGCGGTCTCGGTTACCTACACCCTCAACGACTGGTTCGGCGCGGGCGTGATGGCGAGCAAGACCGGGGTGATCCTCAACGATGAAATGGACGACTTCACGGTCAAGGTCGGCGTGCCGAACATGTACGGGCTGGTCCAGGGTGAAGCCAACGCCATCGCGCCGGGCAAGGCGCCGCTGTCGTCGATGAGCCCGACCATCGTGACCAAGGATGGCAAGGCCGTGATGGTCGTCGGTACACCCGGCGGCAGTCGCATCATCACCGCCACCTTGCTGACCATCCTGAATGTCATCGACTACAAGATGAACATCCAGGAAGCCGTGGACGCGCCGCGTTTCCACCAGCAGTGGATGCCTGAGACCACCAACCTTGAGACCTTCGCGGTCAGCCCCGACACCCAGAAAATCCTGGAGAGCTGGGGCCACAAGTTTGCAGGCCCTCAGGATGCCAACCACTTGGCGGCGATTCTGGTGGGCGCACCGTCCCTGGGTGGCAAGCCGGTGGGCAACAACCGTTTCTATGGGGCGAACGACCCGCGTCGTAATACAGGGTTGTCGCTGGGCTACTAAGGCAAAACGGACAGTTGCTCACCCCATTCAGGGGCTGAGCAACTGCTCTACCGCAGTAAACGCTGCTGTGCGGCGCTCCTCCCAATTTCCCCGAATCACCCTTACCGACTGCTGATGCTGCTGCATCCACTCCAGGCTGCCCTGAAAAAACGCTCGGCGGTCCGCCAGGTCGGGCTGGCAGCGCTGGCCGTCGGCGGTCCATTCCACGTCTTCGGGAGACAGCAGCAGGTGCAGGTCGTAATGACGTGCGAGCAGTTCGCGGTCGAGCCAGGCCGGGTAGTCGCCGAACAGGGTTTGGCTCCACAGTTTGTTAGTCAGCAGATGCGTGTCGAGGATCAGCAGGTGCGGTTGTTCGGCGCGGGCGGCATCTTCCCAGGCCAATTGACCGTGGGCGATAGCCGGGATATCCGCCAGGGTGGTGTCGCGTTGATGGTGGTCGATGAAATGGCGCACGTATTCGCCGACCATTAGGCCGCCAAAGTGCGCGTGCAATTGCGTCGCCAGCCAGCTTTTGCCGCTGGATTCCGGCCCCGCCAGTACCACGACTTTCATGTGCGCAATGCCGGGTCGGCGTGCCATTCACGCCAGCCTTGCACGGCAATCAGGGTGAACAAGGCGTAGAGCGCGGCGGTGAGGTAGAGGCCTTTGTAGAGGAACAGGCCGACGAAGATGACGTCCACGGCTATCCACAGCGGCCAGCATTGCACGCGCTTTTGCGCCATCCACATTTGCGCGACCAGGCTGAAGCCTGTGAGGGCGGCGTCGAGCCACGGTTGGGCGGCGTCGGTCCAGTGGGCCATGGCGGCGCCCAGCAGCAGGCTGAAAATGGCGCCCACGGTGAGGTGGAGCATGATCGCCGGTACGCCAAGGCTGGTCACTTGGCGGCCTTGTTTGACCTCGCCGGCGCGGGTCCATTGCCACCAGCCGTAGAGTTGCAGGGCGGCGTAGACCACTTGCAGGAGCATGTCGGAGTAGAGTTTTACGTCGAAGAATACCCAGGTGTAGAGCAACACCATGACCAGGCCGATAGGCCAGCACCATGGGTTTTGTTTGACCGTGAGCCAGACAGCAATCACCCCCAGGGCGGCGGCGAACAGTTCAAGCCCGGACATGGTGGTTCCTTGGAGGAGTTGTAGAGGGCGGTGATTGTAACCAGAGGTGGTGGATCTTCACACTGTCGGAGGTGGGCTGGGGATCTAAGCCACGCCGCAAAACAAGGTGGGAGCCGGGCTTGCCCGCGATGGCGGTGTGTCAGTTGCCCGATGTACTGGCTGACACACCCTCATCGCGGGCAAGCCCGCTCCCACAGTTGATGTTTGTTCGGCTTTACTCGTTGAGCGCGCTCAAAATCGCATGAGCCACCTTGACCCGCTCCGCATTCGGGTAGTTTTTGTTCGCCAGGATCACCACGCCAATATCCTTGCTCGGCACGTACGCCACGTAGGCGCCAAACCCGCCGGTAGAGCCGGTTTTGTTAAACAGCACGTCAGCCGTTTGCGCCTTGGCCGGTGTCAGCCAATTGACCGTGTGCGGCTGCATGGCCATTTCGGTCGAATTGCCCTCCAGCAACGCTTGCAGCGTGACCGGATACGGGTAGGACTCCCACGCCAGACCCTGGGTCATGCCATTGACGGTGTAATAACCGGTGTGGGCGGCGGCGATGGCTTGTTGCAGCGGTTTTTCCAGGGTGTCCGGGTGCATGTTCGCGATCACATAGCGGGCCATGTCCTGGGTGCTGGTCTTGATGCCGTAGGCTTCGCTGTCCAGTGCGCCGGGGCTGACGCGCACGGGCTTTTGCGCCTTGTCGTAGCCTTGGGCGTACTGGGCTGATTTGTCGGCAGGCACGCTGACGTAAGTGTTCTTCAGCCCCAGTTTCGGCAACAGGGTCTGCTCCATGGCAACGTTGAACGGCTGGCCCAGGCTGTGTGCGGCCAGGTAGCCGAACAGGCCAATGCTCGGGTTGGAATACAGGCGCTGCGTGCCGGGGGCAAATGTGGGTTTCCACTGCTGGAAGTAACCGAGCATGGACGCGGCGTTGTCGGCGGCATCGGGAAACTGCAAGGGCAGGCCACCGGCGGTATAGGTCGCCAACTGCAACAGGCTGATGTTGCCAAGGGTGCTGCCCTTCAAGCTGGCCAAGTGCTCGACGGCGGTGTCCGACAGCTTGAGTTTCCCGGTGGCCTGGGCATAACCGCCGAGTGTGGCGGTGAAGGTTTTGCTCACCGAGCCGATTTCAAACAAGGTGTCTTCGGTCACCGGCTGCTGGGTGTCGGTGGCGGCGACGCCGTAATTAAAGTATTGCACCTGGCCTTTGTGCACCACGGCAACTGACAGGCCGGGGATGGCTTGCTGCTTCATCAGCGGTTCAATGCGGCCGTCGACCAGCGTGCGCAAGTCAGTGGCTGCCATGCAACTGCCGGACGCAAGCAATAACGCCGACATCAGCATTTTTTGTAGGTTGTGTTTCATGGTGGTTCGCTTCCCTGTAAAGAATGTACTGACGATCAAGGCCTGCGCAGGCGTGGCAAATCTAAGTGGCTTTTGTGCGTGGGGCAAACGATCATATCTCGCACCTGCCATTAGAAAATTTAAGGGCTCAGCATGCTGCGTTCCCATTTGCCCCTCAATGCCTTGCGCGCTTTTGAGGCGTCGGCCCGCCATTTAAGCTTTACGCGGGCGGCTATCGAATTGTGCGTGACCCAGGCGGCGGTCAGCCATCAGGTGAAAAGCCTGGAGGCGCAACTCAATGTCACCCTGTTTAAACGCTTGCCACGCGGCCTGATGCTCACCAGCGAAGGGGAGACGTTGCTGCCGGTGGTGCGTGAGTCGTTTGATCGCATCGCCCAAACCCTCAGCCAGTTCGAGGGCGGGCATTATCGCGAAGTGCTGACGGTGGGCGCGGTAGGCACGTTTGCCGTGGGCTGGTTGCTGCCGCGTTTGCCGGACTTTCAGGCGCGGTATCCGTTTATCGACTTGCGCCTGTCCACCCACAACAACCGGGTAGACGTGGCCGCGGAAGGCCTCGACTACGCGATTCGTTTCGGTGCCGGCGCCTGGCATGGCACCGACGCCTGCGTACTGCTGGAGGCGCCGTTGACGGTACTGTGCGTACCTGCGATTGCCGAACAACTGCACACACCGGCCGACTTGCTGAAACACACGTTGCTGCGCTCCTACCGCGCCGATGAATGGACGCAATGGTTCCAGGCTGCCGGCTTGCCCGCCGACACTCCTGTACCGCGCAGCGTTATGTTCGACTCGTCGCTGGCGATGATGGAAGCCGCACTGCAAGGCATCGGCGTGGCCTTGGCGCCAGCGATGATGTTCTCGCGCCAGCTGGAAAGTGACGGGATTCGCCAGCCGTTCGACGTCGGTATTACCACCGGCAGCTATTGGCTGACACGTTTGCAGTCGCGGGCGGAAACCTCGGCGATGACGGCGTTCAAGGGGTGGTTGCAAGCCGCATCCACGCAACCCTGACGCGCTCGGTCAGGACAGGTCGTGCAGGGCCTTGCCATTGGGCGCACTCACGTGCCATTCGGAAAAGCTCACCTCCAGGCCGCCGCGTTCAGGCGTGCAGCAATAAGGCCCGACCTGATAGGACGCCGCGACCTTGAACGGCGCCAGACGCACCAGCGGCCAGTGCACGCCGTCCACTGAAACCTGCACGCGCAACACGCCTTTAGTCACCGTCGCCCGAATCCAGAACGCCTGCGGGTCGCCGGGGAATGTGCCAGTGGCCCAGTCTGAAACCTCGTCGGTCAGCACGCTGCTCAACAGCGTTGTACCGTCGGACAGTTCCGCGCCGATCTTTACCCAGTGCGCTTCATCCACTCGCACCATCAACCCGGCCTGGTCGTACAAATGCTCGAAGCTGGCCTCGATTTTTAGTTGGGCGGTAAAATCGCCCGCGGTCTGCATACTCAAAAAATGGCCGTTGTCGCGGGTGAAACCGTAGTGGGTTTCGCGCCAGAAGTCGGTGTGGGCGTCGGTGGTGACCGTGAGTCGATCATCACTGCGGGTCCATTGCTGAGGCGGATTAAGCCAGGTGGCCTGTTCAAACATGGGGCAAGCTCCTTGTGATTAAGAGGATTTTTGCTGCTTATTTCTGAAATATAATGAAACATTTGCCTGACGCCAGTGCTCTACCGTTTCTCCAGCACTGAGTTCATCCATGAAGACCCCGCGCCCCGCTGACCGCATTCCCCACCTCACGCAATTGCGAAACCTGAAGATGGCGCGCTCCGCCCACGCCTATGTGCGTGGCAGCACTGTGCAATTCTACGAATGGCTGCACAGCCAGTCCGGCCGGCGTTTACCCCACGGCCCGGCGATCTGGATATGCGGAGATTGCCACGCTGGCAACCTCGGCCCGACGGGTGACACCAAGGGCCGCATCGACATGCATATCCGCGACCTCGATCAAACCGTAATCGGCAACCCGGCCCACGACCTGGTGCGCCTGGCACTGTCCCTGGCCACCGCCGCGCGTGGCTCGGATTTACCCGGCGTGACCACGGCGCGCATGCTCGAAGAAATGATGGTGGGCTACGAACAAGCCTTCAAGGATAAGCCCGACGAAGCGCCGCCGCGCCCGTCCCAGGTCAAGGCCAGCATGCGCAGTGCGGTGGAGCGCACCTGGAAAAGCCTGGCGCAGGAACGTATTGAAAACGTGCGCCCGACGATTCCCCTGGGCAAGCATTTCTGGTCGATGTCCCGCGCCGAAAAGGCCGCGCTCAAAACCCTCTGCGCGTCTGATGAACTCCATCAATTGGTCACCTCACTCAAGGGCCGTCCCAAAGATGCCAGGGTCGAACTGCTCGACTCGGCGTATTGGGTCAAGGGCTGCAGTTCACTTGGCCTGTTGCGCTACGCCGCCTTGCTCGGCGTGGGCGACAAGGACGATCAGGAATACTGCCTGATCGACATCAAGGAAGCCGTCGGCGCCGCCGCACCCCGCACTGCACGGGCAAAGATGCCTCGGGACAACAGCCGTCGGGTAGTGGAGGGCGCACGCCAACTGTCACCGGGCCTGGGCGAGCGCATGCTGGCCACACGGTTTCTGGATCACGGTTTTTTCATTCGCGAATTATTGCCCCAGGACATGAAACTTGAGCTGGATGAGTTGAGCGAAATTGACGCCATGCACGCCGCCGGCTACCTCGCCCGCGTCGTCGGCATCGCCCATGCCCGGCAAATGGACCGCGCGGCCCGCAAAGACTGGATGGCCGTGCTGCAGGAAAACCGCTCCCGTCAACTGGATGCGCCGTCATGGCTATGGACCAGCGTGGTGCAATTGGTGGGCAGCCATGAGCAGGGCTACCTCAACCATTGCCGGCGGTATGCGCTGGAACACTGACCTGCAAGGCACTGAAGATTAATGTGGGAGCTGGCTTGCCTGCGATGGCCATAGGTATCTACACAACTTTTAGAGGCTGGCGAATCTCTCTGTGGCGAGCGGGCTTGTCGAATCGTCGCACCGCCCGCGTTGGGTTGCGTAGCAGCCCCAGAACCAGCCACTACGAAGTAGTCTGATACACCGTTCTTCTTTACTGGGGCTGCTTCGCAACCCAACGCGGGGCAAGCCCGCTCGCCACGAGCTCTACCTACTGGTGTTTAAGTGTCTAGCTCGAGTTGTGTAGATACCTATGCCGCGATAGCGGTGGGTCAGTTAGCACATAGTTGACTGATATACCGCTATCGCAGGCAAGCCAGCTCCCACAGTTAGATAACCTTCAGGCCAGGTATTTGCGGAACCAGCCCAGGGTTCGGTCCCAAGCCAGATTGGCTGCCGTTTCGTCATACCGGGGCGTCGAGTCGTTGTGGAAGCCGTGGTTGGCGCCCTTGTAGACATACGCCTCGTACGTTGTACCCGCCGCTTTCAGCGCCTTTTCATAGGGCGGCCAACCTTCGTTGATCCGCGTGTCCAGCTCGCCGTAATGCAGCATGATCGGCGCCTTGATGCGTGGCACGTCCTTGGCGTCCGGTTGCCGCCCATAGAACGACACCGCCGCGCCCAACTCCGGGTACGCCACTGCGGCCGCATTGGTGACGCCGCCGCCGTAGCAGAAGCCGGTGATCCCGACTTTGCCGGTGCTGCTGTCGTGGTGCATCAGCCATTCGATGGCGGCGAAGAAGTCGTTCATGAGTTTTTCAGGATCGACTTTCTGTTGCAGCTCCACGCCTTTCTCATCGTTGCCGGGGTAGCCGCCCACGGAGGTTAAACCGTCGGGCGCCAGGGCGATAAAGCCGGCTTTGGCCAGGCGTCGGGCGACGTCTTCGATGTAGGGGTTCAGGCCACGGTTTTCATGCACCACCACCACGGCGGGTAATTTGCCGGCGGCGTTTGCCGGGCGCACGAGGTAGGCGCGCACGGTGCCGTTGCCTTTGGGCGAGGGGTAGGTGATGTAGTCGGCGACGATGTCCGGGTCGGTGAATTTGACCTGTTCAGCCAGCGCGTAGTTGGGGCTCAGTGAGGCGAGCAGCGCCGAGGCGGTGAGGCCGCCAAAGGTGAACAGCGCGGCGCGGTCGAGGAATTCGCGGCGGTTGATCTTGCCGTGGGCGTAGCCGTCGTAGAGTTCCAGCAGTTCGGGAGCAAAGTCTTTCGCGGTGAGACGAGTCATCGGTGCAATCCTCGATTAGCGTTGGCAATCAATGTAGACCAGGTTCAGCCCTCGCGGCCATGGGCGGCGTCCGACAAGTGCCGGGTGTCGACGCGCACGAACACCGAGTCGCCAATTGCGGTCAGTACATCGCCCGCGTACACCTCACAGACCACGCGGGTTTTGCGCCCTACGTCGCCTTCGACCCGCGCGCGCAAGGTCAGTGGTACACCCATGGGCGTCGGTTTGATGAATTTGATGCCCAGGTTGCCGGTGACGCAGTCGATGCGCGGCAGGCTGCCGGGCTCGCGGTTTTCGGCTTGATAGTGATAGGCCATGGCGGTCCAGTTCGAATGGCAGTCGACCAACATGGCGATCAAGCCGCCGTAAACCAGGTCGGGCCAGCCGCTGTACTGGGGTTGCGGCTGGTGCTCGGCGATCAGGTGAATGCGGTCTTCATCCCAATAGCTCTTGATGTGCAGGCCGTGCGGGTTGCTGCTTCCGCAGCCGTAGCAGACGCCTTGCGGCGCGGCAATGTCCTGTAGCGAAGCGCTGTGCATACACAGTCCTTTTTATTCCGGGGCGACTACTCTGTGTAGCAGGACACGCGCCAAATGTGAATAAACCCCCGGTATGAGGTGTTAGCTCAGTACCTGTGTCCTGCCCGTTATGGAGCGTTGCATGAAGCCTTTCGTTTACCTGGTCATCCTTCTCGGTTTTTGCACCAGCGCCCATGCGGTGGAATACCGCGACGTCAACCGCACCGCCAGCCAGATCAGCTTTACCTACAAGCAATTGGGGCAGCGCGTGTATGGCACGTTCAGCGAGTTCGAAGGCACGTTGACCTTCGACACGCAAAAGCCCGAGGCGGGGCATGCGTTGCTGAAGATCCAGCTGGCGAGTATTGATGCCGGCAGCCCCGACGCGAACGACGAACTGCAGCGCGCCTCCTGGTTTGATACCGCGACTTACCCGGTGGGCGTGTATGAGTCCACGGGCGTCACGGCGCTGGGCGATAACCACTTCAGGATCAGCGGCAATCTGACCATCAAAGGCACCACGCGCCCGGTGGACGTAAACGTGGTGCTCAAGGAGCAAAGCGGCATCGGTGTGTTCGACGGTGAGCTGATCCTCAAGCGCGGCGACTTCAAGATCGGCGAGGGGGAATGGGCTGGTAACAGCGTGGTGTCGAATGACATCAACATCAAATTCAAGATGGTCGCGCCACAACGCTAGCGGGCGAACCGCTTCGCGCCGGCCACGCAGCCGATCACCGCGACGGTCACCAGCAGCATGCCGGGGCTCACCTGTTCGTGCAGCAGGCCCGCCGCCAGCGCCAGGCCGAAGAACGGTTGCAGCAACTGCAGTTGGCCAACAGCGGCAATACCGCCCTGAGCCAGGCCGCGGTACCAAAATACAAAGCCGATCAACATGCTGAACAGCGCCACATAACCCAGGCTCAGCCAGGCGGGCAGGCTGATGCCGGTAAAACTCGACGGCGCCAGCAACACGCTAAAAGGCGCCACCACCGGCAACGACACCACCAGCGCCCAGCAAATCACTTGCCAGCCGCCCAGGCTGCGCGACAGCCTGGCACCTTCGGCGTAGCCAAGGCCGCACACCAGTATCGCCAGCAGCATCAGTAAATCCCCGGCGGGCGCGGCACTCAGGCCCTGGGCGAAGGCATATGCCATCACCAGCCCACTGCCCAGCACGGAAAACAGCCAGAACACCGGGCGCGGCCGCTCACCGCCACGCAGCACGCCAAACAGCGCCGTGGCCAGCGGTAGCAGGCCGACAAACACGATGGAATGCGCCGAGGTGACGTATTGCAGCGCGAGGGCGGTGAGCAGGGGGAAACCAATCACTACGCCAAGCGCGACGATCACCAGCGATGCCCATTGATTACGCGCAGGGCGGTTTTCCTTGAACAGCCCCAGCAGGCACAGCCCCAACACCGCCGCGATGGCGGCGCGGATCATGGTGAGAAACACCGGGTCGAACTCCATCACCGCCAGGCGCGTGGCCGGTAATGAGCCGCTGAAAATCACCACGCCGATAAAGCCGTTGATCCAGCCTTGAGCGCTGGCGTCCAGCGTGTTGATCCGTGACGTGCGTTGCATGGGCGGCGGCCTGAAAAAGAGGAGTTGCGTGCCCGGCATCCTAAGGTTGAAGATTAAGACAATCAAAAAATTGTCATGGATACATCGCCCATGCCTCGCGCTCGTTACAAAACCCTGGTCGACTCGTTTGCTCAAGCTATCCGCTCGGGGCAGATGCCGCCCGGTACGCGCCTGCCGACGCACCGCCAATTGGCCGCCGACCACGGCCTGGCGCTGGTGACTGCCAGCCGCGTGTACACCGAGCTTGAGGCCATGGGCCTGGTCAGTGGCGAAACCGGCCGTGGCACGTTCGTGCGTGAAATCGCGTTGCCGCCGGGGCAGGGCAGTGGGCAGATGCGCCTGGCCACGGGCATGCTTGACCTCAATTTCAATTACCCCTCGCTGCCCGGCCAGGCTGACTTGCTGCGCACAGCGTTGCGCCAATTGGCGCTGTCCGGCGACCTTGAAGCCCTGCTGCGTTACCAGCCTCATGCCGGCCGCTTGCACGAGCGTGCGGCCGTGGCGCGGCACCTGTTGAGTCGCGGGCTGATGGTGGATGGCGAACAGGTGCTGGTGGTCAGTGGCGCCCAACACGGTTTGGCGGTGACGATGATGGCGCTGCTCAAACCCGGTGATGTGATCGCCGTGGATGCCCTGACGTATTCAGGTTTCAAGGTGCTGGCTGAAACCCTGCACCTGGAAATCGTCGCCATCCCGGTCACGCCCGGCGGCCCCGACCTGGAATTTCTGCGCAGCCTGTGCCGCAAGCGCCCGGTGCGCGCGGTGTACAGCATTCCCACCTTGCATAACCCGCTCGGCTGGGTGATGAGCCTGCCGCAACGTGAGGCGTTGGTTTCAATCGCCCGCCAGCACAACCTGATGATTATTGAAGACGCGGCCTACGCGTTTCTCGCCGCCGATGCGCCACCGCCGCTCGCCACCCTGGCGCCGGAATGCACGGTGTACGTCGGTGGGCTGTCCAAAAGCGTTGCCACGGGCTTGCGGGTCGGGTTTATCGCGGCGCCGGCGGCGTGGGTGAAACGGTTGGAACGCACGATCATGGCCACCACCTGGAACGTGCCCGGCGTGATGAGTGCCATCGCCGTGGCCTGGATCGAGGACGGTACTGTCGCGCAGTTGGAGGCGCAGAAACGCGCGGATGCCCAGGCGCGGCAGGCGCTGGCGGCACAGGTATTGAACGGGGTGGATTACATCAGTCATCCATCATCGTACTTTCTGTGGCTGCCCTTGGCGGAAGACGCTCGGGCGGATCAGATTGCGATGGCGTTGCAGCGGCAGAACATTTCGGTGTCCACCGCCGAGCCCTTTGCGGTCTCGGCGTACGTGCCCCATGCGTTGCGCCTGGCGCTAGGCTCGGTCGAAATGCCGGCTTTGCGCGAGGCGCTGGTGAAGGTGCGCGGGGTGGTGGCGTGGTGAGTCGGGCGTAATCAGTATTTGTAAGCCTGACGGCCGATCAGGATCCATTTGCCTTTTTGCTTCTGCCATACCTGGAAGTTGTCGATGTCGGTAGGCGTGTCGACGCCGCTGTTCACCGCCAGCGCGTGAAAATGGTTACGCACCAGGGCGGTATCGCCGTCCAGGGTGATGGTCTGGTTTTGCATTTCGAGGGTTTTAAAAGCGCTGGTGTGGGTTTCCAGGTCAGCGATGAATTGCGCTTTGTTCTGTACTTTGCCGCTGGAGTGGCCGTAGGTGAGTTTCTCGGACGTCAGCGCATGCAACTGCTTGAGGTCCAGGTGCAGCATGGCTTGGGTCAGTTGGTCGACCGCCTGGGCCACCTCTTTCTCGGCGGGGGCCGGCGCAGCGGCGACGTAGCCGGTGAACAGGCACAGAAAACCGATCAGCACTTTGACGTTTTGCATGGGTGTTTCCTTATTCTTGTTGGGGGCGTAGACGACCACTTGAGTCGTCGTACAACCATGCAATATTTCCAATGGGGAAGGAAAGTGAAATTTCGAAATATCTTGAAAAGGTTGGCCTTAAAGGTGTTCTAAGCGGCGGCTTTTCTTGTACGACGTCTCAACACATCTATTTTTTGCTGCCGGGCCTCTCCTTGGCTTCCTGCACCCCTGGCTCATCGCTATGCTATCGCCAAAATAACAAACCGCCGGAGGGACAAAATGGAATTTGACTGGCACAGCGCACCCATCACGCGCGCCACCCCGGTGACTCCCCACTACAAAAACACCCAAAACGTGCGCCGTTTCATGCTTGAACACTGCGGTCCCCGGTTTAAGTTCGACCGGCCTTTTATGGCCTGGATTCGCAACGGCGTGCCGAAGACCCTGGGTGATGTCGTGGATGAGTGGCAACGTCGACATTCGGAACCAACACCATGACCCGCGATGAAAAATACCAGGCTGTGCAGCAGCGCATCGGCTATCAATTGGACGAATTCAAGATCGGCGGCAACTACACGCCGCTGGTTCGCGACGGCAACCATGTGTACGTCAGCGGCCAGATCCCGCGTGTGGGCGACACCATTGTGTTGCCGGGCAAAGTGGGCGACAGCCTGACCCTGGCACAGGCGCAAATCGCCGCCGGTATCAGCGCATTGCGCTGCCTGGGGCTGCTCAAGCAGGCGCTGGGTTCACTCGATCAGGTCAAGGCTATCCCGCGCATCACCGTGTATGTGCGCAGTGCTGAAGATTTTGATCAGCAGAGTGAAGTGGCGAATGGCGCGTCGGACCTGTTGCATGAAATTCTGGGCGACGCCGGGGCGCATACGCGCACGTCGGTGGGGGTGATGCAGTTGCCGAAATCGGCGGCGGTGGAGATCGACATGATCGCCGTCTCCCACGGCTGAGTGGCCCATGATTACCCAAGGTATGGCGGAGTTGACCGACTACGGCGTCACGTTGGCGCCGGGCCTGTTGCTGTTTGGCCTGTGGTTTGCACTCACGCCCAGGTCGATGACAGCGCTGCGCATTATGATTTTGCTGGCGGCGTTTGTGTTAATGCGCGACGTGATGACGCCGCTGGGTATGTGGGCGCTCAGCCGCGAAGTGCAGGTCGCGTTCAGCGCCAACGCCTTTGTATTGGCGATGTTGGGCGGGCTTTCAGTGGTGCTGATCATGCTGCTCTCACGGCTCGCGCCGGAGCTGTGGCGGCTGATGCGCTGGACGGTCGGCAACCCGGCCGTTGGCATCCTCGTGGGGCTGGCGGTGGGGTGTTTGATCGGCGTGCCATTGCGGGTTTACCAGGGCATCGAGGGGGCGGCGATTCATGGTTACTGGGTCTGGCTGCCGGGCATGGTGGTGTTGGCCTATGGCGCCAATGCGCTGGAAGAGGTGTTGTTTCGCGGGTTTTTGCAGGGTTACCTGGAGCAGCAAATTACCCCCTTGCGGGCGGCGTTGATCAGCGGTGTGGCGTTTGCGGCGTGCCACACGTTCCTGGCACTGAGCGTGACGCAACTGGGCTGGCCGGTGCTGCTGTTTACCCTGGTTGAAGGGTTGGCGTGTGCACTGGTGCGCATGCGCTACGGCGTGCTGGCGGCAATGCTTGCCCACGGCACAGCCATATTGCTGATTGCCGTGCCCCTCATCACCTGATTTTAAATACAGGCGGCTGTGGGAGCTGGCTTGCCTGCGATGGTGGAGGGTCAGCCAGCAACAATGTCACTGATGGACCGCTATCGCAGGCAAGCCAGCTCCCACATTTTGCCCGCGTTCAGTCTGCTGTCCCTGACTTGGAATACGATCGAAGGTGGGAGCAGGCTTGCCTGCGATGGCGCAGGGTCAGCCAGTAACAATGTCACTGATGGACCGCTATCGCAGGCAAGCCAGCTCCCACATTTTGCCCGCGTTCGGTCTGCTGTCCCTGACTTGGAATACGATCAAAGGTGGGAGCTGGCTTGCCTGCGATGGCGCCGGGTCAGCCAGTAACAATGTCACTGATGGACCGCTATCGCAGGCAAGCCAGCTCCCACATTTTGCCCGCGTTCGGTCTGCTGTCCCTGACTTGGAATACGATCAACGGTGGGAGCTAGCTTGCCTGCGATGGCGCAGGGTCAGCCAGTAACAATGTCACTGATGGACCGCTATCGCAGGCAAGCCAGCTCCCACATTTTGCCCGCATTCGGCCTGCTGTCCCTGACTTGGAATACAATCGAAGGTGGGAGCTGGCTTGCCTGCGATGGCGCAGGGTCAGCCAGCATCAATATCACTGATGGACAGCTCCCACATTTTTCTCCAGTTTATTCAGCCCGCTGACAGCGGCGGTGTGCGCGGAGGAATCTGGCGTTTGTTGCCGGTGGCTTCGAATGCCGATGCAAACCGCAGCAGCGCCGAATCGTCATAAGCACGCCCGGCAAATGTCAGCCCCACCGGCATGCCGATGTCGGCCATCACGCCCATCGGTACGGTGACTGTCGGCACGCCGAGGTGGCGTATGGCGAGGTTGCCGTTGGCGACCCAGACGCCGTTGCTCCAGGCGATATCAGCCGAGGCTTCGTTGACATCCGCATCCGCCGGGCCCACATCGGCCACGGTTGGAAACAGCACGGCATCCAGCCCCAGCGTATCCATCCAGTCTTCCAGGTCCAGGCGGCGGGTGTGTTCAAGGTCGCGCAGGCCGTCGGGAAGGGTGCTGATCTCGTTCCACGGCGTAATGCCACGCTCGGCCATGCGCACGTATTCGTCCATGCCGGCGGCCAGGTCGTCTTCGCGGTTGGGCAGGGTGCCGGGGTCGTGGGGGAAAATGTTCGGCCCGTCTACATCCGCCAGGCGGTTCAGCGTCGGGTCACCGTTGGCGCGCAGGAAGTCATCGAACGCCCAGGCCGACAGTTCCCACAATTCATCGTGCAGAAACGCTTTGGAGACCAAGCCACGGGTGAACACCGTCGGCGCGCCGGGGCGGTCGCCTTCGCAGTTGGAGACCAGCGGGAAATCCACCTCGATGACCTCAGCGCCGGCGGCTTCAAGTGCCTGGCGTGCGGCTTGCCACAGGTCGATCACCGTGGCGCGGGTGTGGATCTTTTGCCCGGTCGGGCCGCCAATGCCGGGCTTTTCGCTGGTGCCCGCAGCCGGGTCAGCATTGATGTACATGCGCGGCACGCCGAAGCGTTTGCCGGCGAGGGCTTCGCTGTTGACGGCCAGCTCAGCATACGACGCCGGGCGCACCGAGGCCACGCTCGGGATCGGCACCCAGGGTTGCAGGCGCCACAGGTCGCCACGGGTGTCGGGGTCTTCAGCGACCACCACGTCGAGCACTTCCAACAGGTCGGCCATGGTGCGCGCGTACGGCACGACCACGTCCATGGTCGGCGTCAACGGCCAGTTGCCGCGCACCGAGATCACCCCACGCGACGGCGTGTAGGCACACAAGCCATTGTTGGACGCCGGGCCGCGCCCGCTGGACCAGGTTTCTTCCGCCAGGCCGAACGCGGCGAAGCTGGCCGCTGTTGCGGTGCCGGCGCCGTTGGACGAGCCCGAGGCGAACGGTGCCGTCAGGAAGTCTGCGTTGTAGGGGCTTTCTGCACGGCCATACACACCGCGCTGCATTCCGCCGTTGGCCATCGGCGGCATATTGGTCTTGCCCAGGCAGATGGCGCCGCCGGCGCGCAGGCGCTCGATGGTGAAGGCGTCGCGATGGGCGGTGAGCTTGGCGAAGGCCGGGCTGCCGGATGCAGCGGTCAGGCCCTTCACCAGGTAGCTGTCTTTGGCAGTGTAGGGAATGCCATCCAGTGGGCCCAGGGTTTCGCCCCTGGCGCGGCGCGCATCGGACGCCTCGGCTTCCTTGAGAGCTTCGGGGTTGCGCACCACCACGGCGTTGAGCGCGGTGGCGGTCTGCGGGCCATCGTAGGCATCGATCCGCGCGAGGTACGCCTGGACCAGTTCAACGGCCGTGGTCTGGCCACTTTCAAGCGCAGCGCGCAATTGGGCAATGGAGACTTCGGTAACTTGCATCAGGTTTTTTTCGCCGCCTTCAAGTGGGAGGTATGGCGGCAGTCTACGTACAGATATTTCACAAAACCAGCGCGGCATGGTCCGCATAAGCGGCGCGCATGATTTGCCACGTGGCCTCGTCTGCGGGAATCAGATGTTCGATGCGCAGGGAGCTGAGCGTGATGTCCTGAGGCATGCCGAAGGTGGTGAAGGTGGACAGAAAGTTCAGCTCGCCCCGAGTGGAGTGGAGACGGGTGAGTACCAGCGGCGGCATGTCTTCTGGCAATTCGTTGTTGGCGGGCACCGGCAAACTCGCCAGCAATGTCGCCAATTGCGGATTGGTCAGCGCCTCGCGGCTGGCGCGTTGCCAGGCCAATGTGCGGATTTCTTCGGCGTTTATCAGGTGGTCGCCCAGGCCGCCTGTTTGCAGAAGAGTGGTCAGCAGGTTAAGCCCGTCCGCCGCACCCGGCTTGATCCCGACCAGTTCAAATAACACACCGGTGCTGGTATTGGCGGCCAGCACTTCCCACTGGCTGCCCAGCAGGATCGCGGGCGCGGGGTTATTGGCGTGCAACACATGGCTGACGGCTTCGCGTATCGCCGCCATGGCCGGTGACGCGAGCGGGGTTGCTGAGTAACGCGGAGCAAAGCCTGCCGCAAGAAATACACGGTTGCACTGCTCCAGGGGTGCTTCCAGTGCCGTCAGCAAATTGTGCAAGGTGCCCCGGCCTGGCTTGGCGCGGCCGGTTTCGATGCAACTGAGGTGACGCTGGGAGACGCCGGTGATCAGCGCCAGGTCGAGTTGGCTCAGCTTTGCGTGTCGGCGCAGTTGGCGCAGGTAGTCGCCGGCGGTAACGGGGGTGTCCATGGTGTGTTCATGACCTCCGAGGTCATTGCGAGGGGCTGAACCCTATCACTAATGTGGGGCTCGTTCACTTCAGGGGGCAGACCATGCAAAGACCCTATATGGCCTTGACCGCTTTGGTCGGGTTTTCGATGTACACGCTGGCAACGATGCTGACCGCCGAGCAGTCGCTGCTGGCGTTTGGGCGGGAATTGATGTCGCGGCCGGACACGGCGCAGGTGGTGATTGACCTGTACCTGATGGCGGTGCTGGCGTGTGTGTGGATGTATCGGGATGCGCGGGCGCGGGGGCGGTCTGTGGGTTCGGTGTTGCCTTATTTGTTGCTGACGGCGGTGTTTGTGTCAGTTGGGCCGTTGCTTTATATCGTGGTGAATGGGCTCAGGAAAGACTGATTTTTTGCCGGTCTTTCGGCACCGGTGTGCCTGATGAAACTCCAAATGTGGGAGCAAGCCCGCTTGCTCCCACCGTTTCGACCGATTACGGCTTCAACCTCGGTAAAGACGCGAGGCGTGCTTACACGCCCTTTGTCGACGGTAACAGCACCGTCAAAATGCCCACCAGCGGCAGGAACGAACATATCTTGTAGACGTACTCGATGCCGTGGCTGTCAGCGAGCAAGCCCAGCAACGCTGCACCAATCCCGCTGAAGCCGAACATCAAACCGAAGAAAACACCTGCAATCATGCCCACATTGCCCGGCACCAGTTCCTGGGCGAACACCACGATGGCCGAGAACGCCGAGGCCAGAACAAAGCCGATGATCACGCTGAGGACGGCAGTCCAGAAGAGGTCGACGTAGGGCAGGGCAAGGGTGAACGGCGCGGCGCCGAGGATGGAGAACCAGATGACTTTCTTGCGGCCGATCTTGTCGCCGATCGGGCCGCCGGCGAAGGTGCCCACCGCGACGGCGCCAAGAAACAGGAACAGGTACATCTGCGAGCTGGCGACCGACAGCTGGAATTTTTCAATCAGGTAAAAGGTGAAGTAGCTGGTCAGGCTGGTCATGTAGAAATACTTGGAAAACACCAGCATGGCCAACACCACCAGGGCGAAGGTCACGCGGCCTTTCGACAGGCCGTGAGTGGCTTTGCCGCCGCTCTTGAGCTTGAACAGGTTGAGGTGGTTGCGGTACCAGCGGCTCAGGCCATAAAGCACCAGAATGGCGAACACGGCGAACAGCCCGAACCAGGCAATGTGGCTTTGGCCGTAGGGAATGATGATCGCCGCCGCCAGCAACGGGCCGAAGGCGCTGCCGGTGTTGCCGCCGACCTGGAAGGTCGATTGCGCCAGGCCATAACGCCCGCCGGAGGCCAAACGCGCGACCCGTGAGGTTTCCGGGTGGAAGGTCGAGGAGCCAACACCTACCAGCGCTGCCGCGAGCAGAATCATCGGGAAGCTGCCGACAAACGCCAGCATCAAAATGCCAATCAAGGTGCTGATCATGCCCGCCGGCAACAGCCACGGCTTGGGATAGCGGTCGGTGTGGTAGCCGATCCACGGCTGCAGCAGGGAGGCGGTCAGCTGGAAGGTCAGGGTGATCAGCCCCACCTGGGTGAAGCTCAGCCCGTAGTTGGCCTTGAGCATCGGGTAAATCGAGGGCAGCACGGCCTGGATCAGGTCATTGATCATGTGCGCCAGGGCGCAGGCGCCCAAGACGCGCATGACCAAGGGGCTTATCTGGGGCGTAGTGGTTGCAGCGGCGGGTGACGCGGTCAGGGTCGACATGCAGGCATTCCATACAAGGCAGCAAACAAAGACAGACGGTACTTAAGCCGTCTGCCCATTTCAAAATATTTCGACGGTTATGCTAAATTCAGTGAAAATGCCTGTCTCGCGAAATTCGGGCGACAACTAGCGCAAAAAGGGCGAAATGGTTAAATCACTGGATACATTTCTGCGCGAGATCGATGAGGGCGACTGGGCCGTCATCAGTTCCGCCACCGATTACCCCGAGAACTGGGTGATCCCGGACCACAGCCACGAGAAGCACCAACTGCTGTATGCCATCGAGGGCGTGATGGTGGTGCACTCGGCGCAGAACCAGTGGACGGTGCCACCCAATCGCGGGTTCTGGATGCCCAGCGGGCAAGTCCATTCGTTGCGGTGCGTGGGCACGTTGAAGATGCGCAGCGTGTTTGTGCGCCCCGGCAGCTTCCCGAACCTGCCTACCGAGACCAAGGCGGTCAGCGTCTCGCCGCTGCTCAGTGAGCTGATCAAGGCCTCCGTCAGCCTGAAACCGCCATATGCCGAGGATTCCCGCGATGCGCGGATCATGCACCTGATCCTGGATGAACTGGCGATCCTGCCGGCGCTGCCACTGTCGCTTCCCCAGCCAGCCGACGTACGCATCAATACCATCTGCCTGGCCTGGCAGGCGGACCCGGGTGATGCTTCGACGGTGGCCGATTGGAGTGATCGACTGGCGTTGGACCAAAAAACCATCCAGCGATTGTTTCGCAAGGAAACCGGATTGACGTTCGGTCAGTGGCGCCAACAGGCACGGTTGCTGTTGGCGCTGGAACGCATCGCGGTAGGGGAGAAGATCATCGATGTAGCCATCGAACTGGGCTACGAAAGCCCGAGTGCCTTTACCAGCATGTTCAAGAAACAGTTTGGCAAGACACCGAGTCAGTTTTTCAGGTAGGGCGCACAAACGCCGAGGCTGGCGATGGCTGGCGTGAGGCGCTATAGGCCAATAGCCCGGCAACGCCCAGACACGCCGCACTCAGTTCGAACGTGGCCTGAAAGCCGCGCAGGTCGAACACCAACCCTCCCACCGTGGCGCCGCAGGCAATTGCCAACTGGATAGTGGCGACCATCAGCCCGCCGCCGGCCTCCGCGTCGTCGGGCAGCACCCTCGACAGCCATGTCCACCAGCCCACGGGCGCGGCGGTGGCCACCAGGCCCCAGGCGCCGAGCAACAGTGTGGTCATCCACGGTGAGTCGCCGAATCCGACCAGCGCCAAGGCAATCAGCGCCATCAACAGCGGAATCGCAATCAAGGTTCGGTAGAGCTGGTTGTGCAGGCAGCGCTCAATCAGGCATGTCCCCGTAAAGCCGGCCACGCCCAGTACCAGCAGCATCAGCGACAACTCCGTCACGCTGACTCGAGTGACGTTTTCAAGAAACGGCCGCAGGTAGGTGAAGAGCATGAACTGGCCCATAAAAAACACGCTCACCGCCAACATGCCCAAAGCGACTGGCGCCTGCTTCATCAAGCGGAACACGCCGCCGGTTTTTGCACCGCTGCCCGGTTTAATCGAGGGCAGGCTGACCAGCAGCCATACCAGTGCGATCACGGCCACCGGTACCACGCAGAAGAACGCCCCGCGCCAGCCAATCAGCCCGCCGAGGAAACTGCCCAGCGGCGCAGCAACCACGGTTGCCAATGCATTGCCGCCATTGACGATGGCCAACGCGCGGGGCACTTGGGCCTGCGGTACCAGGCGCATCGCAGTGGCGGCCGACAGCGACCAAAAGCCGCCGATGGCCACGCCTATCAAGGCTCGGCCGAGCATGAAAATCAGGTAGTTCGGCGCCAGCGCCACCACCGTTCCAGACACGATCATCAGCAGCGTGAGCCCGACCAGCAGGTGCCTGCGCTCCATGCGCGCGGCGATGCGTGCAATCACCAGGCTGGTCAGCAACGCAAACAGCCCCGACACCGAAATGCCCTGGCCCGCCTGGCCCTCGGAAATATGCAAGTCGGCCGCCAGCGGGGTCAGCAAACTCACGGGCATGAATTCGGAGGCGACCAGTGCAAACGCTGCCAGCGACATGGCGAGCACGGCGCCCCAGTTCTGCTTGGGAGGATGAGTGGGCATGTGTTGAATCCTGTGTTGCGCCAAACCCGGGGCCTCACGCAGGCCCCGGGCCGAGACGGTTATTTCAAGTTGCTTTTGAAGAAAGCAGTGAGGGTGGCGAAGGGGATCAAGTTGACTCGGTCATACAGGTCCACATGCCCTGCGCCCGGGATGATCACCAACTCCTTGGGTTCGGCAGCGCGTCGGTAGGCTTCTTCACTGAACTCGCGCGAGTGCGCGTTGGCGCCTGCAATGAGCAACAGCGGGCGTGGCGAGATCGACTCAATGTCGTTGAACGGGTAGAAGTTCATGAACTTCACATTGCTGGTCAGCGTCGGCATGGTGGTGGTGTGTGCCGATGCGCCGGCAGGCGTGACTTCGCCGCGCGGGGTGCGATAGAAGTCAAAGAATTCATCGCCAATCGGGTTGCCGGTCAGTGTCAGCGGAGTGCCGCCGGTGTAAAGGATTTCACCGCCCTGAAATTCCACATAACGCTGATTGGCCGCTTGCACAAGGATCTGTTGGCGCTGCGCCTGGGTCACGCTGTGCTTGAGGCCATCACGGTTGGCCGCGCCCATGTCGTACATGCTCACCGTGGCAATGGCTTTGAGGCGTGGGTCGATTTTCGCCGCGCTGATCGCGAAGCTGCCACTGCCGCACACACCGATTACGCCGATGCGTTGGCGGTCCACAAACGGGCGGGTTCCGAGAAAGTCCACGGCGGCGCTGAAATCTTCAGTGTAGAGGTCCGGGGACACGGCGTTGCGCGGCGTGCCTGCGCTTTCACCCCAAAATGACAGGTCCAGGGACAGCGTAACGAAACCCTGTTCGGCCATTTTGGTGGCGTAGAGGTTGGCACTCTGCTCTTTGACGGCGCCCATGGGGTGGCCGACGATAATGGCGGCCTGTTTGGCGGCTTGATTCAGACCTTTGGGTATGAACAGGTTGCCGGCCACCTGCATGCCGTATTGATTGTTGAAGGTGACCTTTTCGACGGTCACCTGTTCGCTTGTGTAGAAGTTGTCGGCACCGTTGGACATATCGGCTCCCAGTGAAGAAAAAGAAGTGATCAGCAAACCCAGGGCGAGCATGAAGGCTTTCATTGAAGGTTCCTTGGCGGGGTGGGTCTGCACATTTTCCTCATCGCAAGCGCTGTTCTGTAGTGCGTTGCTCTGGATTACTTGCCTGATCCTCTGACTCTTGCTGCAGCCCGGGGGACGTGCGTGCGCGGGCAGGGTAAAGTTCGGGAAAGATTCGAAAGGGCTTGTTATGACGATCAACCAAACGCCTCTCGCCGCGCTGATTCAAGCTATCGGCTCACGTATCGCCACGCCCGGCGATTACCCCATGCCGATCCCCGGCCTGGGGTTTTATCGGCGTGACAAGCCGGCGACGCCGGTGGTGTGCATGGTGGAGCCGTGCATCGTTCTGGTCGCCCAGGGCGAGAAGCGAATGTGGGTCGGTGGTGAAGGCTACCCGTACGATGCGTCGCGCTTTCTGGTGACGTCGCTGGACATTCCCGCCAACTCCGAAGTGCTCCTCGCCAGTGCGCAGCAACCGTGCCTGGGGCTTACCTTCAAGCTGGACCTGCGCATCCTCGCCGAGCTGATCGCCCAAAGTGAGATGCCGCCCAAGCGCGAGCGAGAGGTGTTGAAAGGGGTGGGGATTGGCACGGTCACCGAGGGCATGCTCGCGTCATTCGCACGCTTGGTGGCGCTGCTGGATGAGCCTGAAGCCATCCCGATATTGGCACCGTTGATCCAGCGCGAAATTCACTATCGTCTGTTGCAGAGCGACCAATCCGGCCGATTGCGCCAGATCTGCTCCATCGATGGTCACGGCTATCGGATTGCCAAGGCGATTGACTGGCTGAAGCTCAATTACGCCACAGCGCTGCGTGTGGACGAACTGGCCGCGCGCGTGCAGATGAGCGCGGCCACCTTTCACCATCACTTTCGTCAGTTGACGGCGATGAGCCCACTGCAATATCAGAAATGGCTGCGCTTGAACGAGGCGCGAAGGCTGATGCTCAATGAGCATCAGGACGTATCAGGGGCGGCGTACACGGTCGGCTATGAGAGCCCATCCCAGTTCAGCCGCGAATATGGCCGGTTGTTTGGTGATTCGCCCAGGCGCGATATTGCGGCATTGCGAGGCAAGGCCGGTGTCAGCGCCCAGTCGATAGATTAGCGAAGAAAATACAGCCGACCAGCCGCGCGAACAGGCTCAGGGTTTCCGGCAGGTTGGGGTCATCAAACAACATGGCCTTTGAGTCCAGTGCACACAGGGCGCCGAACAAACGGCCATCCGGCAGGAAAATCGGCGCGCCTGCGTAGCTTTCAATCTCGAACCGCTTGACCACCGGGCGCGTAGCAAAACGGCCATCCTGGCTGATCTGCGGGATAAACAGTGCCTGGGGGTTGATACAGAATTCGCTGCACAGGGTGGTTTCCAGATCCAGCACATCCTCAGCGCTGATGCCCATGTTCATGGGGTCGTAGGCCGAGCACACCACCCATTCCAGGTCGGTGAACTTGGCAATACCGGCAAAACGCATGCCGGTCAAGCGGGTGACCAATTGCAGGATGCTGGTGGTCGCTTCGATTTCTGCGATGGCAGCGCGCTCATCGGCGCTGAGCAACGCGTTTGCTGCGATGACACTTGGAACCATGCTGTGACACTCCAATGACGTGGTGGCCTGGGCCAACACGCACCGTCAGGCTTTAATTAATTCGCGGATGTTGCTGCACCAGGTTCTGGCGCTTGGCTTCCAGTTCGGCAATCTCGGCGTCGATGTCTTCGATCTTCTGCTCGATATTGTCGTGGTGCTCCTGCAGCAATTCCTTCGCTTCTTCCATGTCCGAGGCGGCCGGTGCTGCGCCGCGCAGGGGCTTGTTGGCGGTTTCCTTCATGGTCAGGCCGGTGATCAGGCCGACCACGGCAAACACCATCAGATAATAGGCGGGCATGTACAAATCGCCAGTGCTTTCAACCATCCAGGCCACCGCCGTAGGGGTGAGGCCTGCGATCAACACCGAGACGTTGAACGCACTCGCCAGTGCACTGTAGCGCAGATGGGTGGGGAACATCGCGGGGAGCGTCGAGGCCATCACGCCGATAAAGAAGTTGAGGATCACCGCGAGAATCAGCAGGCCGGCGAAAATCAGGCCGATCTTGCCACTGGTGATCAGCATGAACGCCGGAATGGACAGGAACAGCAGGCCAACGCTGCCAGCAATGATGAATGGCTTGCGGCCGATCTTGTCGCTGATAAACCCAATGAACGGCTGCACAAACAGCATGCCGACCATGATTGCGATGATGATCAGTACACCGCTGTTTTCCTTGTAATGCAGGTTATGCGACAGGTAGCTGGGCATGTAGGTGAGCAGCATGTAATAGGTCACGTTGGTCGCTGCGACGATGCCGATGCAGGTCAACAAGCTGCGCCAGTGCTTGGTCGCAACTTCCTTGAACGAGACTTTGGGGCCGTGGGTCAGGCCTTCGCGGTCGCCTTGTTCGAGTTTGTCCATGTGCTGCTGAAACGCTGGCGTTTCTTCCAGAGCGTGGCGCAGGTACAGGCCGATGATGCCCAGGGGCAGGGCGAGGAAGAACGGCAGGCGCCAGCCCCAGGACTCGAAGTCCGCTTCGCCGAGTACGCTGGAAATCAGCACCACGACGCCCGCGCCGAGTACGAAACCGGCGATGGAACCGAAGTCGAGCCAGCTGCCGAGGAACCCGCGTTTGCGGTCTGGCGCGTATTCGGCCACGAAGATCGAGGCGCCGGTGTATTCACCGCCGACCGAGAAGCCCTGGGCCATTTTGCACAGCAGCAGCAAGATCGGCGCCCAGATGCCAATCGAGGCATAGGAGGGGATCAGGCCGATGGCGAAGGTACTCAGGGACATGATCACGATGGTGGCGGCTAGGACCTTCTGCCGCCCGTATTTGTCGCCCAATGAACCGAAGAACAGGCCGCCCAGTGGGCGAATCAGAAACGGCACCGAGAAGGTGCCCAGCGCTGCGATCATTTGCACGCTCGGGGAAGCGTCGGGGAAGAACACTTTGCCGAGTACATAGGCGACAAACCCGTAGACGCCGAAGTCGAACCATTCCATGGCGTTACCCAGTGCGGCGGCGGTAATCGCCTTGCGCACCTTGGCATCGTCGACGATGGTGATGTCTTTCAATCCGATCGGATTGACGCTTTTTTTACGTGATTTCATGCGGACCACTCTAAATCTGAACAGGGGAGGTGCCATCGCAGCGATGGCACCGCTCTGTCAGTTCAGATACAAGACGACACGAAATAATTCACCGCTAATTGCGTTTTTTTGCCAGCGAGATCAGCTTTAGCCATCCTCGAAGGAGTTAATCGATGCACGATGCCACTTCCCGTCTGATCTATCGCCAGCCAGTGCCCGGAGACGTGCATCGATTGTTCGCGATCTTCGGCGATCCGCAGACCAACCTGTTTAACCCCGGCGGGCCGATGGCAGGCCTCGCTGACGCGCAACGCCTGCTGGATCGCTGGCTCGAACAATGGGCGTCTCAAGGCTATGGCTGGTGGGCCATTGCGCTAAGGGCGCGGCCTGAACACATCATCGGTTTTGGCGGCGTGGCGCCACTCAACTATCTCACCGAGCGACGCATCAACCTCGGCTACCGGTTCGCCGTAGAAGCCTGGGGGCAGGGCTACGCCACTGAAGTCGGTCGTGATGCGCTGGTGCTGGCCTTTGAGACCCTCGGTTTGCCTGAGGTATTCGGGTTGGTGCGTCCAGATCACGCAGCTTCTATCCGCGTGCTGGAAAAGCTCGGCATGCAGCGCTTTGGCGAGCTGGATGATGTACCCGGCAAACCGCCGAGCCTGGTGTTCAGGCTTTGTCATCCTACAACTGTAGTTTCCTGATCATTTCCGAGGGCTAGCAGTACCTCAGTTAGCGGCAATCTTTGCGATTGACACCGGTTAGGTAGCTCGATATAAAAGCCACAGTTGTACGACGACATATGACGTTACATATGTCCTACCTAACAAAAATAAAAAGTGATGCCATGAATTTAAATGAGCCCATCAACGCCCATCGCGTCGGCCAGGCCGTCGGCAACTATCGCTGGACCATCTGCGCGATGTTGTTCTTTGCCACCACCGTCAATTACCTCGACCGCCAAGTGCTCAGCCTGCTGGCGCCGCAACTGTCGACGCAATTTGGCTGGAGCAACACCGACTACGCCAACATTGCTGCGGTGTTCCAGTTTGTCTATGCGATTTCCATGCTGTTCGCCGGGCGCTTTGTCGACAAGATCGGCACCAAGGCCGCCTACGTTGTGGCGATTGGTATCTGGTCCACGGGCGCCATCATGCATGCCTTCGCGGTACCGATGGGCGAGGGCATCGCGGCGGTAAGCGGTGCGATCGGCCTGGCGGTGATTCCGGTGTCGATTGCCGGTTTCATGCTGTCACGCGCTGTGCTGGCAATCGGCGAGGCGGGTAACTTCCCCATCGCGATCAAGGCGACTGCCGAATACTTCCCCAAGAAAGAACGCTCCCTGGCCACCGGTATTTTCAACTCCGGTGCCAACGTCGGCGCGATCCTGGCGCCGATTTGCGTGCCATTGATTGCCGGGATGTGGGGCTGGGAAGCCGCGTTTATGGTCATCGGCATGCTCGGTTTTGTCTGGGTGGCCGTGTGGTCGGCGCTGTACCAAACGCCCGATCAGCAAAAACGCTTGTCGGCTGAAGAACTGGCCTACATCCGCAGCGACCAGACCGTACAGCCATTCACGCCTGCGCCTGCCGGTACAGCCGTGAAGAAAGTGTCCTGGTTCAAGCTGCTGACCTACCGCCAGACCTGGGCGTTTGCCTTCGGCAAGTTCATGACCGACGGCGTGTGGTGGTTCTTCCTGTTCTGGCTGCCGACCTACCTGTCAGCGCAGTACGGCATGAAAGGCGCAGACATCGTGATGCCACTGGCCGTGCTGTACAGCATGACCATGGTTGGCAGCATCGGCGGCGGCTGGTTCCCCAGCTACTTTATGGCCCGTGGCGACGCACCGTATGACGGCCGTATGAAAGCCATGCTGGTGATCGCGTTGTTCCCGTTGGTGGTGTTGCTGGCGCAACCGTTTGGTTACATCAGCTTCTGGGTGCCGGTATTGCTGATCGGCGTGGGCGCCTCGGCGCATCAGGCGTGGTCGTGCAACATCTTCACCACCGTGTCCGACATGTTCCCGCAGAAAACCGTGGCGTCGGTGGTCGGTATCGGCGGCATGGCCGGCGGTTTGGGCGGAGTGGTAATGACCAAGATCGGCGGCTGGGTGTTCGACTACTACAAGTCCATCAATGACATTCACACCGGCTACATGATCATGTTTGCGATCTGCGCGCTGGCGTACCTGGTGGCATGGAGCGTGATGAAGGCACTGGTGCCGCGCCACAAGGAAATCACTGACTTGTAAGGGATGAGTTCCCGCGCTGCCGAGCAGCGCGGGAAGGTTGGACGCTTAGTGGTTACGTGTGACGCGCCAGACGGTGTTGGCCAAATCATCGGCAATGATCAGCGCACCTTTCGGATCCACAGTGACGCCCACCGGGCGCCCACGGGTCTTGCCGTCATCGCCACGGAAACCGGTGGCAAAATCGATCGGTTCACCCGAAGGTTTGCCGTTGCTGAACGGCACAAAGATCACCTTGTAGCCGACCGGGTTGTCGCGGTTCCAGCTGCCGTGTTCACCGACAAACACGCCGTCGGCAAATTTCTCACCCATCTCGGGAATGGAGAAGTCCACGCCCAATGCCGCCACGTGGGAGCCCAGGCTGTAATCGGGCTTGATGGCGGCGGCGACTTTTGCCGGGTTCTGCGGTTGGGCGCGCGGGTCGACGTTCTGGCCCCAGTAGCTGTAAGGCCAGCCGTAGAATGCGCCTTCGCGCACGGAGGTCAGGTAATCGGGAACGAGGTCGGGGCCCAGTTCGTCGCGTTCGTTAACCACTGTCCACAGTTGCCCGGAACCGGGTTGAATGGTCAGCGCTGTCGGGTTGCGCAGGCCGGTGGCGTAGGGTTTGTGCGCGCCGCTGGCTGCGTCTATCTGCCAGACCATCGCACGGTCGATTTCCACTTCCATGCCGCGTTCGGTGACGTTGCTGTTGGAGCCGATGCCCACATACAACTGTCGCCCATCGGCGCTGATGGCCAGAGATTTGGTCCAGTGGTGGTTGATCTGCGCGGGCAGGTCAGTGATCTTGCTCGGCGGGCCGCTGGCTTTGGTCTGGCCGTCGGCGTAGTCGAAGCTCACCAGCGCGTCCTGGTTGGCCACGTAGAGTTTGCCGTTCGCAAACGCCAGGCCGTAGGGCGCATTGAGGTTGTCGGCGAATACGGTTTTCAGCTCGTACGTGCCGTCACCGTCGGCATCGCGCAGCAGGGTCAGGCGGTTGCCGCTTTTGACCTTGGTGTTGCCTTCAGCCTTGATCAGGCTGGCGATCACATCCTTGGGCTTGAGCTTGGCCGCGCTGCCGCCGCGGCCTTCTGCCACCAGAATGTCGCCGTTGGGCAGTACCAGTGTCTGGCGCGGGATGGCCAGGTCGGTGGCGATGGCGGTCACGCTGTAACCTTCCGGAACCCTGGGCTTCTGGTCGCCCCAGGGAGCAGGTTCGGCAATTTTCATGCTCGGCAACAGGCTGCTTTGTTGCTCCGGCAGCTTGGGGTCCGGGCCGCGAGCCTGAGTCTTGTCACCTTCGCCACCGCAGGCGGTCAACAACAGTGCGGCGCTTAACAGGGTCAGAGTGTTGGACGTTTTCATTTGGCACCTCCCGAACGCAGGCCGGTCCAGGTGGCGGCGAGCGCCAGCACGGTGACGATCACCGAGAGCACCAAACCTGCTGGCATGGCAGCGTAAGCGTCCTTGGCATGCTGAAAAGCGTTGATCAGCCCGAGCACAAAGGTCGCCAACAGCAACAGCACATACAACGTGCGCTGCCCGGCTTTGCGTTCAGCGCGAAGCAAGTTGACCAGCGCAAACAAAAACGCAAAACCTGCGAACACCAGCGCGCCGGCGATCAGCCAGGAGGCGAAGTTAGCCCATTGAATCTGGAAGGTCTGGGTGTAGGCAATGTCACTGAGCAATGCACCGAGGAACAATGGCACGGTGCCGGCGAGCAGGGTCGCATGCAGCGGCCCGGGTGTGTGGCGGTAGACGAGAAGGGTGGACATGGGATGGCGGCTCCTTGTTGTACAACGCCCCTGGGGTCGGGGCAGCGCATAGGAGATGAGCCTTGGGCGTGTAAGAAAGTTCACCCAGGTTACGTGTCGAAATGTTTTTCGAACCAGCCCGCGTACGGCGTATTTTTAACCTGGCAGCGATTGAAATCCGGGCTGCCATCGCTCCACCATACGGGGCCGCGTTCGCCCAGCGCGACCTTGGCCTGTTGCACATCGCGCCTGGCGTCCTTCAAGGCGCTGGCATCGCCGCTGGCCTTGGCGGCTTTCACCGCCCGACGCGCGTCCATCAGCGCGTTTACCCACCTTTGGCGCTCAGCTTCTTCCAATGCAGGGTTGGTGCAGCGCCACAACTGGCCCTTGACGATGAAGTAGCGGCCGTCCGGCGTGTTAATCATGGTGCCGGCGTACCACACGCAACACGCCCCACATCATCGACATCATGATTGCCAGCCAACCGGCAAACAGGCTGAAGAGTGTCATTGCAAGGTTCATCGCAACCTCCATTACGTTGTCGTCCTTATAGGTGACCGCCGGCCAAAATCAGGATTCAACTTAATTTACAGATGGCATCTGTGGAGTGAACCCGAGGCGGGGGAGGTCGTTGCGCCCGCGCGCATCGGAGGTCATGCTCCTTCACCTGACAAAAGGAACCGCCCCATGCCCACCCTGCACCTGCTCTGCGGCAAGATCGCCTCCGGCAAATCCACCCTCGCCAACACCCTCGCAACCGAACACGCCGCCATTGTGCTCAGCGAAGACGCTTGGCTGGCGCAGCTGTATCCCGGCGAGATCCTGTCCATCGCTGACTACGTGCGCAGCGCCCAGCGGGTTCGCGGGGTCTTGGGGCCGCTGGTGATAGACCTGCTGCGGTCCGGCGTGAGCGTGGTGTTGGATGTTCCTGCCAACACACGGGCCAACCGCGAATGGCTACTGGGTTTGGCGCAGTCGGCCGAAGTGCCGCACCGCCTGCACTACCTTGAACTGGACGACGCCACGTGCCGTGCCCGGCTGCACGCGCGCAATGCGGGTGGTCAACATGACTTTGCCGCCACCGATGCCGAGTTCGATCTGATTACGCAGCACTTCTGTGTGCCGACTGAGGAGGAAGGCTTGGTGATTGAGGTGCATCACCCATGAATAACCAACACCCAGCAGGCGTCGACGCCGATGGCTACGTCCTCAGCATTGCCGATGGCCCGGTGCAACCTGAATTCCAGTCGCTGCTGGAGGATGTGTGCCAGAGCCTTTCCCAGCCTGCATTGGGGTTGGAAGGCATCTACCTCTACGGCAGCGTGGCGCGGGGTGATGCGAGCGCCGGTGGTTCAGACCTCGACCTCACACTGGTGCTGCGCGACCCACCGGATTCGCAGGTGCTCGAGTCGCTGGAACTGACCCGGCTGGCGCTGCAGAAACGGCACCCGGAAGTGACCAAAATCGATGTCGACATTGGCCACCGCGACGAAGTGCTGGCACCCGAACACGCGAACAAATGGGGCTTTTGGCTCAAGCATCATTGCCGATGTGTGTGGGGGGATGACCTCTCAGTGCAATTTGAGCGGTTTCGCCCATCGCGGGAAATCGCCCTGGCGCTCAATGGTGATTTCGCACACGTGCTGTCGGCGTACTGCTCGCGCATTGAACAGGCCGAGTCCGCAGAGCAACGGCTTACCCTGGAGCGCGAAGCCTCACGCAAGCTGATTCGCGCGACGCACACACTGCGCGCGCAAGACGCGTCGGGCTGGCCACACACCCTGGAAGAACACGTGGCGTTATTCGTCCAGCATTACCCGGCGATGCGCATCCAGATTGCGTTCTTTCTGTTTGAAGCCCGCAACCCCAGTGCCGAGGGCGAAGCGTTCGTGGCGCGCCTTAAGACCTTTGTGGCCTGGATGGTTTTACAACAGAAGTAGCGAGGGACGCGCGGATGGTCAGCGGGCTTGTCGTGGCGAGCGGGCTTGCCCCGCGTTGGGCTGCGTAGCAGCCCCTACCAGAATCCCCGCAATTCCCGGATTACGCAGCGTCTGGTTTTGGGGCTGCTTCGCAGCCCAACGCGGGGCAAGCCCGCTCTCCACCATAGGCCTTTCGACGCTGCGCTTTTCAGCGCAGGATCGAGTCGTCCTTGATCTCATCGGCAAACTTGCGCATCAAACGCACCAGGTTGTCGAAGTCGCCTTCGTCCCAAGTGGAGAAGATCGACACGCCCATGCGCTCGCGTGCCTCGTCAACCTTGTCGGTCATACCTTTACCTTTTTCGGTGATGACCGACTCGCGCACGCGACGGTCAACCGCGCTTTCCTGGCGCAAGATCAAACCGAGGGTCTCCAGTTTCGCCACTTGGCGGCTGACCGTGGTGTAGTCGCGGCCCACGCGGTCAGCCAGCTCCACCACACCAATCGGTCCCAGCCGTTCAACCAGCACCAGCAATGGGAACAGCGCGCGGTCCAGGGCAATTCCGGCCTCCCGCACCATCGCCTCATCGCGCTGGGGGCGGTTCATTACCCCGACAATCTCAACCAGCGACCCATGCAAGTCGCGCAGCTGAGCGCTTATATGTGCTTTTTGCACGCTTTTTCTTGACACTGTTTGCCTTCCTCTTAATATGTGCGTATTGCACATATAGGTGGTCCTGATGAACGCACGATACGCTGTCGATGTTCTGATTTGTGGTGCCGGTGCGGCCGGTTTGACCCTGGCGATCGACCTGGCCAGACGCGGCGTACGCTTTCGTCTGATCGAGAAAAATCACCAGCCTTTCCATGGTTCCCGTGGCAAAGGTATTCAGCCCCGATCCCAGGAAATTTTCGAAGACCTGGGCGTACTCGACCGCCTTTTTGCAATGGGTGGAGTCTATCCGACTGAGCGACGCTACCGCGACGATGGCAGTTACATTGACGCCGATTCCATCGAGCACACTGCCGCGACGTCGTCCGAGCCTTACACGCAGCCATTGATGGTGCCGCAATTTCTGACCGAGCAGGTGCTGCGCGAGCGTTTGCTGGAGCTGGGCCATCGGCCAGCCTTCGGGTGTGAACTGGTTGGGTTTGAGCCGGACGCTGACGGCGTCAGCGCGCATTTGATGACAGACAACGGCCCGCAAACCCTGCGGGCACGCTGGCTGGTGGGTGCGGATGGCGGCCGCAGCTTTGTGCGGCATGCGCTGGATATCGGCTTTCCCGGCAAAACCCTCGGCGTGCGCGCATTGGTGGCGGATGTGCAGTTGTCCGGCCTTTGCGCGGACTACTGGCACCGTTTCGGCGAAGGCGACAGTCAGCGCCAGATCATGATTTGCCCACTCGCGCGCACCGGGCTGTTCCAGATTCAGGCGCCGGTGCCCCTGGACGCCGACGTCGACCTCAGCGCCGGGGGGCTGGCCGCGATAGTGGCCCAGCGCACCGGTCGCAAAGACATCCAGGTGCATGGGGTGTCGTGGGCGTCAGCCTACAGTATGAACGCGCGGTTGGCCGACAGGTACCGCGTCGGGCCGGCGTTTCTGGTGGGCGACGCCGCGCATATTCATCCGCCGACCGGAGGCCAGGGGCTCAATACCAGCGTGCAGGACGCCTACAACCTCGGCTGGAAACTCGCGGCAGTGGCGGGCGGTGCGCCAGAGGCGTTGCTCGACAGCTACGAAGAGGAGCGGCGCCCAGTGGCGGCGTCGGTGCTCGGTTTGGCGAGCAAACTGCTGGATAACGCGAGTCGCGGCGACATGCGCCGGGGCAAAGAAGTGTTTCAGCTGGATATTGGCTACCCGAAATCGTCCATGACCCTGACGCAAACGGCGCGTGACGGCAGGGTGTGTGCCGGCGACCGAGCGCCCGATGCAAGGCTGCGCGGTGCTTGCGGGGCCTCCTTGCGGTTGTTCGACATGTTTCAGGGCTCGCATTGGACGCTGTTAAATTACGGCGCTACACCGGGCGCTGTGTCGCCTCGGCCTGGGTTGCAGATCCACCACGTCGGCCCGCAAGGCGACGTGATCGACGACTTGGGCCAGGTTCAACGCGCCTACGCCCTGGCTGCAGGTGACCTGGTGCTGGTTCGCCCGGATGGCTACATCGGCGCGATCGTCGCCTCCGACGAAATCCAACGGTTGGAGGGCTACCTTACGCAAGCAGGCCTCACAGCCGTCATGCCGGAATAAGCCCCGCGTCCTGATAGCTCTGGACCAGTTCGTCATACAGGCTCATGTCGGCACGCGTGCGAGCGACCAACTGCGCGCCGGCGATGGCGGTGTAGATGGCCCGGGCGCGGCGCTGGCAGAGCTCGGCACTGCCCCATTCCATCTCGGTGAGCAGCGCCGTCAGCCACGCGATGTTGATATCGGCAAACGCCAGCACCTCGCGTTTCACGGGGTCGGGCAGGTCCTGGTATTCGGCCGCCATGAAGCTGGCCAGGCACAACCGATTGTTGTTTTCCAGTGAGTGCCGAAAGATATCGGGATAGCGCCGCAGGCCGTGCAGCGGGTCCGGGTTTTCCTGACGGATTGCTTCAAGCGTTGCGGCGGCATCTTCCCAATAGCGCCTGGCGACGGCGGCGCCAAGGTCGGCCTTGCTGGGGAAGTGGTAATAGATACTCGCGTTCTTGATCCCCACGGCTTCGCCGATGCTGCGGAAATTAATTCCGCTGTAGCCCAAATGCTGACCTGCCGCTTTGGCAGCCTCCAGAATGGCTTCCCGGGCGTTTTCGCTCACGGCCTGATTCCTCGATTCATTGAGTCGCGTAGGCGGATTCTACCCCCATGAACGCTTACCTGCCAATTGGTAGGTAGTTGTTGACAAGCCCGAATAAAGCTTCCAATCTCTACCTACCACTTGACAGGTAGGCAGAAAAATCATGACTCACCAACAGCCACACTCCGACGTTTCCCAAGCGCCATTGTTTAAAATCTACGACTGGTACAACGGCCCTTATCCGGCTCGGGTGCGTATCGCGCTGGCCGAGAAAGGCCTGCTGGACCGCACGGAATTTGTGTCCATCAACTTGTGGGAAGGCAAGCACAAGCAGCCTGCTTTTCTGGCCCTGAACTACTCCGGCACGCTGCCCGTGTTACGGCTGCAAGACGGCACCCTGATTGCCGAGTGCACCGCGATCACGCACTACCTGGACACCCTGGACGGCCACCCGACGCTGACCGGCACAAGCCCGCTCGAGCACGGCCTGATCCATATGATGACCCGGCGCGCCGAGCTTGAATTGATGGACGCCGTCAGTGTGTATTTCCACCACGCAACGCCTGGCCTGGGGCCAGAGGTCGAGTTGTACCAGAACGCCGAATGGGGCCAGCGCATGGGCGACAAGGCGATTCGAGGCATGCGCTATTTCGATGGCCTGCTGAAAACCCGGCCGTTTGTCGCAGGTAATGCGTTCTCGATGGCCGATATTGCGCTGCTCGGCGGCCTGATTTTCGCCGCGCTGGTGAAATTGCCAGTGCCGGATGAATGCACAGCGCTACTGGAGTGGCAGGCGCGGATGAATGAGCGCGCCAGCGTTCAGGCATGGCGCGGGATGGTTGAAGAAGGCGACCAGCAACACCGGGCGAGCTGATAAACGCGCTTTACGCATCAGCGCTCAAGCGCTTTTAAAGCCGCTTTCAATCCGGCCAGTGCACTGGTCAGCGGCGTCGGGCCAGCGGTGACACGGCTGGCTGCGCCGCTCATTGACGCCTGGCCCAGCGCGACGACGGACGCGCCTTCACCGTAAGCGCGGTCGGCGGCACGTGCGATGGTCGACAAGTAACCCTCGTTATCACCCGCTTTGAACAACGCCCATGCGCCGGGGACGAGTCTTACGTCGACAGAGGCATCTGTTTGCAGTGCGGCCTTTTGGAACACGCGTGAGGTGGGTTCCAGGGTTGTTTCGACGGCGCACAGCACCACGATTTTTCCGCCTGCCTGGACAGCATCGATGGCCAGCGCTTCATCGGTGCGCAAAATCGGCACTTGGGTGCTTCGAGTGGCGCTGGCAACTGCGGGGCCCAGCGTAGAACACGTCAGCACGACGGCGTCAGCGTGGTGAGTCAGCGCCAGCAGCGCGGCAACCGTTGACTGAGCGATTTCCTCGGTTAGGCCACCGGCCAGTTCGGCTGCGCCCAGCAGATCCGTACGTACTTCGTGACGCAGACTATCCGCAGTGATCCCCAGTGAGTCGGCTGCGCTCTCGAATACGCCGATGTTGCTGGCTGCGGTGTGAAGGCAGGTTATTCTCATGGTCCGTGGGCTCACTCAGGTAACGCGGGAAACGTGGTCACTGTTAATCAGGCCTTCCACAGCCAGGGCTTTAAGCCTGTTGATCAGCGTTGTGCGCTCGGTCCTCGTCGTGACCGGGTCGACTATTTGGTATTGGCAGTCAAGCCACTCATGCACTTGGCGTAACCAGTAGGCCTGCACACCGAGTCCGCAGTCCAGGCGTCTCAGCAGATAGGCGACTTGCTGCCAGGCGGGGAACAGTTGGAAAATTGCTTCGCGGCGTGGCGTTGGCAGGTGATGCCAATCGCTGTCGAGTTTTGCGCACAATTGGGCGCTCACTCGGGCCCAAGGCTGCTTGTCCAGCCGAGCGATCGAGGTGCGGAATACCTTGGGCGAGGAGTCTTCAAGGGCCGCAAATAAGGCGGGGCACGAATCGTCTCCTAACAGGTGAACGGCAGATTGCCGCACCGTGGCGTAGGCTGAGGCCAGCGCTAGCGCGCCCCAAGCGTCAGGGAGTTGGGTACCCAATTCGCCCGCGAGACCCAGCACGCCAAGCCAGTCGCGCTTTGCGTGGGGTATGTCCTGAGCCACTCGTTGATCAAAGACCTCACGTGCATCCATACCGTGACGGGGGGCCGCCCAGCGTGCGAGGTTACGAATGGCAGGGGAGGCATCCAGCAAGGCGTTATGCAGGACCGGTACTGGGTCTGCGAGCTTAGGCAGCAAGGCGTTCAGCACGCAAACACGTACTTTGGCACCCGGACGTGCTAACGCTTCAAGCAGCAGTGGCGAAGCTGTTTCAGCGGGCAACGTCTTGCAGACCGATACGGCTTGCAAACGAACATTCAACTCCCGGTGGGCCAGGGCGGCGCGTAAAAGGTCCTTCGGTTCAGAGGTTTTTTCGAGTAGCAGCGAAAACAAATAGCACGCCGCTTTACCTTGCCGTGACAGGAAGTGCGCGTGGACTTGATCGCGGACCTGCGTCGATTGCAAAACTGCCCGAATAGCGGCGAGGGTTGGACCATGATCGACTCGCTGGCGCGCCGCCAGGGCCATCACGGGTTCCAGCACATAGAGCAGCGCCGAGGCCTGGGCTGCGCATAGGTAGCGCTCTAACCCTGCAGATGCCAGTTCGCGAACTTGTGGAACCCAGTCGTTCAATCGTTCAGTCAACGCGGCCAACGCTTCGGGAGAGGTTTGACTGCACAGTTCGCGCACAGCAACTTCTCGAATGAAACCATTGTGATGGCGGCTGAGCTCTACCCAATGACCCTCACTCTGCGCCTGCGCAAGTACCGCCAACGCTTCATTGCGACGATGATCCGCCCAGGAAGGTTCCGGTGCTTGTGGGTTCTTGAGCCTATTCAGCCAATCCTGAGGTGTGCTCACGTGAAATCCTTTCTGTGCGTTGATACCTTTGAATGGGTTGGCACTTTACCTCAAGACCACAGCTGCTTCACCCATACGTCTGATCAGCCGAGCTGCCGCTAACCTGGGTAATATGCCGTCGGCACTAGGCTTATCTGAGGACAATCATGCCCCTGATCACGGAACGCGTAGAACTGGCCCGAAACGGCGCCAACGATAAAGTCATTTGCTCCATGGCCTCCGGGTGGGCGGTGATGGGGGATGTGCAGTTTTTGCCGGGTTACTGCCTGTTGTTGCCCGACCCAGTGGTTGCCAGCCTGAATGATCTGGACACGCAAGCCCGCGTGACCTACTTGCTCGATATGGCCCGACTCGGCGACGCAGTGTTGGCGGCTACCAGCGCCTTGCGCATGAACTACGAGATTCTGGGTAATTCGGAACCGGAGTTGCACTGCCATATTTTCCCTCGCTACGCCTCGGAGCCGGACGATAAACGCACGATGCCTGCGTGGTTCTACGATTGGAAAAATGCCCCACCTTACGCAGAGCAACTCCACGGGGACCTGCGCAAGAAAATCGCAGCGCTGCTCTCTGCGGGAGCCGGCGCATGATGCAAAGAAACAGGCTGGTGCCTGAATTGATGGTGACGGACCTGAGCAAAAGCCTTGAGTTCTGGGTGGCTTTTTTGGGGTTCAAGGTGGCTTACCAGCGCCTGGAGGAGGGCTTTGCCTACCTCGATCTGGAGGGCGCGCAAGTGATGCTGGAGCAAGTGGAGGCCGACGCGAACCAATGGGTGACCGGCGCGCTGGAGAGACCTTTCGGGCGCGGCATGAATCTGCAGATTGATGTGGTGGCGGTGCAGCCGGTTATTCAACGGCTGGAGCAAGCTGGGTTCCCGCTGTTTAAAGCGTGCAAGGATGTTTGGTACAGGGCGGACCAGGTGGAAGTGGGGCAGCGTGAATGCCTGGTCCAGGACCCGGATGGCTACCTCGTGCGGCTGGTTGAACGGCTCGGGGAAAGGCGGGTGTCCGTCTGACATCCGCAGACGGGGCAGACGCAGGTCTGCCCCTTGGTGCGCATCAGACGGCGACAGCGTTCAGTTCGGCAAAGGCGTCATCGGGTATTTCCAACTCGCCTGCCGCAAGGTTTTCGTGCAAGTGAGCAACCGAAGAGGTGCCCGGGATCAGCAAGATATTCGGTGACCGGCGCAGCAGCCATGCCAGCGCCAATTGCTTGGGCGTCACCCCCAGCCGTTGCGCCACGCCTGACAATGTGGACGATTGAACGGGCGTAAAGCCGCCCAGCGGGAAGAACGGCACATAGGCGATCCCGTCACGCGCCAACTCGTCGATCAGTGCGTTGTCGTGCTGATGGGCAATGTTGTAGAGGTTTTGCACGCAAACGAACTTGACCACGGTGCGCGCCTCGGCCACCTGTGTCGGTGTGACATTGCTGAGGCCGATGTGGCGTACCAGGCCCTGCTGTTGCAACTCGGCCAGTACGCTCAATGAGGCTTCGATCGAGCCTTCACCCGGGCCCATCAGGTTGTAGGTCGAGCGCAAGTTGACCACATCCAGCACGTCCAGCCCAAGGTTGCGCAGGTTGTCGTGCACGGCCTGGGTCAGTTCTGCTTTCGACGAGGCAGGGAACCAGCCGCCTTGATCGTCTCGCCGGGCACCGATCTTGGTGACGAGGGTCAGGTCGTCCTTGTACGGGTGCAGGGCCTCGCGGATCAGCTGATTGGTGACATGCGGTCCGTAAAAGTCACTGGTGTCGATATGGTTTACACCGGCTGCAACCGCCGCGCGCAGCACGGCCAGCGCGGCCTCTCGGTCGTTCGGCGGGCCGAACACGCCGGGGCCAGCCAGTTGCATTGCGCCGTAGCCGATGCGATGCACGTCGCGGTCGCCAAGGGAGAATGTGCCGCTGTTTGCCAAACGAGTCATCTGTGTCACCTTGCTTCACCTGAGTAAGGCTCTAATATGAAGGATCCTTCAGATTTGAGAATTCGCATTCCATGCGCACGTTGAAAACGTCCCTGAAGCCAAGGAAATCAGCGGTTCAGGCGCGGTCCACCGCAACGGTCGAGGCGCTGCACACCGCAACCCTTCAGGTTTTGACCCAGCAGGGGCTGCTGCGCTGCACAACCACGCGGGTGGCGGAGCGGGCCGGTATGTCGGTTGGCAGCCTGTATCAGTACTACCCCAACCGCGACGCGCTGCTGGCCGCCATCCTGGAAAAACGCCTGACTACCGTCACCGAGACAGTTGAACAGGCGTGCTTGCGGCAGCATGGGCGGCCTGTCGCACACATGGCCAGCGGCCTGGTTTCGGCGTTGCTTACGATCAAACTGCAAGACCCGCCCGCGTCCAAGGCCTTGTACGCGATCGCGGCGGAGCGGGGCGGGGCAGAGTTGGTGGCACGCAACAACAGGCGCATGGTCGACGCAATCGCGCAGATGTTGGCGAGCGCAACGGATGCGCAGTTTGAAGACCCTTCCCTGACCGCTGCGATTGCCCTCAGTGCCATCGTCGGCCCTGTGCGTACACTGCTCGAGGGCAATGGGTCGCCTGCGTTCGAAGCCGGTATTGAACAGCAGACCACGCTGCTCTTGAAAGCGTACCTGCAAGCCCACTGCCCGCAATAACCCACTCTCAAGGAAGGCATCGTTTACATGCGCGAGCGAAAAGCAGCACGACTGTTGGTCATCAGCCCCTCTAACGCAGTGCTCCTGTTCCGGTTTGTTCACACAAAAGGCGCGCTGGCGGGTGACAACTACTGGGCCACGCCCGGTGGCGGCGTCGAGGACGGCGAGAGTTTCGAGGACGCGGCGATGCGTGAGTTGCGCGAAGAGACCGGCATCGTGGTCAATCAGGTTGGCGCCTCGCTGGCCGAGAGCAGCTTTCCCATGAAGCTGCCCAACGGCGAAACGGTGTTGGCCGTTGAGCGGTATTTTGTGGTTCACGCGGACAGCGAAGTGCTTTCAAACGCCGGATGGACGCCCGAAGAAACCCAGGTTATGGCCGCTCACCACTGGTGGACCGTTCAGCAATTGCGAGCGACCCAGGACACGGTTTTTCCCCAAACGCTGATCGACATGCTGGAGCAGGCCGGGGTATTTGCACCCACCGCCTGAGCCTGTGGTTCAAGCGAGTATTTCACGGGCCTGCAGCACCCTGGCGTAGTCCATTGCCAGGTTACTCAGCGACAACCCATGCACCTCCTCGGCAGCCCAGAGCCGGCCCGACAAGTCGGCTTGATCAAACGTATAGCAGGCATCGGCGGCGACGATCACGTCAAACCCCAGGTTGCCCGCCGAACGCGCCGTGGACTCAACGGAGTTATTGGTGATCACGCCAACGATCACCAGTTGCTTGATTGCACGCGCGTGCAACCAGCGTTCCAGGCCGGTGGCAGTGAACGCATCCGGAACGTTTTTCTCGACCACGTGTTCATGTTCGAGGGGCTGCAAGGCTGGCTGAAATTCACAGCCCGGCTGGCCCGGCCAAAATACCGAACCAGGTGTGCGCGAGATATGCCGCACATGCACGACAGGGCGCTGAGCCTGGCGCCATGCGCTTAGCAGTGCTTGCATCCGCAACTCGGCCTCGGGGTTGTTGCGCCGCCCGAGTTTCGGCTGGTTCATGCCTTTCTGCATGTCGATGATCAGCAGTGCTGCGTTAGTGTCCAGCGGCGTCATGGTTCACTCCTTTGATGGGGTGAAGCACTCTATCTCAGCATCGCTTTTTGAGCATCTGGTGCTACCACATTCTCGCTGCCAGCATCGGGTTGCCGCACACATTACTCAGCAGTACTTGATGTGCTTGCAGCCGGCGAATATATCGAATTTGCCAAGCGTTCCGGTCAGCACTTCGGACATGATTTCGCCCATCAAGACGCTGTATGGCGATGTGTTGAATCGGGTGGAAAAACACCTGCGATCGGCTGAGTTGAAGTGAGTGTTGGTGTTGTGGCGAGCGGACTTACTGTGGCGAGCGGCTTCATGTGGCGAGCGGGCTTGCCCCGCGTTGGGCTGCGAAGCAGCCCCAAATCAGGCGCTGAAGAATGCCTGATTCACCGCGTTGACTCATTGGGGCCGCTTCGCAGCCCAACGCGGGGCAAGCCCGCTCGCCACAGCAGGGTGGCGGCGAGGAGGTTGCAAGTGATGGACATGGGCCGCTGTCTGACAGGTGAGGTGGGTGAAAAGTAGCACCGATCGGCAGCCGAGTCGGAAAACCCTGAGACTTCCCGGCGAAAATCTTCATAATGGCGGCCATTTTGTTTAGCTCGTTATTCTGGTGTGCCCGCATGGAAATTAAGGTCAACTTTCTCGACAACCTTCGACTTGAAGCCAAGTTCGACGATTTCACGGTGATCGCCGACCAGCCGATTCGCTACAAGGGCGACGGTTCGGCACCGGGGCCGTTCGATTATTTCCTGGCTTCGTCGGCATTGTGCGCGGCGTACTTTGTAAAACTGTACTGCGACACCCGCAACATCCCAACCGACAATATTCGCCTGTCGCAGAACAACATCGTCGACCCGGAAAACCGCTACAACCAGATCTTCAAGATCCAGGTCGAGCTGCCCGCAGACATTTCGGACAAGGACCGCCAGGGCATCCTGCGTTCCATCGACCGTTGCACCGTGAAGAAAGTGGTGCAGGCCGGTCCAGAGTTTGTGATCGAAGAAGTCGAAAACCTCGACGCCGATGCGCAGGCGCTGTTGATGCCCGCGTCGACGTCGCAGGCGGGCACCTACATTGCCGGTAAAGACCTGCCGCTGGAGCAGACCATCGCCAACATGTCCGGCATTTTGGCTGGCCTGGGCATGAAGATCGAGATCGCTTCGTGGCGCAATATCGTGCCGAACGTGTGGTCGCTGCATATCCGCGACGCGCATTCGCCGATGTGCTTCACCAATGGCAAGGGCGCGACCAAAGAGGGCGCGCTGGCGTCGGCGCTGGGCGAGTTTATCGAACGTTTGAACTGCAACTTCTTCTACAACGACCAGTTCTGGGGCGAAGAATTGGCCAACGCGCCGTTCGTGCATTACCCGGACGAGCGCTGGTTCAAGCCTGGGCCTGAAGATGAGCTGCCGAGTGAAATCCTTGACGCTTACCTGCTGAAAATCTACGACCGCGAGGGCGAGCTGCGTGGCTCGCACCTGTACGACACCAATTCGGGCAATGAAGAACGCGGCATTGTTTCGCTGCCGTTTGTGCGCCAGTCGGACGGTGAGGTGGTGTATTTTCCGTCCAACCTGATCGAAAACCTCTACCTCAGCAACGGCATGAGCGCGGGCAATACCTTGGCCGAAGCCCAGGTGCAGTGCTTGTCGGAGATCTTCGAGCGCGCGGTGAAACGCGAAATCATCGAAGGCGAATTTGCGCTGCCGGACGTGCCGGCCGACGTGCTGGCGAAGTACCCGAGCATTCTGGCGGGCATTCAGGGCCTGGAAGCTCAGGGTTTCCCGGTATTGGTCAAGGATGCGTCCCTGGGCGGTGAGTTCCCGGTGATGTGCGTGACCCTGATGAACCCGCGCACCGGCGGCGTGTTTGCCTCGTTTGGTGCGCACCCAAGCCTGGAAGTCGCGTTGGAACGCAGCCTCACCGAATTGCTTCAGGGCCGCAGCTTTGAAGGCTTGAACGATCTGCCGCAGCCGACCTTCGAAGGCCAGGCGGTGACTGAGCCGAACAACTTCGTCGAGCACTTTATCGACTCCAGCGGTGTGGTGTCGTGGCGCTTTTTCAGCGCCCAGTCGGACTATGAGTTTGTCGAGTGGGACTTCTCGGGCGAAGGTGAAGACTCCAACGTCCAGGAAGCCGCGACGCTGTTCGGCATTCTGGAGGGGATGGGTAAAGAGTCCTATATGGCGGTGTACGAACACATCGGCGCAACGGCGTGCCGGATCCTGGTGCCGGGCTACTCGGAAATTTACCCGATAGACGACTTGATCTGGGACAACACCAACAAGGCGCTGTTCTTCCGCGCTGACATCCTCAACCTGCACAGCCTCGACGAGGATGAGCTGCACGCGTTGGTCGAGCGCCTGATCGAAAGCGAGCTGGACGACTACACCGACATCACCACCCTGATCGGCATCGAATTCGACGACAACACGGCGTGGGGTCAGTTGACCATTCTGGAATTGAAACTGCTGATTTTCCTGGCCCTTAAGCAGTACGAAGAGGCCAAGGAGTGCGTGGAGATGTTCCTGCAGTACAACGACAACACCGCCGACCGTGGCCTGTTTTATCAGGCCATGAATGCGGTGCTGGAGATGCAGTTGGACGACGACCTGGAGCTGGACGATTACGAAGTCAATTTCCGCCGGATGTTTGGCAACGAGCGGATGGATGCAGTGATTGGCTCGGTCAACGGCAGCGTAAGGTTCTACGGGCTGACACCGACCAGCATGAAGCTGGAAGGGCTGGACCGGCATTTGCGCCTGATCGACAGCTACAAAAAACTCCACAGTGCGCGGGCAAACATCACTTCAGCCTGACGCAAAACCCTGTGGGAGCTGGCTTGCCTGCGATGGCGGCCAGCCGAGATTCACCTGCCGCACCACACTCCAAATGTGGGAGCGGGCTTGCTCGCGAATGCGGTGTGTCAGTTAACACATTCAGCGACTGACATACCGCATTCGCGAGCAAGCCCGCTCCCACATTGGATCTCTATTGTTTGGGCGACCGGGTTAAATTGACGCCAATGCCTGGGCCAGGTCTGCTCGCAGGTCTTCCACATCTTCAACCCCCACCGACAACCGCACCAGCCCATCACCAATGCCCAATTGCGCCCGCGTTGCCGCCGGAATGCTTGCGTGGGTCATGATCGCCGGGTGTTCGATCAGGCTTTCAACGCCGCCAAGGCTCTCGGCCAGGGCGAAGATTTTGACGTTCTCCAGAAAGCGCGTGGCACCGGCCAGGTCGCTGTTCAAGTCCACTGAAATCATGCCGCCAAAGCCACGCATTTGCTTTTTAGCCAGCGCGTGCTGCGGGTGGGAGGCGAGGCCCGGATAGTGGACCCGCGCGACCTGCGGTTGCTGTTCCAACCAGGTCGCCAGGTCCAGGGCATTGCTGCAATGGCGCTCCATGCGCAGCGCCAGGGTTTTCACGCCGCGCAGGGTGAGGAAGGCGTCGAACGGCCCGGCAATGGCGCCCACCGAGTTTTGCAGGAAGCCCAGCCGCTCGGCGAGGTTCGGGTTATGGCCGACAATCGCGATGCCACCGATCACGTCGGAGTGGCCATTGAGGTATTTGGTGGTGGAGTGCACCACGATGTCGAAACCCAATTCCAGCGGGCGCTGAATCCACGGGCTGGCGAAGGTGTTGTCGGCCACGCAGATAATGCCGCGATCACGGCAGATGCCTGCGATGGCGCTCAAGTCGGTCAGGCTCAGCAGCGGGTTGCTTGGGGTTTCGACCCAAACCATGCGCGTGTCGTCTTGCAGTGAGGCTTCAAAGGCTTGCAGGTCGCTCAAGTCGACATAGCTGAAACGGTGCCCCGCGCTGCGTTGGCGCACTTTGTCGAACAGGCGAAAGGTGCCGCCGTACAAGTCATTGCCCGACACGATGTGCGCGCCGGCATCCAACAGTTCCAGCACGGTGGAAATCGCCGCCAGCCCCGACGCAAAGGCGAATGCCGCACTGCCGCCTTCCAGGTCCGCCACGCAACGTTCCAGGGCAAAACGCGTCGGGTTGTGCGAGCGCCCGTAGTCAAAACCCTTGTGCACGCCGGGGCTGTCTTGCAGGTAGGTGGAGTTGGCATAGATCGGCGGCATCAGCGCGCCCGTGGTCGGGTCGGGTGACTGCCCTGCGTGGATCACGCGGGTGGCAAACGCGCTTTTATCGGACTGACTCATGCAAGGGATCTCCGTAGATGATTAAGCAGGTCAACGCGGGTGATCAGGCCGTGAAAGCCTGAAGCGTCGGCAATGATGGCAACAAGGCCGCGATCCAGTTCGGCCTGCAGTTCGGCCAGGCTGGCGCCCGGCGCCAGGGTTTGCAGGGTGTCGGTCATGGCGCTGGCGACCGTCGTGGAAAAAGCAGCCGCGTCGTGGTGCAGGCCCAGCAGGATGTCGGATTCATCGATCACACCCACCAGCTTCTGACCGTCGACCAGCACCGGCAGTTGCGAGACATCCGCCAGGCGCATGCGCTGGAAGGCGGTGAGCAGGGTGTCGTCGGGGCTCACGCTGATCACACGACCGTCTTCGAAGCGCCGCGCGATCAAGTCGCGCAGGTCGCCGTAATGTTTGTATTGCAGCAGGCCCGCGTCGTTCATCCATTGGTCGTTGTAGACCTTGGACAGGTAGCGCGTGCCGGTGTCGCAGACGAACGTGACCACGCGCTTGGGTTCGGTCTGTTCGCGGCAATAGCGCAAGGCGGCAGCAAGCAAGGTGCCGGTGGACGAGCCGCCGAGAATGCCTTCGGCCTTGAGCAGTTGGCGGGCGTGGTCGAAGCTTTCCTCATCGCTGATGGAATACGCCTGGCGCACGCTGGAGAGGTCGGCGATCGAGGGGATGAAGTCCTCGCCGATGCCTTCCACCGCCCAGGACCCCGGGGTTTCCAGCGTGCCGCTGCGGCTGTACTCGGCCATCACCGAACCGACCGGGTCGGCGAGCACCATGGCGAGTTCTGGCTGCACGCGCTTGAAGAAGCGCGTCAGGCCGGTGAGGGTGCCGGCCGAGCCGACGCCCACCACGATGGCATCGACGTCGTGCTGGGTTTGTGCCCAGATCTCCGGCGCGGTGCTTGTTTCATGGGCCAGCGGATTGGCCGGGTTGTTGAACTGGTCGGCAAAAAACGAATCGGGAATGCCCTTGGCCAGGCGCGCGGCCACGTCCTGGTAATACTCGGGGTGGCCTTTGCCGACGTCGGAGCGGGTGATATGCACCTCGGCGCCCATGGCTTTGAGGTGCAGCACCTTTTCCGTGGACATCTTGTCGGGCACCACCAGCACCACCCGATAGCCTTTGGCGCGACCGACCAGCGCCAGGCCCAGGCCGGTATTGCCGGCGGTGGCTTCGATAATGGTGCCACCGGGCCGCAGGCGGCCGTCGCGTTCGGCGGCGTCAATCATGGCCAGACCGATTCGGTCCTTGATGGAGCCACCGGGGTTTTGCGATTCGAGCTTGAGAAACAGCGTACAAAGGCCGGTATCAAAACGGCTGACGCGCACCAGCGGCGTGTTGCCGATCAGTTCGAGGACGGCGGGGCGGGGAAGCGTGGGCATGTCGTCACCTGGGTTCAGAATGGGCACAGGGCGGGGCACAACAAAAAACAAGGCCTGGCTTGGAACATAGGCCGGGATCACGCCGGTCGCAACCGGGCGGTCCGCTGGATGTCTTTTTTTGGCGCATGAGGGCGGTTAGCGGGTATGGGCATTTATAAGATCTTCACCGCCTGCCACAAGGGTAGGGCCTTGTTAGGCTCTGGAAGTTGGTAGACCCCATGGTCACCTCAGAATCACCCGCAGTGATCAGGCAAACCGGTTCACGTGGTTCTCCACACGCGGCCCTGAAAGCTGTGCTTCGATCGCCGTTTTGTCGATCACTGACCAGACGTGCGCAATTTTCCCATCGACGAATTCGTAGAAGACGTTTTCATCAAAGGTAACGGTCTTGCCGTTGATGGGAAGGTCAAAAAATTCACCGCGCGGGCTGACCTTGAAGTTCAAGCGTGCGGCAACGGTGGGTGGGTCGGCGACCAGTAACTGAATGCGAAACACCAGGTCGGCGAGTTCGTTTCGAGTCATCAACGGTCTCCTTGATGGGCCTTGGGGCTGCCAGTCCAGTTGGCGGCGCCTCTGAAAAAAATTGAACGGCTTTTGACGGTACCCGCCTAATGATTAGCGTGTGGGTCATTCCACGGGCGATTTGCCAATGACGGCATACTCCGAGAGGTGTTCAACGTGGCTAAAGACGACAAGAAAAGCAAAGGTGAAGCTTCGAAAGCCAGCAAGGATTTGAAAGACAAAAAGTCTTCACCTGAAAAGAAATCAGCAGCGGCCTCGACTCTTTCGAAGTCTTCTGAAAAGAAAGACAAGAAGAAAGATGACGAACCCAAAAAATCTGTAAAAAAAGCTGATAGCAAGCCAGAAAAGGCGAAGAAATCAGAAAAGGCCGAAAAGCCTGCAAAAAAGAAAAAGTGACATCTGCAACCCGCTAGGGCGTTTCGCCCTAGCTCTCTTCGGCTTAAATACCTTTTCATAGCCACCCGTTGCGGCAAAGCGCCAAGCGCAATATATCGCCCAGTCTTGCGCTGGGAAGTCCGGCGCGTCCTTGCGCCAATGCCTGTCAGAAGCTGTATTTGGCCGTCATCATCATGTTGCGCGGGGCGCCGTATGAGTCACCGCCATAGCTCACGGAGTTGGAGATAGCCTGATAGTAGTGGCGGTCGAAGACGTTGTTGGCGTTGAGCTGCAGGTCCAGGTGTTTGCTGACCTTATAGCCCGCCATCAAATCGGTAACGGCGTAGCCACCTTGCTGGAGGCGGTAGGTGCTGCCATCGGCGAGGACCAAGTCGTTGTACATGCGACTCTGCCAGGACACGTTGCCGCCCACGCGCAGTTTTTCCAGCGGGCCCTGGAAGTTGTAGCGGGTGGTGACTTTGAACAGGTGCTCGGGGGTGTCGGTGTCGAACTGCTTGTTGACCTTCTGCGGGTTGGCAGCGTCCTTGATGGTGTGGGTGCGGGCGTAGGTATAGCCGCCGCCGACCTGCCAGTTTTCGGTCAGGGCGCCTTGCAGTTCAAAGTCGATACCCTGGCTGCGAATTTCGCCGGAAGCTTCCGAGCAGGAGGCTTGCGGGCAGTTCGGCACCACCACTGATACGGCACGGTTTTCCTGGTCTACGCGAAACAGCGCCACGCTCGCGTTCAGCGCGCCGCCAAGGTATTCGCCCTTGATGCCGACTTCATAGTTTTTGCCGACGATGGGCTTTAGCGGAGTGCCCGAGGTGCCTTTTTCGCTTTGCGGCGTGAAGATGTCGCTGTAGCTGACGTAGGCCGAATGGTGGTCGTCCAGCTCGTAGATCAGGCCTGCGTAACGGGTGAGGTTGCGCGTGACCTTGTAGTCGCCGTCGCCATCCCGGTTGTCGTAGTCGTACCAGTCCAGGCGCGCGCCGAGGATCAGCTTTAACGGGTCAGCCAGGCTCAGGCGGGTGGTGACATAAACGCCGTCCTGGGTGGTGACTTCGCGCTGATTATCAGTGCGGGTGAAGTCTGGCTTGCCTGCACTCAGCGGCCAATTCAGGTCGTACGGGCTGTAGTTGTGCGTGGTCATGTCATAAACACGTTTGCTGGCGCCCACCACCAGTTCGTGAGTACGCCCGAATGCCTGGAACGGGCCACTGGCGAAGGCGTCAACACCGGCCTGGTTTTCGTCATAGGCAGCCTGGTAAACCGTGCGGGCCAGTGTGTTGTTGACCCAGCGTGACTGGTAGGAGCCAGAGAACAAAGCGTTCTGCTCGGCGTAGTTGGCGTTGACCTGCAGGCTCCAGTCATTGGCCAGGCGCTGGCGCAGTTCGGCGAATACGGTGTTGATTTCCTGGTCCTTGTTTTCCCACCCGGTGCCCGGGTTGTAGGAGCGCGGCAGGTTCAGGTGATGGCCGTCCTGGCCGACCATTGAGGAGCCCCAGAAGTAGTTGGTCTTGTCCTTTTGATTCGAGAAACCAAGCGTCAGGGTGGTGTCTTCGCTCAGGTCGGCTTCGGTGACCGCGTAGAACAGGCCGTGATCTTCCTCTGCGTTATCGATGAAGCTGTTGGCGTCGCGGTAGGAGGTGACCACCCGGCCTCGCAGCGTGCCGCTGTCGTTGAGCGGGCTGGAGGCATCGACTTCGCCACGGTAATCGTCCCAGCTGCCGGCAGCGCCGGTAAGCGTGACTTGCTGCTCGGCCAGCGGCCGCTTGCGAATCAGGTTGATGGCCGCTGATGGATTGCCCGCACCCGTCACCAAACCGGTAGCGCCGCGCACGATCTCGACGCGATCAAACATCGCCAGGTTCGGCTGCGCGCCCACCGAAGCGCCGTTGTAGCCACTCGGGATACCGTCATACATCAGGTTGTCGATGTCGAAACCGCGCGACGTGTAGGACTGCCGGCCAGGACCGTTGGAAAAATTCAGGAACAACCCGGGCGTCGCCTTGACCACGTCGTTGATGTTGGTCATGGCCTGGTCATCCATGCGCTGGCGCGTGATGACGGTGACGGCCTGAGGGGTTTCACGCAGGGTCAGCGGTAACTTGGTGGCCGTCGACATCGAGCCGGTGGTATAGGAGTCGGAGCCTTCGGTGGTGCTGCCCAGGGCCTGGCTGCTGGTGATCTCGGTGGCGCCCAATTCAAGCACTGCTGCCGGTTCAGCGTCGGCGGCGAAGGCCGCTTGTGAGGTCGCAAGACAGATAGCCGCGGCTATCAAATTAGGTGAAAACCCTTTGCCGCCGTGTTGTTGCACAGACATGAACCTGACTCTCCCTGGACGCTTTCCCTAGCGAATAATAAAGTTGATGATAATTATTCGCATCAGTTTGGCAGATTGGATCCGACCAAAAAAGCCTTCCAAGAGAGATAGTTAACAAATTTTTCACTTATTCAGTGATTGGGAGTTCCCGGGAAGGGCGATCGCGGCGACACGCCGACCGATATCGAGTCGGTCAACGCGCACCAGATTCTCAGACGCCTGAACCTCAGGGATGAAACCTGCGCCCCAGCGCATCCAGGCGCACGGCAATCGGCGGCAGCCGCTCACTGCTGCGCGCCAGGGTTTCCACATCGTCGGCGGTGTTTTGCGCAATGCTCTGCACGGACTGCAACCGCCCGACAATCTCCAGGTTCGCCGTGGTCTGCTCGCGCGTTGTGGTGACAATTCGCCCGTTCAGTTGATCGATGTGTGCAATATCAGCGCCCACGGCCTGCAACATTTCGACCGCCAACTGGCTGTCCTGCACACAACGCTCCACGCCTTGCTGGCTGTCGTGCATGGCTTCCACGGCCTGACGGCTGCCTTGCTGCAAGCCTTCAATAATGTGTTTGATTTCCTGAGTGGACACCGCCGTGCGCTGCGCCAGGCTGCGCACTTCATCGGCCACCACGGCAAAACCCCGGCCTTGCTCCCCGGCGCGCGCGGCTTCAATGGCGGCGTTGAGCGCGAGCAAGTTGGTCTGGTTGGCGATACTGCTGATCACTTCAAGCACCGAGCCGATTTGTTCGGCCTGAGCCGCCAGGCCTTGCACGGTCTGGTTAGTGCCGTTGATACGCGACGACAACTGGGTGATTTCCAGTTGCGCGCGGCCCACACTTTCCTGACCGCGCGCGATTTGCTGGCTGGCTTTGCCGGCGTGTTCCACCGCTTGTTCAACGTGCAGCGTGATGTGACCCATCGCGTCCTCCATGCGCTGCATCGAGCCAGTCATCTGGGTAATCTCTGCCAACTGATGCCGCGCGCCGGTTTCCAGGGTGCCGCTGGCACTGGCCAGTTCATGGCCGAGTTGGCCGAGGCCTTGAGAGTCGCGGGCGACGCCGTCGATCAAGTGGGTGATCTGTTGCAAAAAGTGATCGAAGCGCGTGGCCAAAGACACATGCACCTTGCCTTCACCCTTGGCGGTTTCCACCGTGAACTGCGAGGTCACCGCGAGCATTTTCTCAAGCATTTCCTGGCTCTCGACCGCATCGCGCTGGCTGTGAATGGCCAGGTAGAGCAGGGCGACGGTTTCCATCACCACGTAGAACGCATGGACGAACACCATGTTCCAGCCGCCGTGATGGTCCATCACAAACACCGGAAAGCCTTGATGTTGCAAGGCATGAAACACCACGTGGTGCACGGCGATGGTGGCCGCTGCCACCACAATGGGCAGCCAGTCGCGGTAGAACGTCAGCACTGCGAGCAGGGCGAAAATGCCGAAGTGCGATTCGATCACGCCCTGTGCCTGATTGATGTGCAGCGCGGCCATGACCATCAGCCCGGCACCCAGTAAACAGCGCATCAGTCGAGAGCCACCCAGCGCGCGGTATGCCACGGTCAGCACCACACTGGTGCCACCGCCGACAATCACTGATTCAATCAACGTCTCGTGCCAGAACGCCAGGCCCAGCGAGAACACAAACATCAGCCAGATCAACGCCAGCATGATGCGGTCGGCCTTGCGGTAGTGCTCCAGGAATCGCGTGCGGACGGGCATTCACTCTTACTCCATGTGGTCGAGCCAGGATCAAAGCATGCAGCGTGCCATCATCAGCGAAGGCAATAGCATATCGGCATCATGGTTTGCGACTTTAGACGGGCCAGATCCCTTGTGGCGAGCGGGCTTGCCCCGCGTTGGGCTGCGCAGCAGCCCCAGAGAAGAATGCGGTGTTTCAGATACTCAGCGGTAGGCTGTTTTGGGGCTGCTACGCAGCTCAACGCGGGGCAAGCCCGCTCGCCACAGGTGGCTGCCGACATCCGAAAACAGAAGGTCCCTATCACCCACCGTTGCGGCGAGTGGCGCATGCGGCCTTTTACGAAAACACAATCTCATAGGGCTCGCGCATACGCTCCAGCAACTCCTGGGCAAGCATTGGCGCGAGCCCGATCTCCGGGTCGCCGACCAATTGGCTGGCATACGCATGGGCCGCGTGCAGTTTGCGCGCCACGCTCCAGGTGTCGAGGCGTACTTTGCGCGCGCGTTGCCAGGGAATGACTGCGCCTTCGCGCGCCGGCCAGTGCCAGGCCCAGATGGGCAATTCATACAGCCGCGCATTTATCAGGCTGCACGCTTTGGCACTGGCGCGACCAACAGCGTCATGGTCGTTATTGCCGTCGTTACGCCAAGTGGTGAACACCACGTCGCCAGGTTGCAGGTAGCGCGCGATAAATTGACTCAAGGGCTGCTCGCTGGCGGCCAGCGCATCGTCGCGAAAGCCGCCCCGAATCCACTTCAAACTGTGCAGTGGCATTCCCAGGCGGCGCAGTGCCTCGGCGCTTTCCTGAGGGCGAATCACACTCAGGCGGCTCGCCGGCCACGCGCTCGACCCCGGATGACTGGCGCTGCCATCGGTGATGGACATCAGCAACAAGGGGTGCTCCAGGGTGCTGAGTATTTGCAGCAGCCCGCCACAGGCGAGTACTTCATCACCCGGATGGGGCGCGATAATCACCACGCGCGCACCCGAGGGCACCAGTGAGGAGGGCGTGATGGCAGGGATTTGCGCCAGCTGCGGCGCACTGTTCCAGATTTGCGCGGGACCGCGGCGGCCGTCGCTGAGGGAGGCAGGCTTCATGGGGGTCGCATCCTTGTCGATTCACTGGGTCGTACCCCGTTGACGGGACGACTCTTGTTCATTCACCGCAGACTCCGCAGCGGTGGCATGAGGCAACCCAACCCTGGATTGCCTGCAAGCGAAGTCAGCATAGACAAGGATTGGTCAGTTTCACATATTGAAACGTGGAAAATTTTCAGGTCGCGTGCATCAGGCTTTTCAAGTAATCGCCAAAGCCACCTTCGGCGCGGCAATCCAGCCGCGCGCTGGTGATGACCTGCGGGGTGTGGCTCCAGGCAATCGAGGCACCGCAACGTTCCAGGTTACGCACTAACTGCACGTCTTCGTGGCACGCCAGCGGCTCGAACCCTCCGGCCTGCACATACGCGCTGGCACTCACGCCCAGGTTGGCGCCGTGAATATGCCGGTGGCCATCCCGGGCCTGATACGCCTGGTTGTAGCGAATCTGCGCGGCCGGGTCGAAACCCTCACTCCAGGCGTCTACCGTAACCGTGCCGCACACGGCATCCACGCCCAGTGCCAGCTGCGCCACCAGCCAGTCGGGGGCGACACGGCTGTCGGCATCGGTGCAGGAAATCCAGCGCGCACCTTGGTTCAACAAATGCCGCGCGCCCACGCCGCGCACCTGCCCGACATTGCGCGCCTGCACGTGCAGGCTCTGCACCGGATACGCCTGGGCAATCGCCGCACTGCGATCGCTGCAGGTGTCGAGGACCGCGAGTATCTGCACGGCTTCGCCGAGTAACCCAGGGTGGCTGGCGGCAATCAACGCAGCTTCCAGGCATTCGCCCAGCAGCGCTTCTTCATTGTGCACCGGGATCAGAATGCCGATCATCGCAAGCCCTCATGGGTCGCGACCGAGGTGCCGTCGCGGCTCCACAGGTCGAGTAGAAAATCACTGTCATGATGCTGCGAGACATGGTGCATCCCGAGCCGCTGTTCAAGCGCGGCGTGCACCTGCTCAGCCGTTTGTGGGCAACCCTGAATCGCGGGGCGCCAATGACAGGCGAGCAGTTGCCCGTCATCGGTCAAGGAGGCGAGGGCGCGGTCGATCAACGTGTTCAAGTCATCGGCGTCGAGGTAGTAGCACAACTCGCTCAGCACGATCAGGTCGAACGGGCCGGGAGGCCATTGTTCAGGCAAGCGGCTTTGCACGACGTGGGCATGGGGAAAGCCCAGTAACCGGGTTTTCGCCAACTCGACGGCAGCACTGGCGGTGTCGCAACACAGCAGGCGATCACAGCGTGCGGCCAATTCGGCGCTCAGTTCACCGTTGGCACAGCCAGGCTCGAAAATCGAGGCGTAACGCGGGCGCGTCAGCACCGCGAGGGTCATGGCACGCTTGCGCCGTTCATACCAGCGCTGACGAAAGGCCCAAGGGTCGTCATTGCCGGCGAACAGCTCATCGAAGTAGGGCGTGGCAACACTCATACAAACACCACTTCAAAAGGTTGCAGCAGGCGCTCCACCACATAGGGCGCGAGTACCGGCGGCAGGCCAATCTGCGGGTCGCCTTCCAACTGGCTGGCGAACGCGTGAATAGCGTGACGTTTACGCGCCACGGCCTCGGGTGTCAGCGCGATCTTCCGCGCGCGGTGCCATGGCACCTGGCTGTCTTCGGGGGTTGCCCAGTGCCAGGTCCACACCGGCAGTTCATACACCGTGGCACCTACCGCAAGGGCTGCCTTGGCGCTGGCGCGGCCGACGGCTTCGTGGTCGCAATGCCCGTCTTCGCGCCAGGTGGTGAACAGCACGTCATTGGGCTTGAGATGCCGCTCGATAAACGCACTCAGCTCTTGCTCCCGCGCGGCAACCTGGCTGTCGGAAAAACCTGCGCGCAGCCATTTCAAACTGTGCAACGGCAAGCCCAGGCGATGCAGCGCCTGCGCCGACTCCTGCGGGCGCACCACGCTCAAGCGCTCCACCGGCCAGCGCCTGGAACCGGGGTGGCTGGCACTGCCGTCGGTGACGGAAATCAGTTGAATCGGGCGTCCGAGCGTGGCCAAGCCTTGCAACAGCCCGCCACACCCGAGCACTTCATCATCCGGATGGGGCGCCACGATCACCGCGCGATGGCCTTCGGGCACCAACTGTTCGACGCTGATGTGCGGCAACTCGGCCATGTGCGACGAAGACTGCCACTGATGCAGCGGCGTGCCCTGGCCGACAATGGGATTGGGTTTCATAGTTGCCACCTTCCTGTGGGTTCGCCGGCGACCAGTTCGCCCAGGGCAGCCAGGTCGCGTTCGGCATGGCTTTGCCGCACGTACACCGGCAGGTCCGCCATCAACTGGGCGAAATGCGGGTCCTTGCAATACGGCCCTGCGCCGACCGCGCGCCCGACATGGTGAATAACCTGTTCCACCGTGTCTTCTATCGAGGCGCGTACCTGTTGGGCCAAGCGCCGCGCGTTTGCCTTGGGTTCACGGTCGAGCTGTTCAGCACTGTGGCGCAACACACACGCGGCACTGTTTAACACGCTGTCCACCGCGCCCAAATGCGCCAACGCATGGGGCTCCGGACGCTTGCTGCATTGCTCGCGCAATGCCTCGGCCAGACGCTGCGCAGCGCCGTACCAGCATGCGGCGATGCCAATGCCGCCCTGCCAGAAACCCGGGCGCGACAAATAATCGCCCGGCCCGCCCACCGCAATGCCCCGGGCGGCGTCGAAGACAATCTCGACGCTGCCAGTGGCGGCCATGCCCACGGCGTTCCAGCCTTTGTCCGTCACGGTGATGCCCGGTTGGCGCATCTCCACGGCGACCAACTGCTGGTGGTCCTCTTCGTCCCACGCGGTCAACAGCCCATGGCTGACAACCGCCGCCCCGGAACACCAGGCCTTGCACCCGTCAACGATCAACCGGTGGCCATCACGGCGCACCCGCACCTTGTTGGTGGGTGGCTCGGCGGCCCACATGCCCCAAGTGCTACCCAAGGGCGGCAATGGGCTGCCGAGTTCGGCGATGATCGCCAGGGCATCGGTGTGACCCTCGAACAACTTGCACAGGCGCAGGTCATGCCCGGCCACTTGCGCCAGGCGGCTGAACCGCGCCAGCGTCTGCCCGCTGCCGGGTAACGGCAGCTGGTCCAGGCCTTCTTCCTGAAGCGCCTTCAGGGCATCGCCCAGGGCTTGCGTGTCCGCGTAGCCCCGGTTGCCTTGAAGGAATCCATGCAGGGCCATGTCACACCTCGTCGTCGCGCTGCAGTTCAAACAGCAACAGGGAGCGGCCGGTCACGGCGTACTCATGCTCGAATTCAAAGCGTTCCTGGCCACGCACGGCCGGTGCATTGGTGTCGAGCATGCAGGTCCAGAACTCACCTTCAGGCACCGGCGGCAGGCGGAAATTGACCATGTCGTGGTGGGCGTTTACCACCAGCAACAAGGTGGCATCTGCACCGGCACGGCGAATCCCGGTCTCCTGGGCGCGGCCATCCATCAACATGCCCAGGCAGCGACCGTGGCTGTCTTGCCACTGCTCGATGGTCATCTCGTTGCCATCCGGCGCCAGCCAAGTAACGTCCTTGACGCCGATATCCTCGTTGTAGTCGCCCACCAGGAAGCGCCCACGGCGCAGGATCGGATAAGCCAGACGCAGCTTGATCAGGCGTTTTACAAACTTGAGCAGCGCCTTGCCGTCTTCGTCCAGGTCCCAGTTGACCCAGCCGATTTCGCTGTCCTGGCAATACGCGTTGTTGTTGCCGTGCTGGGTACGCGCAAATTCGTCACCGGCCACCAGCATCGGCGTGCCTTGGGACAGCAGGAGCGTGGCGAAGAAGTTGCGCATTTGGCGCAGGCGCAGCGCATTGATTTCCGGGTCTTCGGTCGGGCCTTCGACGCCGTGGTTCCAGGACAGGTTGTTGTTGCTGCCGTCCTGATTGTTTTCGTCGTTGGCTTCGTTGTGCTTGTCGTTGTACGACACCAGATCGTGCAGGGTGAAACCGTCATGGGCGGTGATGAAGTTCACCGAGCTGTACGGACGACGGCCACGGTGGTTGAACATCTCACCGGAGGCGGTCATGCGCGCAGCGAAGTCCGCCAACTGACCGTCGTCACCTTTCCAGAACGCGCGCACGGTGTCGCGGAAACGGTCGTTCCATTCCACCCAGCCCGGCGGGAAGTTGCCGACCTGGTAGCCGCCGGGGCCGCAGTCCCACGGTTCGGCGATCATTTTCAACTGGCGCAGCACCGGGTCTTGACGGCACGCCACGAGGAAGCTGTGACGCTCGTCGAAACCGTCGCGGTAGCGGCCAAGAATTGTCGCCAAGTCAAAGCGGAAACCGTCCACGTGCATCTCGGTGGCCCAGTAACGCAGGGAGTCGGTGACCATCTGCAGCACGCACGGGTGGCTCAAGTCCAGCGTGTTACCGGTGCCGGAATCGTTGATGTAGAAGCGTTTGTCGTCGGGCATCAAGCGGTAGTACGAGGCGTTGTCGATGCCGCGCATCGACAGGGTCGGGCCGCGCTCGTTGCCTTCGGCGGTGTGGTTGTAGACCACGTCGAGGATCACCTCGAGCTTGGCTTCGTGCAGGTGCGCGACCATCTCCTTGAACTCGGCGATCTTGCCGCTGGCAAGGTAGCGCGGGTCCGGGGCGAAAAACGCGATGCTGTTATAGCCCCAGTAGTTGGTCATGCCTTTTTGCAGCAGGTGCTGATCGTTGACAAAAGCGTGCACCGGCAGCAGCTCCACCGACGACACACCCAACTGGCGGATGTGCTTGAGCACGTCGTCTTCCATCAAGCCGGCGCAGGTACCGCGCACCGATTCGCCCACCGACGGGTGACGCATGCTGATGCCGCGCAGATGGGTTTCATAGATGATCGTGCGATCCCATGGCACCCGCACTGGCTGGTCGTTGCCCCAGGTGTGAGCGGGGTCGATGACTTTGCACTTGGGCACAAACGGCGCGCTGTCGCGTTCATCGAAGCTGAGGTCGTCGTCGGGGTGGCCGATGGTGTAGCCGAACAGCGCTTCGGACCATTTGAGTTCGCCCACCAGCTGTTTGGCGTAGGGGTCGATCAGCAATTTGTTGTGGTTGAAGCGGTGGCCGTTGGCCGGGTCATACGCACCGTACACGCGGTAGCCGTAAATCAGCCCGGGGTGGGCGTCGGGCAGGTAGCCGTGGAAGGTTTCGTCGGTGTACTCGGGCAGTTCGATGCGTTCCAGTTCAACTTCGCCGGTGTCATCGAACAGGCACAATTCCACTTTGGTGGCGTTGGCCGAGAACAGTGCAAAGTTGACGCCCAGACCATCCCAGGTCGCGCCGAGGGGGAAGGGCAAACCTTCACGAATCCGCGACGGCTCGTTTTCCGGCGTCGGTTGGCTATTTTCGGGTTTGCTCATTGTTGAATTGCTCCTGCAAGGGTCTTTTTCAGGCCGAACGCGGCCGTGCTGACGGTACGTCAGACAAAAATCGTTTGGATTGCATCATGCCTGTGGGAGCGAGCTTGCCTGCGATAGCGGCGGTACTTTCAACATCGCTATCGCGGGCAAGCCCGCTCCCACAGGGGCATAGTCGGTTAGCCGGCGGGCTTGGGTGGCGCCTTGGGCTTTTTCGGCGCAGCGGGCTTCGCGGCGGCGGGCTTGGCTTTGGGAGCTGGCTTGGGTGCGGTTTTGGGCTTGGCAGCCGCTTTTGGCTTGCTCGGCGTCAGCGCTTCGGCTTCTGCCAGTTTGCGCGCCATGTCCCAGTGGCGGGCATCTTCACCATGGGGTTTGCCTTCCGATTCCCAGATCTGATGTGCCAACTCGCGAATACGTTTGTCTTCAGTACTCATCACAATGCTCCTCACAGAAATTTTCAGCTTTCTTGATCATCAGGATTGATAAAGACATTGACCGGGAAATCCCCCAGGGCAGTGCTGATCAGCAGCTCCTTGTCTGGTGTGACTGCGCCTGTTTGAAAAAGTCCCTTCCAGTTTTGCGTTGTGGCGGCGAACGGTAATTTCACCCGCGTATCGCCCCAAACCTGGGCATCGATGCGCGGCAGCACACCGTTTTCAAGCAAGCTGTGCGGCCAGCGCGGCACTATCACCAGCAGGCGTTTGCCCGCGTGTTCGCGACAAAAGGCGACGACGTTTTCTGCGTGTTTGCCGATGACTTCCAGCGGTGTGTAGCTGCCGCTGTGCAAGAGTTCGGGGTCGGCTGCTCGCAACGCCAACACCTGGGCGATCAGCGCCTGCTTGATGCGCCCGTCGCGCCAGTTGAACAGCAGTTCGTCGATGTCCGGCGGGGTGTTCAGCGCCCGTTGCCGTGCGTTGAAATCCACCGGGCGGCGGTTGTCCGGATCGACCAGGCTGAAGTCCCAGAACTCATCGCCCTGGTACAAGTCGGGCACGCCCGGCACGGTCATGCGAAGCAAGGTTTGCGCCAGCCCGTTCAGGGCACCCGCCGGGGCGATAGCCTGAGCGGCCTCGGCCAGGGCGTTGCGCAAGGCCCGGCCTTCTTCGTCCAGTAGCAGGCGCGAGAGGAACGCTTCGACGCCTTTTTCATACGCCTCGTTCGGTGCACTCCAACTGCTCTGTAATTTGGCTTCGCGCAGGGCTTTTTGCTGCCACTGCCACAGGCGTTCCTGATAGCCCTCAAGGTTCAGGTCCAGCGGCCAGCTGCCGAGCAATACCTGATAAAGAATCAGCTCATCGCCCGCAGAGGGGCTATCGGGGTCTGTTCGCAGAGGCGCCGCCAGCGTGCGCCAGTGCTCAACCTGTTCGACGTACCACGGGGCGCACTCGCTGAGCACGGCCAGGCGCGCACGGGTGTCTTCGCCACGTTTGTGGTCGTGGGTGGCGGTGGCCAGCAGGTTGTCGGGGAAGCTCTCCAAGCGCTGGCTGTTGATGGCGTGGAACTCGGCCACGGGCGCACTGAACTGCTCGGTGCTGAAGCCCACGTCATTACGTGACAGCAAGACCGCCGAGCGATAAAACGCAGTGTCTTCCACCGCCTTGGCAGCGGCGGGTGACGTCAGTTGCTGGAAGCGCACGCAGGCATGTTTGAGGATCTTGCGTTCACGGCCCACCGGGCGGTTACGCCACGGTTGACCACCGAGCCATTTCTCCAGGTGGTCGAGCACCGGCCAGTCGCCTTCGCCCAAGGTGCTGCGCGCGCCTTGCATGGCTTGCTGGAAAACCACGTCGTCCGCTGCACTGCGGCCGCGTGCACTGATATAGGTGCGGTACACCGGGAAGTGCACGATCAGCTCCTGCAACGCCCGGCGGATCGCGCCGAGGGTCAGGTCGCGGGTCATCACATCGTCACGGGCCACTTGCAGCAGGGCCTGGGCCACGCTTTCAAAGTCGCCGCCGAGGGAACCATTGAGGATTTGCTGGCGCGCCAGCCGGGCTTCTTCGATAAACGCCGAAGGCCGTTCGCTGTGGCGCGTCCACAGTTCGGCGAGGGGTTCGAAACCGGCGGGATCATGTTGCAGCAGCGACAGCTGATTCATGAACTCGTAACCGGTGGTGCCATCCACTTGCCAGTCTTCACGCAGGGTTTCGCCTTCGCCGAGGATTTTCTCGACGAAGATCGGCAAGTGCCGCGCAGGTGACAGTGAGTCCACGCGGCGGCGCAGCTTGCGGCAATAACCGCGCGGATCAGCCAGCCCGTCGATATGGTCGATGCGCAGGCCATCCACCAGGCCTTCACTGATCAACTGGAAAATCTTGCCATGGGTGGCTTCGAACACGGCGGTGCGTTCAACCCGCAGGCCGCCCAGTTCGTTGACGTCGAAGAAGCGCCGCCAGTTGATGTCGTCGGCCGCCGTGCGCCAACTGGCGAGGTGGTAAGTCTGCTGTTCGAGCAATTGATGCAAGCGCTTGAAGCCCTCGGGTTGACGACTGTCAAACTCGCGCAGCCGCGCTTCGATGGCCGGCAGCACCTCGGTTGCACGCTCGGCCAACGCTTGCTTGAGCCACGCCGCTTCGTGGTAGGCGTCGTCTTGATAAGTGAGGGCAGTGAAGCGCTCGGCCAGCGGTTTGAGCAATTCATCGGTACCCAGAATCGCCGCATAGTCCCGCGGGCAAATCGGGAAGCGATGCTCGTAATGCTCAACGTAAAACGAGCCGTGGGCGGCATCGAAATGCAGGGTCAGGGTGCCGGTTTGCAGGGCTTCGCCGTAATCACTGCCCAGAAACGGCATCAGCAATTGGCCCTTGAGCAATGGGTCGGGCGAGTGCCACTGAATATCGAAAAACTCGCTGTAGGGGCTCAATCGCCCCCATTCCAGCAGGTCGAGCCACCACGCGTTATCCGCGCCGCCCACGGCCATATGGTTGGAGACGATATCCAGAATCAGCCCCATCTGGTGTTCGCGCAGCGCTGCAACCAGGCGCCGCAGCGCCGGTTCACCGCCCAACTCGGGGTTCACCGTTGTCGGGTCCACCACGTCATAACCGTGCATGGAGCCGGCGCGGGCGCTGAGCAGGGGCGAGGCATACAGGTGGCTGATGCCCAGTTGAGCAAAATACGGCACCAGCGGTACCGCATCGTCCAGGGTAAAACCTTTATGGAATTGCAGGCGCTGGGTAGCGCGCAGGGGAACAGCTTTCATCGGTCACGCTCATGGGCTTGGTTGCGCGCGACGGCCAGGAGTTCCAGGCGGCGGGCGGCATTGTCATTGTCGAGCAGGCTCGCGGCTTCGCCCGGCAGGCGTCGGCGCCAGTTGGGATGGGTGTCGGTGGTGCCTGGCAAGTTGGGTTGCTCCACAAGGCTCAGGGCATCTTCCAGCGGCAGCAGCACCAGCGGCGCACGGGTGTGGCCGAGGTAGCGCACGCTGGCGTCGATCATGTGGTCGGTCTCGTTGCGAATCTCGTCGACGAAATTCTGCGGGTCCTGGCTCAAGGCCTGGCGCAGCGCCTGGCGTTCGCGCAAACGGTGCTCGCTCCATTGCTCCACGGTCGGCGCATCGATCAAGCCGAGCTGAATGTTCCATTCGATATCACGGCTGTGCCACCAGCCGTTGAGGGTCGGCAAATCATGGGTGCTGGTGGTTGCCAGGGCGTTGTCCGGCCAGTCGAGGATCGGCCTGAACTGGCCGTCGTTGCCTTGTTCGAACAGCAGCACGCGCATGCCCAGAATCGAACGCCCGATCAGTTTTTCGCGCAGGCCATCCGGCACGGTGCCGAGGTCTTCGCCGAGCACAATGGCTTGGTGACGATGAGACTCCAGCGCCAGCAAGCGCAGCATGTCGTCCACCGGGTAATACAGGTAGGCGCCTTCGCGGGGCGAAGCGTCCATCGGAATCACCCACAGCCGTTGCAGGCCCATCACGTGGTCGATGCGCAGGCCGCCGGCGTGGGCGAAGTTGGCGCGCAGCATTTCGATAAAGGCGCGAAAACCATTGCGCTTGAGGCCTTCGGGCGAAAACGCGGAAATGCCCCAGCCTTGGCCGGCGCGGTTGAGAATGTCGGGGGGCGCGCCGACGGTGAGGTCGGCGAGCAATTCATCCTGACGGCTCCACGCCTGGCTGCCGCCGCCATCAGCGCCCACGGCGAGGTCGGCAATCAAGCCAACGCCCATGCCGCTGCCGCGTGCCGCCTGTTGCGCGCGCGCAAGGCTGCGCGCGATCAACCACTGGCTGAAGGCAAAAAAGCCGATTTCGTCACGGTGCTCCTCGGCAAACTGCACCAGCGCCGGGCTTTGCGGGTTGCGCCATGCTTCGGGCCAGTGCCGCCAGTCGAGGTCTTCACCGGCGGCCGCGCGCACCGCTTGCACGGCTTCGAAACGGCAATGGTTTTCCAGGGCTTCGCCACCGGCCTGGCGGAAGCTCAGGAAGTCGGCCTGTTGCGGATGCCCGCCGTGACGGAAGTCTTCATACAGTACGCGCAGCAGGCGTTGTTTGGCCTTGGCCGCAGCGGGCCAGTCGATCAGGGCCTGCTGTTCCAGCGTGTGCAGCTCATCCGCCAACCCGGCTGCCTCAATGGCGTTGCGCACTTCGCGTTCACCCAGGATGCAGGCGGGCGACGCATACAGGCTGTTGAGAAACAGCCGGCTGGAGGGTGAATACGGGCTGTAGCGCTCGGGGTCGGCGCTGAACATCGCGTGCATCGGGCTGATGGCCAGTGCGTCGGCACCGCGCTCGGCGGCGGAACGGACCAGATGCTCAAGCGCCAGGGTGTCGCCAAAACCGCCGTCACCGAGGCGGCGCAGCGAATACAGTTGCGCGCTCAGGCCCCAGGCGCGGGCGGTTTGGGTGTCGACCGCTTCAGCCACGCTGTAGCAATGGGTAGGCGCCACGGCGAGGGTGAAGTCTTGGTCGCCGATATGCACCTGGTGATAGCCCAGGGCTACGATGCCCGGCAACACCGCATCGCCGTCCAGGCGCAACTCCAGGGTTTCGCCGTTTTCCAGGTTGACCCGGCACAGCGTGTCGGGTTCGAAGTAGCGCGCCAGGTCGAGGCTTTCGCCGCTGTCGATAGTCAACAGGGGCGGAAGGTGTTTGTCTTGTTGCACCTGTTCCAGTTCGAGCAGGCTGGCGTCGATCTCGGCGTCAGTCTCGGCCGGGTGGCCCAGGCCTTTGAGAACGGCACGCAGGGCGTCGGGCTTCACGTGTTGCAGGCGGCCATTGGCGTCAATCCAATCGACGGCCAGGCCCGCGCGGCTGGCGAGAATTTCCAGGTTCGCTTCGCTCAAGAGTGCTCTCCAACAGGGGATAGGGCGACGCGCGCGCTGTACGGCGCCAACTGCGCCTCATCACCGGCAGGCGTCGTAAATAACAGATGGGGCGGCGCCGGGAAGTTCAGCGGTTCGGCGCCCAGGTTCAAGTCGATTTGCAGCACGCTGCCGTTGCCCAGGCGCCAGCGGGCGCTGACGGCGCCGTCGGCCAGCACCTGCGCCCCGAGTGCCACGCTGCCAGGCACGTGCGGCACGATATGCAGGTGGCGCAGGCCCAGCAGCTGACGATAAAACTGGGTATGTTCATTTTCGACAAACTTCGGCGCCGATTGCAGAAACGTCGGCAAGGCGTTGGGATCAGGAATGCGTTCACGCCGCTCCGGGTCCTGGAACGCGGCAAAGTCGGCAAACTCGTTGCGACGGCCTTCGCGCACCGCCTCCGCCAGTTCGCCGTGGTGGTCGGTAAAAAACAGGAAAGGTTCAGCGGCGTTGGTCTCATCGCCCATGAACATCATCGGAATCATGGGCGACAGCAGCAGCAGTGTGGTTGCCGCTTTCAGCGCCTGGGGCGAGCAGAGTTGGTGCAGGCGCTCACCGAAGGCGCGATTGCCGATCTGGTCATGGTTCTGCAAAAACAGCACGAAAGCACTCGGCGGTAAATGCCCGCTGGGTTCGCCGCGTACATGCCCGTGGCGGGTGGTTTCGCCCTGATAGATAAAGCCCTCGCTCAGGCAGCGCGCCAGCTTGGCCGTGGTGTCTTTGGCGAAGTCGTTGTAATAGGCATCGGTTTCGCCGGTAAGCAGCACGTGCAGGGCGTTATGGCCGTCGTCGTTCCACTGCGCGTCAAAATCATGCTCGAGCAAGCTGGCCTGATTGAATTCATTCTCCAGCACCAGCCACACGTGGCGGCCGATGTCGGCCTGCTTGCGCACGCGTTGGGCCAGCTCCTTCAGAAACCCCGGGTTGTCGATGGCGTGCACCGCGTCCAGGCGCAGGCCGTCGAAGCGGTACTCGAGCAACCACATCAATGCGTTATCGAGGAAAAAGTCGCGCACTTCCCGGCGATCAAAATCAATCCCCGCGCCCCACGGCGTGTGCACGTCTTCTTCAAAGAAGTTTTTGGCGTACTGGCCCAGGTAGTTACCGTCGGGCCCGAAGTGGTTGTAGACCACGTCAAGAATCACCGCCAGGCCGTGTTCATGGGCGCTGTCGATCAGGTGTTTGAGTTGTTCGGGGGTGCCATACGAGGCTTGAGGCGCGTAGGGCAGCACGCCGTCGTAACCCCAATTGCGAACACCGGGAAACTGCGCCAATGGCATCAGCTCAATCGCGGTCACGCCCATTTCTGCCAGGCGAGGCAACTGAGCTTCGACGCCGGCATAGCCACCCAGCGCGCCCACATGCAGTTCGTAGATGACCGCCTCGTGCCACGGGCGGCCTTGCCAGTTGCTGTGTCGCCATTGGTAGGCGAGCGGGTCGACGACCAGGCTCCAACCATGCACATCCAGGGCCTGAGCCCTGGAGGCTGGGTCGGGAACATCCATCTCGCCGTCGATGTTGTAGCGATAGCGCGTGCCCGCCGGGCACTGTATTTCTGTTTCGAACCAGCCATCTGCCTGAGGCAGCATGGCGAACGATTTGCCGTCTTCCAATTCAACGCTGACATAAAACGCGTCTGGCGCCCACAAGGCGAAACGCGTGTGTTGCGCGTCCAGCATAATTGCGCCGTGGGGCCAGGTTTCCAGAGTCCTTAACGGCATCTATAGAGACCTCCCTTTGATTATTTAGCGGATTTCCCCAGTGCTTTAGCCACCAGTTGTTCGTACAGCTCGGCGTAGGGTTCTACCGCCTGGCTCCAGTTAAACGGTTGAGTCATGGCGCGCGAACGCATGGCGTTGAGCAGGCCTGGGAAGCCGAACACCTTAAAGGCGCGGGTTAGCGCTTCTTTATAGCTGTCGACTGTGGATTCATTGAACAAAAAGCCGGTGACGCCATTTTCAATGGTGTCGGCCAGACCGCCAGTGTTGCGTGCGACCGGCAGCGAGCCGAACCGCTGGGCGTACATCTGGCTCAAGCCACACGGCTCATAGCGCGATGGCATCAGCAGGAAGTCACTGCCGGCGAACATGCGGCGGGCATCGGTTTCATTGAAGCCGATACGCACACCCACTTGGCCGGGGAAGCGCAACGCCAGCTCACGCATGGCTTGCTCTTCTTCTGGCTCACCGCGACCGATGATCGCGATTTGACCGCCTTGCTCAACAATAAAGCTGGCAACGGCTTCGGTCAGGTCCAGGCCTTTCTGGTAGACCAGGCGTGACACCACAGCGAACAGCGGGCCAGTGGAGTCATGCAGGCCAAACAATTCACGCACGTGCGCGGCGTTGATGGCCTTGCCTTCCCAGTCGCCAATATTGAAGTTGTGCATCAGGTGCGGGTCGGTCGAGGTTTCCCAGCTGTCTTCAATACCGTTGGGGATACCGCTGAGCAGACCTTGCTGGGTCTTGCTGGCGAGAAAACCATCCAGGCCACAGCCGAATTCGGGGGTGGTGATTTCCTGGGCGTACGTGGCGCTCACCGTAGTGATATGGCTGGAGTACGCCATGCCGGCCTTGAGGAACGACATCTTGCCGTAGAACTCCATGCCTTCCTGTTGCAAGGCATGCGGCGGGATACCCAGCTCGGGAGTGCACCCCAGGCTAACCACGCCCTGGTAGGCCAGGTTATGGATAGTGAACAAGGTGGGCGTGCGCGACCCGCGCCAGTGCATGTACGCCGGGGCCAGGCCAGCCGGCCAGTCGTGGGCGTGCACCAGGTCCGGGCACCAATGAATTTGCGCCAGGTTGGCGGCAATATCAGCGGCAGCCAGGCCCAGGCGGGCGAAGCGAATATGGTTGTCCGGCCAGTCGCGACCGTTGTTGGCGCCGTAGGGCGTGCCTTCGCGCTCGTAAAGCTCAGGGCAGATCAGTACATAGATGACCAGGCCGTCCTTGAGGTCCATGCGCCCGATCTTGCACGGCGGCAGCGCGGCGTGGCCGCCCAGCTCACCGATGATATGAATCGGGTTGTCGCTTTCCATTACCTGCGGGTAGCCCGGGATCAGCACGCGCACATCGTGCAAATGTGCCATGGCGCGGGGCAGGGCGGCGGACACGTCGCCCAGACCACCGGTTTTTACCAGGTCGGCAAACTCGGAGGTAACAAACAGCACCTTCTTGCGATTCGGGTTCTGACTCACGATCGGCCGCACAGTGTTGGGCAGGTCGGCCAAGGAAGTAGGCCCCCCTACCGGCTGACTAACACGCTCTCCCTGAGTATTTAAAGCGGCACTGATCATACTGCACTCCCACATTTTGGTGGGCTAATGGCCCGCTGCCATTAGCTCCGAAGACCGCATCCTGCGGCCAGGCGCGCAAGCGCTGTGCAGATCTGGCAAGGCTTATGCCAGTTGCACGTCAAACAGAAATAGTTTGGATGGGCGGGCACCCGGTGTATTCCGAACGCGCACGCCTTACCTAAAACTGGACCTACGGCAGAGTTGGAAAGTTTCGATTTTTTGCGGGGTTTTTGTTTTGGCACGGACCCATCGGCCATGAGTCTAGGACAGATCCCAGCGCCTGTAAGGTTTTCAAGAGGATTTTGTAGGACAAAAATATTTTAAGGTCAGAGGCACTGGTTATGAGCTGAGGCGCTCCTATCGCCAGCAGCCTTACCCTGGTGAACAGGCTTGCTGTGGCGAGCGGGCTTGTTGTGGAGAGCGGGCTTGCTGTGGCGAGCGGGCTTGCCCCGCGTTGGGCTGCGCAGCAGCCCCAAAAGTCGCACCCAATCTATCCGATGCACCGCAATAGCCCATCCAGCAGCGCTGCGCACTCCAACGCAGGGCAAGCCTGCTCGCCACAGGTGCAACGCTCACCTTAACAGTGCAGCTTGCCGCCCGTTAGCCGAGCACACGAATGGGCGCGTTATCTGCCCACGCCTGAATATCCTCAATCATCTGCTGATAAAACTGCCGGTAATTCTGCTCGCTCACATAGCCCACGTGGGGCGTGGCCAGCACGTTCGGCAAACGACGGAACGGATGATCGACCGGCAGCGGCTCTTCGCCATACACATCCAGCGCCGCCCCCGCCAGGCGCCCGGCGGACAGCGCCGCCACCAGCGCCTGCTCATCCACAATCGGCCCGCGCGCAGTGTTCACCAGCCTCGCAGTGGGCTTCATCCAGCCCAGCGCCTCGGCGTCCACCAAGCCGCGACTGCGGTCGCTGAGCACCAGGTGAATCGTCAGGATATCGGCCTGCTCAAACAATTCCTGCTTGCTGACCCACGTCACGCCCGACTCGGCTGCCCGCTCGGGCGTGAGATTTTCACTCCAGGCGATGACCCGCATCCCGAACACCTGCGCAAACTGCGCAACCTTCTGACCAATACTGCCCAGCCCGAGGATACCCAGGGTCTTGCCGTACAAATCGCCACCCAGGCCAACCTGCCAGTTGCCGGCGCGCAGGGAATTGGCTTCGGCGAGCAAGTTACGCGTGGAGGCCATGATCAGCGCCCAGGTCAACTCGGGGGCAGCTTGCTTATAGCTGTCGGTGCCGCACACCTGAATGCCCAATGCCTTGGCGGCCGGGATGTCGATGGCAGCATTGCGCATGCCGCCGGTGACCAGCAGTTTGAGGTTCGGCAAGCCCTGCAGCAACGCCTTGTCGAATGTAGAGCGCTCGCGCATCACGCAGATAACTTCGAACCCCTTCAAACGCTCGCTCATCGTGGCGGTATCCGCCGGGTAATCATCAAGGAAGTGCACGTGCCCGACGGCGGCCAACACCGACCAGTCCACCACACCACTGGCCACACCTTGCCAATCATCAATGACTGCGATCTGTACCGACATGCACGCGTGCCTCGAAAAAGGTTGGATTAAAGGGCATTCAAGCCCTGCAACAGCGCTTTATGAAATTGAGCCGGCTCTTCCATCTGCGGCGCGTGCCCCAGGCCCGGGAATTCCACCAGGGTTGAATGGGGGATCAGCTTCGCCACGTGTTTACCCAGTACGTCGTAGTGACCGAGCTTTGCCTTGACCGCTGGCGGCGCGATGTCGCTGCCAATCGCAGTGGTGTCGGCGGTGCCGATCAACAGCAGGGTCGGCATCTGCAAATCCTTGAACTCGTAGTACACCGGCTGGGTGAAGATCATGTCGTAAATCAACGCCGAGTTCCACGCGACCTGGGTATGCCCCGGGCCGTTGTTCAGGCCGGCGAGCATGTCGACCCAGCGGTCGTATTCGGGTTTCCAGCGTCCCACATAGTAGGTGTTCAGTTCATATTTTCGGATGCCCTCGGCGCTCAGCTTTAATTCGCGTTCATACCACTGATCAACGCTGCGGTAAGGCACGCCCAGGGCTTTCCAGTCTTCCAGGCCGATAGGGTTTACCAGCGCCAGCTGTTCGGTCTGCGTGGGGTAGAGCAGTGCGTAACGGGTGGCGAGCATGCCGCCGGTGGAATGGCCGACGAGGGTGGCCTTTTGAATGCCGAGTTTTTCCAGCAATTGATGCGTGTTGATCGCCAATTGCTGAAAGCTGTACTGGTAATGCTCAGGCTTGCTGGAGGTGCAAAAGCCGATCTGGTCGGGCGCGATTACCCGGTAGCCGGCATCGCTCAGGGCTTTGATCGATGCATCCCACGTGGCGCCGCAAAAATTCTTGCCGTGCATCAACACCACGGCGCGGCCATTGGCCTTGCCGTTGGCCGGGACGTCCATGTAACCCATTTGCAGGGATTTGCCCTGGGACTGGAAGCTGAAATGTTCAACCGGGTAGGGGTATTGGAAGCCCTGAAGTTCGGGGCCGTAAGTGGCGGCGAACACGGGAGCGGCGCTGGCCGCCAGCAGGCCGGCGATGCAAAAAGCACGGATGGTAGGCATGAAAGGGCTCCGATAAGAATGCCCCGGATGCTGTTGCGAGTGGATTAAGTGGGGATTAACACCCACTGCAGGGTCACGGCCGCCAGTACGCCGTAGCGCAGGCCCTTGGCCAGGGTGACCAGCAGCAAGAACCGCCATAGCGGCTCACGCATTACACCGGCCACCAGCGTCAGCGGGTCACCAATGATCGGTACCCAACTCAGCAGCAGCGTCCAATGCCCCCAGCGCTCGTAGTGCTTGCGGGCCGTATCGAGCTGCCGGGTACTGACCGGGAACCAGCGCCGTCCCTTGAAATGGTCAACCCAGCGCCCCAACCACCAATTCACCACCGAGCCCAAAACATTGCCAACTGTTGCGATGATCAACAACCACAGCAGGCTGTAATGCCCGCTGAGCAACAGCCCCACAAGCACGGCTTCTGACTGCAAAGGCAGCAGGGTCGCGGCGCCGAAGGCCGCAACAAACAGCCCCAGGTAACCTGCCAGCATCGATCAGTGAGCCGGGTAATCAGCCACGACGACGTCTTTACCCTCGCGCGTTAACCCAATGATCTGGTAGGCATCGCCTGGGCCGTCCACTTCCATGCCCGGCGAGCCCATCGGCATACCCGGCGCGGCAATGCCGAGCAAGTCATCACGTTTGCGCAGTGCCAGTACTTGTTCGGCAGGCACATGGCCCTCGACGAACTTGCCGTCGATCACGGCGGTGTGGCACGAAGCCAGGCGTGGCGCGACGCCGAGGCGCTGTTTGACCGCGCTCATGTCGGCTTCCACGTGGTCATTGACCTTGAAGCCGTTGCTTTCCAGGTGGCTGATCCACTTTTTGCAGCAGCCGCAGTTGGCGTCGCGGTGCACGTCGATGGGGATCAGGTCAGCGGCCTGGGCCAGGGTGGTGGTAAATAACGCGGTGAGCAGGGCCAGTCGCAATGGGGTTTTCATGGGAGGGCTCGGGAGTCGGAATAGGGCGCGATCATGACGGCCTCATCGCAGGCAAGCCAGCGCCCACAGAAGGAGCGGTGTGCCGGTAATGTTTCCAAATTATACGAAGTGAGTGTTTTCCAGTCGTTGCTTGAGCTGGCTCAGCGCGATGGCGGACAGCTCGACCATGCGCCCGTGCAAGGTGACGAGTTGCAGTTCGGTTTGGTAGATCAATACGCGCTTGAACAGCGTCCCGCCGCGATGGGGTTGCAGGAAATAATGAATGGAGCCGTCGACGGCAACGGACGTGAATACGGTTTTGAATTCTTGCGGCGGTTGGGCCACTTGCACCCGATAACTCATGGGGACGCGCACGCCGAGCAGGTCGATAATTTCGGTAAACCGCATGCCGGCCGCAAGGGGGCCGGTAGTGCCGGTGTCGGCACCGAGGGAAGTGGGGTGCCACTCGTGCCAGCGGTCGGGCTGGGTGACGTAGTCGTATACCACCTCGATGGGGGCCTCAATAAAGCGTTCCTGGCTGATCCGCTCCAAGCGGGTCGACTGCTCCACAGCGCGCATGACACACCTCCTGTGTGGCGAGATCTTGTCCTGAGAACTTTCAGAATAGACCCACTCCCGCGCATTGCACGGGAGTGTCTCAGTCATTTATCAGCGCACCTTGAAACGGCTCATCAGCGTGATCACCTGGCCATTGGCATCGATCAGGCTGCGGGTATTGGTTTCAGTGGCATGGCCGCTTTCCACCAATTCCTCAACCATATGTCGGATCTGCACCATGCTGCGGTTGATCTCCTCGGTAACGGCGCTTTGTTGCTCGGCCGCCGTGGCGATCTGGGTGCTGAGGTTGTTGATATGGCTCACGGAGCCGGCCATTTCGTCCAGCCCGGAGTTCACCCGCGCCGTGGCGTCTGCTGCCGATTGGCAGCTGGCCTGGGTGGCTTCCATCGCGGTCACCGAAGAACTCACCCCGGTGGTCAGGCGCGCAAGCATCTCGTTGATCTGCGAGGTGCTGGCCTGGGTCCGTGCGGCCAGCGCACGCACTTCATCGGCTACTACCGCAAACCCACGGCCTTGCTCACCGGCACGTGCCGCCTCAATCGCGGCGTTGAGGGCCAGCAGGTTGGTCTGGCCAGCGATTGCACCGATCACCCCGAGGGTTTCGGTAATACGCGCGGCGTCCTGGCGCATGGCTTCTACGGTGTGGGTGGCGCTGGACACTTCGCCGATCAGCGCGCTGACGCTGGTTGACGCTTCACCCACGACCACACGGGAGCGGTCGGCGTGCTCATTGGCGCGCTGGGTGAAGGCCGCCGTTTCGGCGGCATTTTGCGCCACGGTGTCAGCGGTGGAGCTCATTTCGGTGATGGCGGTGACCGTCTGATCGGTCTCCGAGGCGTGCCGCACCAGGATCTGGTTGGTATGGGCCGAGGTCCGCTGCAGCTGCTCAAGGCCCGACGACATGGCCGCCGTGGCTTGGGTCACTTCGCCGATCATGTTTTGCAGGTAGACGATAAAGTGGTTCACCGAATGGCCAATGGCACCCAGTTCATCTTCGGCGCGAATGGTGATGCGCCGCGTCAGGTCGGCATCGCCGGCAGACAACGCGTCGATATTGGTCTTCAGCGACCGCATGCGCTGCACCAATTGGCGAATGGCATAGGCGGCCAGCAGCACCAGCAACAGCACCATCGGAATCTGCAACATCGCCAGGGTGCCGAGCACGTCATCGCGCTGGGCGGTGATCAGCGAGGTAGGCAGGGCGGTGGCGAGGAACCACGGCGTGCCTTCGATCGGGCGCAGGTAGAAGGTGCTGGCCACGCCCGCATTGTCGAATTCAGTACGTTGCAGGCCTTTGTCGCGCTGGGCCAGGGCTTTGCTGACCTGGGCGGCAAACGCCGACGTGCCGGCCAGTTCGCTGACGTTTTTCAACACCACCGGGCTGCTGATGCGCGAGCTGTTGCTGATGATCTTGCCGTCGCCTTCAACGATCAGCATTTGGCCGCCGATGTCTTTCTCTTTGCTGGCCACCAGGTCATTGAAGAAGCCCAGGGTCACGTCAATGGTGGCAACGCCATACGCGGCGCCGTCACGCTGGATCGCCATTGCGCAGTTGGTGCGTGGCTCCTGGCTGGCGTCGTCCTTGTAAGCCGCCGCCCAGGCGCACTGGCCGCGGGGCGAGGCGAGGCCGCCTTTGTACCAGCTTTGGTCGTAGTAGTTGGGCGCAGCGTCACTGTTCCAGAACGTGTTGACCGCCAGCTTGCCCGAGGCATCGCGGTGCCAGAACGTGCTGAATTTGTTGCGCCCCTGAGCGCGCTGATTAGGCAGCGGCCAGATCCCGCCGCCGAACACTTTCAGTTCGCCGTACTGGTCCACCAGGCCAGGCAGGACCTTGTCGATAGCGTCGCTGTCGAGCAAGGGGATGGTTTGAGTGATGCTGCGTTGCTGGGCCTGAACCTTGTTCAGTTCGCCCTTGATCTGTTCGGCCACCTCGGCGACGCGGTTGAGCACCACCTGTTCTTCAGTGTGGCGCAACTGGGGCGCAACCAACTGGCCGATGCCGACGACGGTCAACACGATTAACACCAGGACGAACAGCACCAGAAACAGGGTATAGCGGGCTTGGATAGAGCGCAGTGGGGGCATGGGGCCGTCCTTACGAAGCGTTTATTGTCGACGCGGCTTTGTTAGAGCTTCGTCGGGCTATCGGCTCGGACGGGTAGAGCTTGAGGTACCAGACTGCAACAAATTCAGGGGCACCCGGGCGGGCACCCCTGAACGCTGCGGTTAGCGGTTCAGCATGCCCATGACTGCCTGCGGGTAACGCAGGCCCGCAGTGGCATCGGCGGGGAAAATCGCGTCAAGTGCCGCCCGTTCCGTCGCGCTGAGGGTCAACGAAACCGCCGCCACATTCTCTTCCAGGTATTTGCGTTGCTTGGTGCCGGGAATCGGGATCAGGTAATCGCCCTGAGCCAACACCCAGGCCAGCGCCAGTTGGCCGGCGGTCACGCCTTTGTCCGCCGCGAGTGCCTGGACCTGTTTCACCAGCAGCAGGTTTTTCGCAAAGTTATCGCCCTGAAAGCGCGGGCTGAAGCGGCGGTAGTCGTCGGCATCGAAGTCGTCCGGGCTTTTCAGTGCGCCGGTCAGAAACCCTCGGCCAAGCGGGCTGTAAGGCACAAACGCAATGCCCAGGCGCTGGCAGGCGGCGAGGCAGCCGTTGTCCTCCTGATCGCGGCTCCACAGCGAGTATTCGCTTTGCAGCGCGCTGATGGGGTGCACCTTGTGCGCGCGTTCCAGTGTCGCGGCGGACGCTTCGCTCAGGCCCAGGTAACGCACTTTGCCCTGTTTAACCAGTTCGGCCATGGCGCCCACGGTTTCCTCGATGGCCACGTCCGGGTCGATACGGTGCTGGTAATACAAATCCAGGGTTTCTACGCCAAGGCGTTGCAGGGTGCCGTCGATGGCTGCGCGGATGTAGTCCGGGCGACCATTCACGCCACGCAGCGCCGGGTTCGCCGGGTCGCGCACGATGCCGAATTTACTCGCCAGAAAGACCTGGTCGCGTTTGCCGGCAATCGCCTTGCCGATCAGCGCTTCATTGGTGTGCGGGCCATACATATCGGCGGTGTCGAGAAAGTTGACGCCCAACTCCAGCGCGCGGTGCAGGGTGGCGACGGCTTCAGTGGTGTCGGTGCCGGTGGTGTAGAAATCGGTCATGCCCATGCAGCCAAGACCAATAGCGCTGACGAGGGGGCCGTTTTTACCGAGTTGACGGGTGTGCATGGGTAAAGCTCCGGTGGGTAGGAAGACCTCCATTGTCATCCTCGACAAAAGCGGGATAAACCGGCTAAAAGCACTATCACTGTTCGTAAAATCTAAATAATCCCTGAGGAGTCGGCCCTTGGACCGTTTTAACGCGATGCGCGTGTTCACACGGATTGTTGAATTGGGTGGTTTTGCCAAGGCGGCCGACAGCCTGCAACTGCCACGGGCGTCGGTGACGATTCTGATCAAGCAGCTGGAAGCCCACCTCGGCGTGCAGCTGTTGCAACGCACCACGCGCCAGGTCAGCCCGACCCTCGACGGCGCGGCCTATTACCAGCGCTGCGTGCAGTTGCTCACCGATTTGGAAGAGACCGAGGCGGTGTTTTCGACCCGCCGCCAGAACCCGCGCGGGACGCTGAGCATCGACATGCCCTCGGGCATCGGCCGGTTGATCGTGATTCCGGCGCTCCCGGCGTTTACCGCGCGCTACCCGCAGATCGAGCTGGAAATCGGCCTCAATGACCGTACCGTGGACCTGATTCGCGAAGGCGTCGACTGTGTGCTGCGCGGCGGGCCAGCCCTGGACGAATCACTGGTCGCACGGCCGTTGGCGATGATGGACCAGTTGACCCTGGCCAGCCCGAGTTACCTTGAGCGCTTCGGCTTGCCCGCTGCCCTGGACGACCTGAATGGGCACCAGATGGTTGAGTATGTCTCCAGTTCCACCGGCAAACGTTTCGGGCTGGAATTCCAGGTCGGCACTGAGCTGCGCGAGGTCAATTTGCCCAAGGTGGTGGCGGTCAACAGTGCCGACGGTTACTTCGCCGCATGCGAGGCGGGGTATGGGTTGATCCAGGCGCCGTACTATCACGCCCGGCGGCAACTGGCCCAAGGCACACTGGTGGAAGTGCTGGCCGGGCATGCGCCGCCGAACATGGCACTGACGGCGTTGTACCCGCCCCATCGGCAGCTGTCACAGCGGGTTCGGGTGTTTATCGACTGGCTGGTGGAACTCTGCGCCACGCCTGGCACCGGCTTGCGGCGTTAAGCCTGGGCCTTGCGATAGGCGCCTGGCTGTTGCCCGGTGACCTTGTGAAAGGCGCGGGTAAATGCCGCCACCGATTGGTAGCCCGCCGCCAGCGCTACCTGCGCCACGGTCTGGTCTTTCTTGAACAGTTCGCAGGCGTGGCGCATACGCATCATCAGCAGCACTTGCCCCGGCGATTGCCCGCACAGCTCATTGAAGCGTTTGAAAAACGCCGAACGTGACAGCCCGGTGCAGGCCGCCATGCTTTCCAGGGTCCAGGCGTCTGCCGGGCGCTCGATCAACTGTTCCAGCAGGTTTGCGAATGCCGGTTGCCGGCCCAATGCCGCGAGGCCGCCGAGGTCCGTGTTGTCGAGCACCTGTTGGCGCAGCACATACAGAAACAGCAGGTGACAAAGGCGTTCGAGCAATGCGGAAGAGGGCGCGGGCGCGCGCTCGCATTCTTGCAGGATCAATTCGAACAGGTTGCGCGCGGCGGTCAACGACGGGTCGCCGGCACGCAGGATGATCCAGGCGGGCAGGGTGTCGACGATCATTGCCGACAAGCCGGACTGGAAATGAAAGAACCCGCAGACCAACCCCACACCGTCGTTCGCACTGCTGTCCAGCGCCTGCATCGGGCGCCGAGGGCATTCCTGCGCGCCCGCCGCCGTCGGTTCTCCGGAAAGCCGGTAGGCCAAATCACGCAGCAGAAACACCGCGTCACCATTGTTAAGGCGCTGTGGGGTCGATTCACCGTCGATATGCAGCCAGCATTCGCCCTGCACGATCAGGTGAAAACTCGCACTGGCCAAACCGTGGGTGCTCGCATGCCAATCGCCGCAATAGCGGCCTACGTGGAACAGACTGGTGTTGAGTTCAAGGCTGTCTAATAACCAATCGACAAGTGCACTGGACGAATTCATCTAAAGGAAAGACTCAAGAGCAAGTAATCGCTACTTTAGCCTATTGAGGCGTTTTTTTATAACCAACAGACTGGCTGCACGAACCCCTCAGGAGACTACTCCATGTCCCGTGTACCGTTACTGACCCCTGACACCGCGCCGGAAGCCGCCAAGCCGTTTCTGGAAAATGCCTTGAAGGGCTCGGGCTTCATTCCCAACCTGCTCGCCGTGCTGGCGAATGCGCCGGCTGCGCTGGAAACCTACATCACCGTGTCCGGCATCAATGCCAAATCCGACCTCAGCCTAGCCGACCGTGAGGTGGTGCAATTGATTGCCGCGACCACCCACGGCTGCGACTTTTGTGTGGCCGGCCACACCGCCGTGGCGCGCAACAAGGCCAAGTTGCCCGAAGCGGTGATTGACGCCCTGCGCCAGCGCGGCGAACTGCCAAACGCGCGCTACGAGACGCTTGCCGCGTTCACCCGTGAAGTAATTGCCACCCGTGGCGACGTCAGCGATGAGGGCTTCGAAGCGTTCCGCGCGGCGGGCTACACCGACGGCCACGCCCTGGAAGTTATTTTGGGCGTGAGCCTGGCAACCTTGTGTAACTTCGCTAACGTGTTTGCCCGTACGCCGCTGAACCCGGAGTTGGCGCAATACCGTTGGGAACAACCGGCTGGCTGAACGGGCGTCTGCCCACCTGCTGCAAAAAGGAGAAACATGAATGCTTGACCCAATCTTGAGCCGTTGGCTCGATGTTCAAGCGCAGGCCCTGGATGTGGGCAGTTGCGATCCACAGGAAGTGCTGCCAAGGCTGGCAGAGGCCAATGTATTACGTATCGGCGTGCCCAAAGCGCTCGGCGGCCTGGGCGGTGACGTGACCGGCGCGGTGGACGCCATCGCCAATGTCGCCAGCCATTCCCTGGCGGCGGCGTTTGTGTGCTGGGGCCAGCGCTCGTTTATCGAATACCTGCTGCAAAGCCCGAATGAGCGGCTGCGTGAGCAACTGTTGCCGGACTTGCTCAGCGGCAAGCTGGCGGGCGCGACCGGGCTGTCGAACGCGATGAAATTTCTGTCGGGCATCGAGACCCTGCAAATCAGCGCTGAACCGACACAGGATGGCTGGACCCTCAATGGCCGCCTGCATTGGGTGACCAACCTGCGCAAGAACGGGTTTGTCGCGGCGGTCGCCATTGAGCATGCCGGAGGCGGCGCGCCATTTATTCTGGCACTGCCCGACTCGGTGGCAGGCTTGCAACGCTCCCGTGACCTGGAACTGCTGGGGCTGCAGTCAAGCAATACTGCGGCGCTCTGGCTTGAAGGCGTGGAGTTGAGCCGTGACTGGTTGCTGCACGAGGACGCGCGCAAGTTTCTGCCAGCGGTACGCCCGGCGTTTTTGGGGTTGCAATGCGGGATGTCGATTGGCCTGGCGCGCCGCTCGTTGGCAGAGGTGGCCAACCACTTGGGCGCCAGCCGCACGGTCTTGCGTGAAGAGCTGGAAGCGTTGCGCGTCACCCTTGATCACCTGACTACCGAGCTGAAGAACGGCCTGTTGGCCGGGCGTTTTGCCGCAGAGCCGGTGCCGCTGTTCAAGCTGCGCATTGCTTTGGCGGAAACCGCCGCGAGCGCCGTGCAACTTGAGCTGCAAGCCAGCGGCGGCAAGGCTTACCTCACCGCCCACGGCAGCGGGTTTGCGCGGCGCTGGCGCGAGTCGGCGTTTGTGCCGATCGTCACGCCAAGCCTGGTGCAATTGCGCACCGAACTGCAACGCCAGGCCAACCTGTGAGCCAGGCGGTATTAAGCGCCCAGGGGGTTTGCCTGGGGTACACCAGCGGGCCGGTGCTGGAGGGCTTTGACCTGCACCTGCAGCCCGGCGAAGTGGTGTCGATCCTCGGCCCGAGCGGGGTCGGCAAATCGAGCCTGTTGCGGGTGCTCGCAGGTTTGCAGGCGCCGCAGGGCGGTAGCGTGCAGGTGCTCGGCGAGTGGCTGAACGGCCCGCACCCACGGGTGGCGGTGGCGTTTCAAGACCCCAGCCTGTTGCCGTGGCTGAACCTTGAAAAGAACGTTGCGTTCGGCCTGGATTTCGCCCGCCAACCCTCGTTGAGTCCCGAGCAACGGCGCCAGCGCGTCGACCAGGCCATCGCGGCCGTGGGCCTGGAACACGCCCGGCATCAATTCCCGGCGCAGCTCTCCGGCGGCATGGCCCAGCGCACTGCACTGGCGCGCTGCCTGGCGCGTCAGCCGCAAGTGTTGTTGCTGGATGAACCGTTCGGCGCGCTGGACGAAGTGACCCGCGCCGACATGCAGCACCTGCTGCTAGAGGTCAATCGCCAACAAGGCTCGGCGGCCGTGCTGATCACCCACGACATTGATGAAGCGCTGCTGTTGTCTGACCGCGTGCTGCTACTGGGTAACCGCCCGGCGCGGACCTTGGGTGAATGGCGTATCGACCTGCCGCAACCGCGTGAAGAACAGGTTGAAGCCATCGGCGCACTGCGTATCGAGATTCTGAAAACCTTACGGCAGGCGAGCCGCCCTCAACCCAACCCCTCTCAATTGCTGGAGCCCAGCCATGTGTCTGGATGACCTGACCCACTCGCGCCGTGATTTTCTCAAACTGTCGGCGGTACTCAGCGCCGCCGGTGCCTTACCGCTGTTGAGCAGCCTGCAAGCCCGCGCGGCCAGCGAGCCGGACGCGCCGGTGCGCATCGGTTACCTGCCGATCACTGACGCCACGCCGCTGCTGGTCGCGCATAACAATGGCCTGTTCGAAGCCGAAGGCATCAAGGCCGAACGCCCGGTGCTGTTGCGCAGTTGGGCGCAGGTGATCGAGGCGTTTATCTCAGGCCAGGTCAATGTGATTCACCTGCTGTCGCCGATGACCGTGTGGGCGCGTTATGGCAGTAAAGTCCCGGCCAAAGTGGTGGCCTGGAACCACGTGGGCGGTTCGGGCTTGACGGTGTCTCCGGGCATCAGCGACGTGAAACAACTGGGCGGCAAGTCGGTGGCGATTCCGTTCTGGTATTCGATTCATAACGTGGTGGTGCAACAACTGTTCCGCGACAACGGCCTGACGCCTGTGGCGCGCGCCGTCGGCTCGCAGATCGCGGCCAACGAAGTCAACCTGATCGTATTGCCGCCCTCCGACATGCCGCCGGCCCTGGCCAGCAAGCGCATCGACGGTTACATCGTCGCCGAGCCGTTCAACGCCCTCGCGGAAAACCTCAAGGTCGGTCGCGTGCAGCGCTTTACCGGCGATGTATGGCGCAACCACGCGTGCTGCGTGGTGTTCATGCACGAGCAGGATTTAACCCAGCGCCCCGAGTGGTCGCAGAAGGTGGTGAATGCCATCGTCAAGGCTCAGGTGTGGACACGCGACAACCGCGAAGAAGCGGTGAAGCTGCTGTCCAAGGACGGCCCGAACCGCTACACGCCGCATGCCGAGCCAGTGTTGAGCAAAGTGCTGGCCCCGGCCGCCAGCGACCGTGCCGCTTACCTGGCTGACGGCGCGATTCAACACGCGAACTGGGACGAACACCGGATTGATTTCCAGCCTTACCCATTCCCCAGTTACACCGAGGAACTGGTGCGCCGCTTGAAGGACACCTTGATCGAAGGCGACAAGAAATTTCTCGCCGACCTCGACCCGGCGTTCGTCGCCAAAGACTTGGTGGACGACCGCTTCGTGCGCAATGCCATCGAGGCCGTGGGCGGCATGAAGACCTTTGGGTTGCCGGACGGCTATGAACGGCACGAGGAGATTGGCGTTTGAACAACGGCAAAACCGTCGCATTGCCCGGCTGGTTGCTGGGCATCAGCGGCTTGGCAGGCTTGCTGGTGCTGTGGTGGCTGGGGGTGAAAATGTTTGGCGATGCCGACGGCTTGTCGGCGCGCTTCTCGCTCGCCGCCACCTTTGGCAGCCTGTGGGAATTGATGGGCCGTGGCGAGCTGTACCTGCACATTGCCGTGAGCCTCAAGCGCATATTCGTCGGCCTGTTTCTGGCGTTGTTGGTCGGGGTGCCACTGGGCTTGCTGGTGGGCAGTTCGCGCAACCTGGAGGCGGCGACCACGCCCGCGTTTCAGTTTTTACGGATGATTTCGCCGCTGTCGTGGATGCCCATCGTGGTGATGCTGATGGGTGTCGGCGATCAGCCGATCTACTTCCTGCTGGCCTTTGCCGCCGTGTGGCCGATCATGCTTAACACCGCCGCCGGCGTGCGTCAGCTGGACCCGCGCTGGCTGCAATTGAGCAAAAGCCTGAGCGCCACACGCTGGGAAACCTTGCGCCGGGTGATTATTCCCGGGGTGACAGGGCATGTGTTGACCGGCGTACGCCTGGCTATCGGGATTTTGTGGATCGTGCTGGTGCCGTGCGAAATGCTCGGCGTGAGCGCGGGGCTCGGCTACTACATCCTCGACACGCGTGACCGGCTGGCCTATTCGGAGCTGATGGCGATGGTGTTGTTGATCGGGTTGTTGGGGTTTGCGCTGGATGCGTTGGCGCGGTGGCTGCACCAGCGTTGGGTGCATGGCGGGTAAGGCGTATTATTGAGCAGCCCTGAAAAGGGTTTCAGGGCTGCCGGGGTTTGGCAGTGTCTACGGCTCTACACAGGCCTGATGGCCTCCACCGTATCGATCGTTGCCAACCGATCAGCGGCGTTCGTAGCCAGGTCCGCCGTCATAGCGGTGGTCATGCCAGCCGCCACCGCCGCCGTGTGGGAAAAAGAAGCAGCCGCTCATGCTCAGCATGATCAGCAAGGGAATCAGCAGTGTGATTCGACGTAACATTTCGAAATCCTCTAAGGTACTCACAGGGTCAATCCGGCGACGTCGGTCAAGCGTGGTGCGAGCCAAACTTTTACATCGCCTGTAACATACGACCCTGCCGACCCCCATCCATCCCGCCCATCGGGTATGTGCTTGGCATGGTTGGCGATACACAGTGGATACATTCTCAAGGTTCAGGAACCCGTCATGACCCAAAAGCAGCGTTTTAAGTATTCGATTCTGATCGCCCTGACCGTACTGGCGACGATGTTTGGCCTGTCCTACCTGCAGAACACCGGGGTTATCAGCGAGAAAACGTTCCAGTACATCGCCATTGCCGTGGCGGTGACCGTGGTAGTGATCAACGGCATCATGCGCCGCAAGGTCAAGCCGAACTTCTGACCTCCAGTGCTCGAGTCAGGCGCGACCGTCGAGCACTTTGGCAGCCTCTTCATGGAGGCTGTAGCTTTTATCGGCATTGAGGGTGATCACGCCCTCGCTGCACAAGCGTTTGAGCACTTCACGCACACTGAGAAACGACAACGGAATGCCCAGCGCGAGTAAATGGCTGTGTACGCCACGTACGCCCAGGGTGCGCTGGTTGTCTGCCGCGGTGAGCAGGGCATCGATGACCTTCAGCCGAATCAGGCTGGTGCGCAAACCGAAGCATTTGAGCAAGTGACGAATACGCCCGTTGCCATGACGTTCGGGCGTATTGCCGAACGCCTGGGCGCCGCCGCCAAAACCGGCGTCGGCAGCGGATGAATGTCCGTCCGTGGGCAGTTGCGAGTTGTACATGCAAAAAACTCCTTATCAGAGCCTGATCAGGAAAATGATGGCGCTCTTGATTAATAAGACGAACGAGCGAGCAAAATCATGAAGCGGCGAATGTAGAAATTTTGTCGGTATCGGTTTTGTCACATCGCGCCCGTCTTAAATAAACCCGTGCAGCGGCTAAATTATTCTCGGTCCATTGCGTCCTTACGGTGGGGTAACTGCCCCGTACGAGGGTGTTCAATTTGACTGTGGAGCTTGCGTGATTATTGCCAACGGGTTGTCCAGGGTATGTGTGGCCGGTGTGATGCTGGGCTTGAGCGTTGCCGCGTCGGCGCGGGAGCCGGCGGCACCGGCATCGGCCGAAATTCGCCGGACCACGTACGGCGTGCCGCACATTCGCGCCAACGATGAGCGAGGCCTGGGTTTCGGCATCGGCTATGCCTATGCCCAGGACAACCTGTGCCTGCTGGCCAACGAAGTGGTCACCGTGAACGGCGAACGCGCCAGGTTCTTCGGCCCGGAGCAGGGCACCCTGGAAGGGCGCAACAACCTGGCCAGCGATGTGTTCTTCACCTGGCTGAATACGCCCGACGCGATCAACGCGTTCTGGAAGGCACAGACCCCGCAGATTCAACAGCGCATCGAAGGCTATGTGGCGGGTTACAACCGTTATCTGAAAGAGCAGGGCGCGCCCCAGCAGTGCCAGGCCGCGTGGGTGCGGCCGCTTGTGACTGAGGACCTGGTGAAGCTGACACGTCGGCTGCTGGTAGAAGGTGGCGTAGGTCAATTCGCCGAAGCCTTGGTTGGCGCAACACCGCCGCACGCCACCGCCAGCGTTCAACCGGGCAGCGCTGCGTTTGCGCTGGCCGCCGCTAATCAGCAACGATTCACCCTAGACCGTGGCAGCAACGCCGTGGCTGTCGGCCGTGATCGCTCGTTTAATGGCCGTGGCATGCTGCTGGCCAACCCGCACTTTCCGTGGGTGGGTGGCATGCGTTTTTACCAGATGCACCTGACCATCCCCGGCCAACTGGACGTGATGGGCGCCGCGCTGCCGGGCTTGCCGGTGATCAACATCGGGTTTAACAGGCACGTGGCCTGGACCCATACCGTCGACACCTCGAAGCATTTCACCCTGTACCGCCTGGCCCTTGACCCCAAGGACTCCACGCACTACTTGCTCGACGGCAAGTCCATCGCCATGGCTCAAACCCCGGTCACGGTGCAGGTCAAACAAGCCGATGGCAGCCTTAAAGACGTGACCCACACGGTTTACAGTTCGCAATTCGGCCCCGTGGTGCAATGGCCCGGCAAGCTGGATTGGGACAACCACTACGCGTTCAGCCTGCGCGACGCCAACCTGGGCAACGACCGCGTGTTGCAGCAGTGGTACGCCATGAACCGCGCGGCAGACCTCAAGGAACTGCAAACTTCGGTGCACACCCTGCAAGGCATCCCGTGGGTCAACACCGTGGCGGCCGATGACCTGGGCCAGAGCCTGTACATGAACCTGTCGGTGGTGCCCAACGTCAGCGCCGCCAAACTTGCGCAATGCAGCGACCCGCGCGCGGGCCTGCAGATGATCATGCTCGACGGCGCCCGCAGTGCCTGCGCCTGGGACATCGACCCGCGCGCCGCCCAGGCCGGCATCTTCCCGGCCGACCAATTGCCGCAACTGGAACGCACCGACTACGTGCAGCACTCCAACGACTCCGCGTGGCTGGCCAACCCCAAGGCGCCGCTGACCGGTTTTTCCCCGGTGATCAGCCAGGACCACATCGGCCTCGGCCCGCGCGCCCGCTTTGCCGTGCAGCGCCTGCAATCCCTGGACAAACAGCCCATAGGCGTGGCCGACCTGCAAAACATGGTCATGGACAACGAGGTGTACCTCGCCGGCCAAGTCATGCCCGACCTGCTGGAATTCTGCGCCAAACACCTCGGCGCCGACGCCGCAGCGTTGCAGCCCGTGTGCAACAGCCTGAAAAGCTGGGACCAGCGCGCCAACCTCGACAGCGGCGTAGGCCTGGTGCACTTCATCAACTTGGTGGAACACCTTCAGCAAATGCCCGACGCCTGGCGAGTCGCCTTCGATCCCGCACACCCCCTGACGACGCCAAGCGGCCTGGCCATCGACCGCAAACCCGTGGCCGAAGCCCTGCGCGACGCCATGCTGGCGTCCGCAGCCGACGTCGCCAAACTCGGCGCAACCCGCTGGGGCGACATCCAGGTGGCCGGCGACATGCCCATCCACGGCGGCCCGCAAGAACTGGGCATCTACAACGCCATGCAAACCGTGCCCCGCCCCGACGGCAAACGCGAAGTCGTCAGCGGCAGCAGTTACCTGCAAATCGTCACCTTCGACGACAAAGGCCCGCAAGCCATTGGCGTACTGGCATTCTCCGAATCCAGCAACCCCGCATCGAAATACGCCAAAGACCAAACCCAGGCATTTTCCGAGAAAAAACTGCGCCCATTGCCCTTCACCGACGCCCAAATCAAGGCCGACCCGCAGTACCAACAACAGCTCATCAAGGAGTAGGGCAGCCACGCAAACCCTTGATGTCGCTACGAAATATTTTTGAAATCAAGGGGTTGCAGGCAAAAGCAAATGAGTACATAATGGCGCCCATCGAACGCAACGAAGCATTAAAAACTTCATTGTATTCAATGAGTTAGAGTAGAGGTAGCTCCACAGAGCCCACTCAAGTTTATACGCGGTAAATGTCTGCAGTCAGGGCATTCATCGTTTGAGGCCGAGTAGCAAAATGGTTATGCAGCGGATTGCAAATCCGCCTACGCCGGTTCGATTCCGACCTCGGCCTCCACTCTTGAAACCCCATAGACCAATGGCCTATGGGGTTTTTTATTGGGCGAAGGAAAGTACCTCCCACAAGTATGAACCGTGCCCTTTGCTTTAGCCCTCATTGCGATTGGGAAATTTCACTCCGCATAATGTGTGCCTGCAGACAGCATTTTTTGATCACCGTCGTAGGGAGGCTTTTTCGGTACCTTGGACATTGCATGAAATTAATACCTTTTCGATGTGATGAAGCTATGGTTACTATGGGCTTAGCACAGAAATTTCAAATAGACCCAGGAGTCGGATGTTCATATGTATATTACAAAACTAGAAATCTCCGGCATAAGGTCACACGACAAGTTTGTATTTGAAGTTCCTGAAGATAAACCTTGGGGGTGGCATGTTATAATAGGAGATAACGGTGCCGGAAAATCAAGTTTTGTAAAGGCCCTTGCCCTAACACTGGCTGGCCCTGCTGAGGCCCGCGCATTGCGCCAAGACTGGAGTACTTGGTTACGAAGAGGTTATGAGAACGCTAGCGTAACAGCACGGCTAGTTTGGGACAAAAAGGTAGATCTAATTACCAACAAAGGACGAGCTCCAGTTAGAAAGCTGATTTGTGAAATCGTGATTGCGTCGAATGATGAGGCGCTAAGTACTGGAGCAATTTTGCAGATAGGGACGCATTGTTCCAAAGGTTTGGAGCGGGCACTTTGGGGCCGCAGTCGAGGCTGGTTCTCCGCCTCTTTTGGACCGTTTAGGCGATTTACCGGAGGTAATCGTGACTACGAGCGCATGTTTTATACCAATCCTCGACTCGCACCCCATTTGACGGCTTTTGGGGAAGATATTGCGCTAACAGAGTGTCTGGAGTGGTTAAAATCACTTCATGTGAAGCAGCTAGAAAAAAGTGATGAGTCCGATTTTCTGGATAATTTGATAACATTTGTAAATAATGGAGGGTTGTTGCCACACGGATCGAAATTGTCAAAAATCAGCTCAGAAGAGATTAATTTTATAGATGGAAATGGTTACGAAGTAAGTGTTGATCTTTTAAGTGATGGCTATCGGTCCATATTGAGTTTGACATTTGAGTTGATTCGTCAATTATCAATCAGCTATGGGCAAGAGGTAATAAGTCGACAGATCAGCAGTGGAGTGATCAATCTACCAGGTATTGTTGTAATTGACGAGGTTGATGCTCATTTACATCCTTCGTGGCAGCGACGAATTGCTCCTTGGTTTTTGAAAGTATTCCCTCGTCTTCAATTCATCGTCACTACTCATAGCCCGATAATTTGTCAGGCTGCTGAGCACGGTAGCGTCTGGCGACTTCCGACTCCGGGAACCGACGAAGTTGGAGGTAGGATAGAGGGCGATGCACTGAAACGTCTTGTGTTCGGAAATATTCTAGAAGCTTACGATACATCCTATTTTGGGTCTAATGTAACTCGTTCTGATACCTCGAAAACATTGCTGTTGGAATTGGCAAATCTCAACAGAAAGCAAGCGATGGGCGAATTGACAGCTGATGACAAAGCTAGGTTAGTTCACCTTCGATCCTCAATGCCTACTACGGCGTCGGTCGCGTCTCGATCTGGGCTGGAGGTGGAATGATTCCTTTACCTCAAGCAAATCCACCAAAGTCAACCTTAGACGGGCTTGCTATTTATCAAGCGCAAGTTAATGCCATTCCTAGCTACGCAGACCGGGTAACTGCGGCCAAATCAAAATTTAAGTCATACAACGTCGCGAAAAATTCTGTCTTTAAGGCCATTCGCGGTTTGCTGGCACAGATGTGCGCCGGACCTCGTAGGTGCTGCTATTGTGAGGACTCTGTTGCGGATGAAGTGGAGCATATAGCTCCCAAAAATTTATACCCAGATTTGGTTTTCGATTGGGCAAATTATTTATACGCCTGTGGCGCTTGCAACGGTCCGAAAAGTAGTAAGTATGCAATCATCTCAAAGGCGGGTCTGCTTGTTCATGTGGGAAGGGGGAAAAATGATCCTGTAATTTTACCTGCCTCTGGTATTCACGCTCTTATTAATCCTCGGGCTGAAGATCCACAAGAATATTTATGGCTTGATATCATCGATACGTTTAATTTTGTGGCTATTGCGGCGCCAGGGACTGTGAAGGAGGTGAGAGCGACTTATACCTGTGAGTTACTTGCACTAAATAATCGAGATGTGCTGGTCGAGGCGAGAAGAGTGGCTTTTGGTTCATATCGGGCGCGCTTAGTTGAGTATATAACCGCGCGGGATGACGGTGCTAGTATTTTAGAGCTTAACTCGCTGATTGTCGCATTAAACGCTATGGCAAATCCAGCAGTGTGGTTAGAGATGAAAAGATCCCATCTGCTGAGACCTGACCTTCAACGTTTATTCGGCTTGGCGCCAGAAGCTCATAATTGGTAACAGAAAGCAGTCTAAATAGATGTGCGAACGAAAAATGGGTGCAGAAACACAGTTTATCAATTGATAACTGATGTTCTGCCCCATTGTTGCCTGTATCGTAATCAATAATTAAGTGTGTGTAGGGGTCAACTTCTCAAGCGCATCATTCACAAGAAGTCGCGAACTCTCAACCAGTTGCGCCAATCCGAATGTCTGAAAGCGCTGCGTTCCGGTCAAAGCGAATGCCTGTTCGTTAGCCATCACCGATGCTGAAGCCAGAATCTCACTCGCATTCACGAGTGCTTCTTCAGAACTCAAACCTGGCTTTACGTTAAAAACACTGGGGAGAAAGTCATCCTCATCAGAACGGGTTTTCATAAGTAACGCTCCAGCGTAGCTTGCATCGTATGAGCATTCACGACTTGGTGCCATTGACCTGTTGCGAAACCGACATCAATAACTCGGTAGCTTCGGTGCGTAGAAAACATCCTCTGTACCCTCAGAAAGTTTAGAGGCCACCACCGCCGTTGCGACACGGTTGGGTGGTGGACCGTGCGAGGGTCGCAAACCAGTCTCTGAGGAAACCGGCCGGGCATACGCCCGCCTCACACGGTCCACCATAGATGCGGTGAGCAGGCATAAAAAAAGCGCCTGCTCAGAGCTATGGCGCTACCGCGCCTCAGATTACGTCAGGTTGCGACACCCGGCCACAGGATTTACTGCGACGCCGGATCCTAGCGAACTTGCTTCCTATGCCTCAACCTCGACAGGTTGTGGGAAAGATCCGAAGCCCCGCCGGGCGGCAAAAAGCCTCTAAAAAAAGAAAATCATGAAGCGGACTGGCTAGGTGCCATGTACAGTCAATTTTTTAAGGGGATGGGCATGAAAATCTCGTTAGTAGTTTTAATTGCAGCGACGCTTTCCGCGTGTGCAGACAGCGGCCCCATCAAAGTTGGCCCCGACACCTATACCATCTCAACTCGGGTCCCTCTCGGCGGCCCGGCATCAGCAAAAGGTCAGGCGTTGAAAGAGGCGAACGTATTTTGCGAATCACAGGGGCGTGAGATCTTGCTTGACCATATGCAATCGAGTGAATGCGCGTTGCATGGCGGTTGCGGAGAGGCGGAGATATTTTTCTTCTGTTTGGCCAAAGGCGACCCACAGCTGAAACGTCAAAAGTACAGCCCTGATCCAACGCAGAAAATTGAAATCGATCAGCGTTGATAGCCAACTATCTATAGATTTCGCTCGGCACTTCGCACATTGCGAGCCTTATGCTTATCAACCCTTTCAGTCGTCAAAACCCAAAAACTGAACGAAGTCTTGCTCCAGCCCGAGCTGTCGCGCGGACACTTTAGACAGGTACTTTTCTGGCGTGCACGTCTTCAGCTTGGCAGTGCCACGCTGTGATTCATAGCTCTTGCGTCTATCACTCTATTGATATCAATCGCCATCAGCCTCAGCCCTGATAATGCGCTGACTTTTCACTTCGCCTGCATACACCGCAAGCTTCGCCTGTTGCGCTGTCAGCAACGCGACAATCTTCAACATCGCCACCGCGCCTTTCGCGCTTTGGGCGCCGGCGGCGAGGGCGGTGAGTTCAACCACCGACCAGCCAACCACCGCCGCTGCGTCGTCCAGGTCATAAAACAGTTCCTGTTGGGCGGTTCTGGGCCCGTCGAGGCCGTGTATCAATTTTTCCATTGGTTTCCCACCCGTCACATCAAAAGGTATCGGTTTGCCAGGCTACCCGTTAACCGGGCGATGGCGTATGAGCAGCTCCCACCATTGTATTCATTTGAGGAGGGCGATACCGCTAATGGCCCGTTGCGCCCCCAGACAGCGATCGCACAAGGTAATTTGGTCAGGTTTAACCCCCGAAAACGCCGCGAAAATCGGCCTGCCGTTGTGAAATGTTGTGAAGCCCCATGGAATGGCCCTTTGCCCATGCTAACGTCCGCGTCGGGGTATCGTCAGCACGACGATTTCATTCGTTTCATCGAGGGAGCAGCGCCGATGTCTACTACCGTAACGCCCGCGGCTGGCGGGTCGAACACGCCAAAGTCCTCACCGTCTTCGTTCGACGACAAGTTGAACATTGCCAAGTCCAGCAAGGTGATTGCCGATTACATGCGCCAGTCGGGCAAGTCGGCCATTAACAAGCAGGACCTGACGCAACTCGCGAATAACGCGTCGGGCAAGGTGCCAACCGACGTTTCCGACGCTGCCAAGTACATGGAGCGCCACCCGGACGTGTTCACCGCCATCGAAACCCACGACGTGGCCGGCGCCGACAACCTGTCGGGCGTATGGAACTTCGACTGGGCCGCTAATGGCGGGCTGAATGGCACGGCGACCGACGCCATCGCCAAGATGCAGGACACGTTCGACATGGCCATTGCCAAGTCGGCGCAGATCACTGAAATCAGTACCGGCAAAAAGGCCGAGCTGGACTCGACCAAGCAACGGCCACAGAACTGACGGTTGGGCGCTGCCCGTCAACCCAAACGGTTCCCGGCGCGTGCACCGGGAGCCGTTTTGTCCCTGACCGGACCGAACGGGAATCGCGCTCTATGGCGCGCCTCGAATACCAGGCCGCTGGCGAAAAACTCGCGTACGCCCCGGTCGATCCGCGCGCAGCTCGACCAGCACAAAGTGTATGCCTCGATCCGCCCCTAGCTGTACGGGGCAGCGGGCGCCATAAGCCACTACTGTCGCAGGCATAACACTACCGTTTGGATGCCGCGCCATGTTTATGTCTACAGGTTTACTGTCAGCCTTTGTGCTGTTCGCCTTCGTTTCCTCGATCACCCCTGGGCCCAACAATACGATGCTGCTGGCCTCGGGCGTGAACTTCGGGTTTCGCCGGTCGATGCCCCATGCGTTGGGGATCAGCATTGGTTTTATGCTGCTGGTGATTTCGGTGGGCCTGGGGCTGGGCGAAGTGTTCAAGGTGTTTCCGTGGGCCTACACGGTGTTGCGGTATGTGGGCGCGGCGTATTTGCTGTACCTGGCGTGGAAGATCGCGACGTCGGGCGGCCTGTCCGAGGGCAGTGATGCTCAGGGCAAACCCATGACGTTTCTCGGCGCGGCGGCGTTCCAGTGGGTCAACCCCAAGGCGTGGATCATGGCGTTGGGCGCCATCACCACCTACACGCAGGCCGAAGGCTACGTGACCAACGTGCTGGTGATTGCCCTGGTGTTTGCGCTGGTCAACCTGCCGAGTGTTTGCGTGTGGGTCGGCTGTGGCAGTGGGTTGCGCAATGTGTTGCGCGAACCGCGCTGGTTGAGACTGTTCAACCTGTCGATGGCCGGGTTACTGGTGCTGTCGCTGTACCCGATGCTGTTTGCCAGCTGACGCCATTCTATATAGCCAGGTGCCGAGATTGACCACGGCGGCACTGGCCTTACCCACTGGACGTTTCGCTAGACCGGCCAGCCCTTTTCAGGGTCTTTGGAAGCAGGCCACATCTGGCTGATACGAGCCCGTTAAGGGCGAACAATACGGTGAGTCAGGCGTTCTGCGGCCGCAGGTTTTGGGGCTGCTGCGCAGCCCAACGCGGGGCGAGCCCGCTCGCCACGGGTACTCTCGCCTGTGTCTACCAGGGCTGGCTAGACCGGCGAAATGGTCGCCAACAAGCCGATACCGATGGTCAGCACTAAAAAGCTGAACAGGAAAATTGCCATCTTGGTCATAAGGCCTCCGAGGGGAAGGGGCGGCAGGAAACGTCCTGTCGCGCTCGACATGGGTGTCGGGAATGGCGCTATTGTCCGCCAGGAACAGATTTCAATACAGACGCAGATGGAAAAGAAAAAACCGTATCAGATGGGGTTGTAGCCGCTGGCTTGCGGGCCTGAGTGGCGCCTGTGTTTATCAAGATCAGCCTTCAACAGTATCGACTCACGCTAAATCGGTTTGGTGCCACGTTTTCGCCGTTTTGGTACAGCAATCCTCTAAGATGGCGCCCACTGCACTAACAATAAGCGTGGGCTGACCCTCGATGGAAAGACGCCAGTTCAGCGGTGGCATGCAAGGCAAGAACTTGCGCTACCTCAATGACAACCCCCAGCAGCCGTCGCCGGTGACCCGCGTCGGCTTTTTGCTGCTCGAACACTTCTCCCTGCCCGCATTCACCCAAACCCTCGACACCCTTATCACCGCTAACCTGCTGCGCCCCGAGCTGTTCGCCACGCGCACGTTCGGCTGCGGCGAGGGCGAAGTGATCAGCGACCTTGGCCTGGTGATTCGCCCCGATGCGCGCCTGGACGCGTCGGCGTTGCACGACCTCGACTTGCTGGTGATCTGCGGTGGTTTTCGCACCGAACTCAAGGCGGCTGACGAGCTGATCCAACTGCTGCGCAGCGCCGCCGAACACGGCGTGGGCCTCGCTGGCCTTTGGAACGGCTCGTGGTTCCTCGGCCGCGCCGGTCTGTTGCAAGGCTACCGGTGCGCCATCCACCCCGAACACCGCCCGGCGCTGGCGGAAGTGGCCAAGGCCGCGCAAGTGACCAGCGAGCCGTATGTGATCGACCGCGACCGGCTGACCGCGTCCAGCCCGTCGGGGGCGTTCCACATGGCGCTCGACTGGATCAAAAGCCTGCACGGCAAGGCACTGGTCGAAGGCATCGAAGATATTCTGTCGTTTGAAGAGTCCCGCTACCGGCGCATCAAGCCCACGGAAAACGTCTGCGTCAGCGCGCCCCTGCGCGAAGTCGTGAAACTCATGGATTCCAACCTGGAGGAACCGCTGGAGCTGGACCAGTTGGCGGTCTACGCCGGCCGTTCCCGACGCCAGCTGGAGCGGCTGTTCAAGGAACAACTGGGTACTACACCGCAGCGCTATTACATGGAACTGCGCGTGACCGAAGCGCGGCGGCTGTTGCAGCACACGGAGCTGTCACAGGTGGATGTGCTGGTGGCGTGCGGTTTTGTCTCGCCGAGTCATTTCAGCAAGTGTTACAGCGCCTATTTTGGCTATCGCCCTTCAAAGGAAAAGCGGCTGGTGAAGTAGGATGGGCGCTGTTTATCTGGACGTTTTTATCAGGGAGAGCCAATGGCCATTTCACTTAAAGATCGTTATCGCGGCAGCCTGCTGGGGCTGGCCTGCGGTGACGCCGTGGGCACCACGGTTGAGTTCAAGCCGCGCGGGACGTTTGAACCGGTCACTGACATGGTCGGCGCGGGGCCTTTCCACCTCAAGCCCGGTCAATGGACCGACGACACTTCCATGGCGCTTTGCCTCGCCGAAAGCCTGCTGAGTAAAAAGGGTTGCGATGCGGCCGACCAGATGACGCGGTATCTGAACTGGTGGAAGTGGGGCTACCTCAGCTCAACCGGTGAGTGCTTCGATATTGGCATGACGGTGCGTGAGGCCCTGGCGGTATTTCAGGAGAGCGGCAACCCGTTTGCCGGCTCGACTGACCCTTATTCCGCAGGCAACGGTTCGATGATGCGTCTGGCGCCGGTGGTGCTGTTCTATTTTCCTGACCGGGAAAGGATCCGTCAGTTTACGGCCGACAGTTCGCGTACCACCCATGCGGCGCTGGAGGCGATCGAGTGTTGCCTGTTGCTGGCGCAAGCGATTGGCAATGCCTTGAGCGGCGCAGCCAAGGACTTGGTGTTGCACTTCCCTGACTCAACCTCGGCGGCACCGAAAGTCGCGGCCATCGCCCGCGGCGAATACCGGCATAAACCCAGCGCCGAAATTCGCGGTTCAGGCTATGCCGTGGCATCTCTTGAAGCCGCGTTCTGGTGCTTTCACCACACCGAGAGCTTTGAAGAAGCCGTACTGCTGGCCACGAACCTGGGTGATGACGCCGATACTACGGCGGCCATCGTGGGGCAACTGGCTGGCGCGCACTATGCGATGCAAGGGATTCCGGAAGGCTGGCTGGGTAAGCTCTGGATGCGCGATGAGATTCAAGAGATGGCCGATGGTTTATTGCGTGCGGCTTCAGCCGGTCAATAAAACCGCGCGGGAACGATCGGGTGTGGGGCCAAACGTGGCTTTTTTCAGAAGCGATTCAATTTAAACGGTGCCGGCGCGGGCAGGTCCGAAAACGAAGGTGGAGGCGCAACGAACTGCACCACCATCTGCGCCGTGACTGCTGCCTGGGTCAAACCCAGGTGTTGATGCCCAAACGCAAGCAGCACCTTGCCATCGCACACCCGATCAATAATCGGCAGTGAGTCCGGCAATGACGGCCTGAACCCCATCCACGGCGTCGCGCCTTCTGCACTCAGGTCTTGCCTGAACAACCCCTGGCTCAACCGGTGCAATTGCCAAGCGCGTCGCATGTCGGCAGGACGCTCAAGCCCGGCGAATTCGACGGTGCCGGCCAGGCGCAAGCCGCCAGTCATGGGCGTCATGATGAATTTGCGCTCCAGGGAGGTGACGGCAAACGGCAGGCGATCTCGCTCGTGGGGCAGCATCAGGTGATAGCCGCGTTCGGTGTCCAGCGGGACGTTTTTGCCGGTGAGTTCAGCGGTCAGTTTGGCCGAGTGGGCGCCGCAGGCGATCAGCACCTGGCGCGCGTTTAATACACCCAGATCGGTCCTCAGCGAGACGCCAGTGTCCTCAACGCGCCCCTCAAGCACGCGCTGCTTTAGAAACTGCACGCCGTGGGCTTTGGCGGCATCTACCAGCTCGCGCACCACCTGATACGGATCGAGAAAGTGGCCGGTACCCGGGAAGAACAGCCCGCCCTTGATGCGTTCGCTCAACGGCGGCGCCGCTTCGCGCACGGCCTCGCCTGACCAGAATTCCACCGGCACATTTTGCTGTTGCATGCGTTGTTGCAGAGCGTCGATGGCTTCGCGGGAGTCGGCGCGCTCGAACACCAGCAGCGAACCGTCTTCGCGCAGCAACTGCGGTCGATCAAAGGACTGCAGCAAGCGCTGCCACGCGCCAAGGCTGGCTTCATTCAGCGCACGAAGGCCTGCCACAGTGCGTTGGTAACTGGCCGGTCGCAGGTTCAGCAACAGGCGCGCAAACCAGGGCAGGGCGCGGGGCAGGTATTTCCAGTCCAGGCGCAGCGGGCCCATGGGGTCCATGAGCATGCCGGGCAGGCGCGTGAGGATCGACATGTCGGCAATCGGGAACACTTGCTCGGTGGCCAGGTGCCCGGCATTGCCGTAGGAGGCGCCCATGCCCGGCGCCTGCGGGTCGAGCACAATCACGCGCAAACCATGACGCGCCAATTGCAGGGCGCAGGCGACGCCGATGATGCCGGCGCCAACAACGGCGATGTCTACAGGGGGCGAATCGGGCATGGCGTGGCCTCTCTCTGGCCGTCGAGCAAGCTGCCAGCAGCGCGCAGGGTCAGGCGGCGTTCTGTTCAGCCGACCAAGTGGCGTACCACTGGCGAAACAGCGCGTACTGGTTTTCGGCGTAGCGGCGCTGGGCATCGCTGAGCACGTCGGTGTCGTTGAAGTGCAGGGCATAGCCCTTGTCGCCGTTGAGCACCATCAGGTGTTTGTAATACAGCACCAGGTCGCAACCCTCGTCGAAGGAGGACAACACCGCCAATGCGGCCTCCAGCTCGCGCGCCAGGCGCCGAGCCCTGGCGTCACCCTTGGCGGCTTGTTTACTCAGGGCCACCAGGTGCAGCACTTCGCGGGGCAGGGCGTTGCCGATGCCGGTGATGGCGCCGGTGGCGTTGCAGTTGACGAAGCCGTGCACCACCTGGGTATCGACGCCGACCATCAGCGTCACGTTATCGTCCTGGGAGGTGATGTGTTCCGCCGCGTAACGCAGGTCGGCGGCGCCGCCGAATTCCTTGAAACCGATGAGGTTGGGGTGTTCGCGGCGCAGCTCGAAGAACAGGTCGGCGCGGGTCGCGAAGCCGTAGTACGGGCTGTTGTAGATCACCGCTGGCAGGTTTGGCGCGGCCTTGAGAATCGCCGAAAAATGCGCCTTTTGCGCGGTGGCCGAAGCGCCACGGGACAACACTCGCGGAATCACCATCAACCCATGGGCACCGACGCTCGCCGCGTGAGCCGCATGGGCCACGGCCTCACGGCTGTTCACCGCGCCGGTGCCGACGATGGTCGGCACGCCAGCGGCCACCAAGCGCGCCACGCCTTCCTGGCGCTCGGCTTCAGTCAATAACGGCCAGTCACCCATGGAGCCGCAATACACCACGGCGCTCATGCCGATATCGACCAATTCGCGGCCTTTGGACACGAGGGCGTCAAAGTCCGGCGTGCGCTGCGGGGTGCACGGGGTCATCAGCGCGGGGATGCAGCCGGTGAAAATGGCGTCGCTCATTGTTCTGACTCCAATACGTGAAATAAGGCGAGGCTCAGATGCCCCAGGCGAAAGGGTCTTGCTCGTCGATCAGCAGCGTGCTGTCGGCGGTCATGTACGCGCGGCCAGTGATGTACGGGATGACGCGTTCGCCGTCCCATTCATAGCGGCCTTCAAAGCGGCTGCCGGTGATGCTCGCCTGGACCCACGACTCGCCCGGCTCAAGTGTTCCATCGGCGGCCAGGCAGGCGAGTTTGGCGCTGGTGCCGGTGCCGCAAGGCGAGCGGTCGTAGGCCTTGCCGGGGCACATCACAAAGTTGCGACTGTTAGCGCTGGCGTCGGCGGCGAACAGCTCGATATGGTCGATCAACGCGCCGTCCGCACCGTGGATACCTTGAGTGTCGAGGGCCTTGAGCATCGCCCAGGTGTATTCGGTGAGGGCGTCGACGTTATCCATCTGCAGCCTGTGGCCGTGGTCCGAGACCAGAAAAAACCAGTTGCCGCCCCAGGCGATATCGCCGTAGACCACGCCATGGCCGGGCAGCTCTACCGGCACCTGCTGGCGATAACGGTAGGCGGGCACATTGCGCAGGGTCACGGCGCCGTCCGGGTGCAGGGTCGCGGCGACCGGGCCGACCGGCGTGTCGAGGGTGTGCACGCCGGGTTTGATGCGACCCAGGTGGTGCAAGGATGCCACCAGGCCAATGGCGCCGTGGCCGCACATGCCGAGGTAACCGGCGTTGTTGAAGAAGATCACCCCGCACGTCGCACCGGGCGTGACTGGCTCGCAGTACAGCGCGCCGACCAGCACATCATTGCCTCGCGGCTCCAGCAAACAGGCGCGGCGCCATTGATCGTGATGGGTGCGCAGGTTTGCCAGCTGATCGGCAATGCTGTGGCCGACGAGCTTCGGAAAACCATCCAGCACCAGGCGCGTGGGTTCGCCGCCGGTGTGGGAGTCGATAACGTGCAACCGCTTCATAAAACGCTCCCTCTGTGTTCGCACTACACGATGCCCGGCAACAACATGGCGAAACCGCCGTGCAACCAGGAATGGCCCTATCCTGAACCGGCGAGCGGCGCGACGATTGATGTGTTGCGTGGGTATGGATGACGAATTCAGCACAATGTGCCGCCCTCGACAGGGCCTCGGGCATGGAGCAATCTGCTCAAAAAAGCGGAGGTTGATGTGATGTTGCAGAGCGCGTTTGCGACCCTTTGCAAAGGGAGTGAGACCCATCGCCCCCACAGCATCGAGCAGCTGTTGGCCGGCGTGGTGCAGTTGTTGCCGATGCTGGATGTGATCCCCAATGCGGCGGTCTTTATCAAGGACCTCGACGCCCGCTATGTTCTCGCCAACCGCACGCTGGTGCAGCGCTGCGGCCTCAAGCAGCTGCAACCGCTGCTGGGCAAGACCAGCGCGGAAGTGTTCCCGGCGCAACTGGGGCCGGGGTATACCGAGCAGGACCGGCGTGTGCTGGAGCAGGGTTTTGTGCTGGAAGACCAGCTTGAATTGCACCTCTACGGCACTCGCGAACCCGGTTGGTGCCTGACCCACAAATGGCCGCTGTACAACGACGAGGGTCAGATCATCGGCCTGGCGGGCATTTCGGTAGACCTGCAAACGGCCAGCGAAACGCACCCGGCGTATCAGCGCCTGGCCGCCGTGGATGAACACATCCGCAAGCATTTCAACCGCCGCGTCACCCTCAGTGAGCTGACGCGCATCGCCGGCATTTCCGTGGCGCAACTGGAGCGCTACTGCAAGCGCGTGTTTCACCTCACGCCTCGGCAGATGATCCAAAAAGTCCGCCTGGAGCATGCGCACCGGTTGCTGCACACCGCGCTGCCGATCACCGAAGTGGCGCTGCAATGCGGGTACACCGATCACAGCGCGTTTACCCGGCAGTTCAAGGCCTTGACGGGATTTACGCCAAGGCAATATCGCCAGGCAACGGCGGGCGGTCAGTCAGTGAGCGCCTGACGCGTTCAGCCCGCAATCACGCTCATGCCGCCGTCAGCCATCACCACCGAACCCACCAGGTAAGACGCGCGGTCTGAGGCAAGAAACGCCACGACTTCAGCAATCTCTCGGGGTTGAGCGGCACGTTTTATCGGCGTTGTTTCCCCGTGTCGCGCCAGGAATGCAGCGCCGTCTTCGACCACGCTGTCGAGAATCCGGGTGATTACGTCCCCGGAGCCTACGGCGTTCACGCGAATGCCATGGTCGATGACCTCCAGCGCCAGGGTGCGGGTGAGTTGTGCCAATGCGCCCTTGGAGGCGGTGTAGGCCGCTATGGTCGGAAATGCTTGATAGGCTGCGTAAGAGGCGATGTTCACAATGGCGCCCGCGTTATTCGGAATCATGGCTTTGACCGCCTCCCGGGAATGCAAAAATGCGGCCGTCACGTTCACAGCCTGGATGCTCTCCCAGTCCATCCTCGTCATGTCGATCACCTGCTTGTTGATGATGATTCCGGCGTTATTGACCAAAATGTCCAAGCGCCCGAAATGGGCGATGGCCGTGGCCACGGCATGTTCAGCCGCGCCATCCTGAGTAATGTCGGCAATCAGCGGTATCAACCCCGGCCGGGCCAATGATTCGACTGTCGGGTTTTTGTCTTCGGCAATGACACTTGCGCCACGTTCGTGCATCAACAACGCAACTGCGCGACCTATGCCACTGGCTGCACCGGTGACCAGCACAACTTTTCCTGAAAATTCCTGGAGGGTAACGCTCATTGCAGGGCACCTCATTGGGTTCAAAGGGGCTCATACGCTTATGCGATGAGCGTGAGCCACTCTGCGCCCTTGACCGATGAGCATCTGGCGTGGTCTTGTCGAACTGTTGCGATATTGCTTTTTTCTCCATGACAAACGACGCGCGCCAGGACATTTATTCAACATGACCCGCGATGGCCCAATCAATGGTGTTACTCGGCCCGCGCGAATTGCCGCCCGCCAGATGCCTGAGTTGTTTGCCCTAAGCACCGTTGAGAGCACGGGCCATTGGCTGCATCCGGATGTTCAGATTCAGGTCTATACCCACTGCGATGCCACGCAAAGCATCGTGGTGCCGGCGGTGGCAGAGCCTTTGCTCGTATTGGTGCTCTCGGGACGCGCGCGGGTACAGGAGCGCGAAGCGGGGCGGGAATGGAGCATGAGCGACGTAGGCGCGGGTGATTTCTTCCTGACCATGACTGACGAACCTTATGAACTGCGTTGGCAAACGCTGAGTGAGGCCGCGTTCAGAGTGGTCCATCTTTACCTGAGCCAGCGCTTGCTGGAGGTGGCCGCGCGGGAAAGCCTGCATCAGCAGGCCCATCTGGTGCGCCTGCGCGATGTCTCAGGCGCCAGCGACAAGCAGCTGGCCCGGCTGGTCACCGGCCTTTATGAAGAGCTGATCCAACAAGACACGCCGAGCACGCTTTATGCCGCCGGCCTTGCCCAGGCGCTCGGCGTGCATCTGGTCAGGACCTACCGCGCCGAGGTGGACGTGAAACCCAAAGGCGCGTTGCAGGCTTATCGGCTGCAACGTGTCATTACCTTGATGGAGTCATCCCTCGACAGCCGCTTCAACCTGGGCACACTCGCAGCCGCGGCGGGCCTCAGCGATTTTTATTTCAGTCGTCTGTTCCATCGGGCGACGGGCTGCTCGCCGTCCCAATACTTCATTCAATTACGTTTGGCCAAGGCTCGACAGCTGTTGGCCGTTACATCCATGAGCATTATCGAGATCGCGCTCGACGTGGGCTATGCCAGCCCCGGCCATTTTGCCCAGGTATTTCGGCGCCATAACGGGGTGACTCCGCGCGAGTATCGCCAACAGTCACCATTGCAATGCAACGAATAGCCCCCGCCGCCCCTCCTATGCTTACGAATATCCTTTTCACGAGACAGGTATTGAGCTTATGACGGCGGCTGACAACGATCATGTGAACTGGCTGGTGCAACAATCCATGCTCAACGCTGCGCGCCAGCGGGCCAAGCTTTATTCCGGGCAGGGGCGGCTGTGGCAGCAGCCTTATGCGCATACTCGGCCGCGTGATGCCACGGCGTTGTCGTCTGTCTGGTTCACCGCGTATCCCGCGGCGATTGTTACGCGTGAAGGCGGCACGGTGCTGGAAGCCTTGGGCGATGAAAGCCTGTGGCATGCGCTGTCGAAGATCGGTATCCAGGGCATTCACAACGGCCCGTTGAAAAAGTCCGGCGGGCTGTCCGGCACGCGGCATACGCCGACCATCGACGGCAACTTCGACCGCATCAGCTTTGAAATCGACCCCGAGCTGGGCACCGAGGCGCAGTTGCAGGCGCTGACGCGCATGGCGGCGGCGCACAACTCGGTGATCATCGACGACGTGATCCCGTCGCACACCGGCAAGGGCGCGGACTTCCGTCTGGCCGAGATGGCGTATGAAGACTATCCCGGCCTCTACCACATGGTGGAAATCCGCGAGGAAGACTGGCCGCTGTTGCCTGAAGTCGCCGAGGGGCGTGACGCGCAGAACCTCAGCCCCTTGCAGGTGGATACACTGCGCGACAAGCATTACATCGTCGGCCAGTTGCAGCGGGTGATTTTCTTCGAGCCCGGCGTCAAGGAAACCGACTGGAGCGCGACGCCCGTGGTAATGGGCGTGGATGGCAAGCCGCGCCGTTGGGTGTACCTGCATTACTTCAAGGAAGGCCAGCCGTCGCTGAACTGGCTCGACCCTTCGTTTGCCGCGCAGCAGATGATCATTGGCGACGCCTTGCACGCCATTGATGTGATGGGCGCCAAGATCCTGCGCCTCGATGCCAACGGATTCCTCGGCGTGGAGCGCAAGCTGGATGGCACGGCATGGTCGGAAAGCCACCCTCTGTCGATCACCGGCAACCAGTTGCTCGGCGGCGCAATTCGAAAAGCCGGCGGCTTCAGCTTTCAGGAGCTGAACCTCACCGTCGATGACATCGCCGCGATGTCCCATGGCGGCGCCGACCTGTCCTACGACTTCATCACGCGTCCGGCGTACCAGCACGCCTTGCTGATGGGCGACACTGAGTTTTTGCGCCTGATGCTGCGCGAAATGCACAGCCAGGGCATTGATCCCGGCTCGCTGATTCACGCCTTGCAAAACCACGACGAGCTGACCCTTGAACTGGTGCACTTCTGGACGTTGCACGCCCACGACAGCTACCTCTATCAGGGCCAAACCTTCCCCGGCAACATCTTGCGCGAGCATATTCGCGAGCAGATGTACGAGCGCCTGGCCGGTGAACAGGCGCCCTATAACCTCAAGTTCGTAACCAACGGCGTGTCCTGCACCACCGCCAGCATCATCACGGCGGCACTGGGCATTCGGGATCTGGATGCGATTACAGCGGCGGATATTCAACAGATTCGCCAGATTCATTTGCTGTTGGTGATGTACAACGCCATGCAACCCGGTGTGTTTGCGTTGTCGGGCTGGGACCTGGTCGGCGCACTGCCGTTGGCGGCAGACGACGTTGCGCACCTGATGGCAGACGGCGATACCCGCTGGATACATCGCGGTGCCTACGATCTGGTGGACCTGAACCCTGAAGCGGAACTGTCGGCAGGCCAGATGCCGCGCGCCAAAACCTTGTACGGCAGTTTGAACCGCCAGCTACAGGACCCGGAATCGTTTGCCTCGCAGTTGCAGAAAATCCTCGCCGTGCGCAGCGCCTACGGGATTGCTGCCAGCCGACAGATTCAGGTGCCGGATGTCGAGCATCCTGGCTTGCTGATCATGGTTCACGAGCTGCCAGCCGGGAAGGGCACGCAAATCACCGCGCTGAACTTCGGCGCCACGCCGATCACCGAAACCCTGCACCTGCCCAACATTGCGCCAGGGCCGGTGGTGGACATCATCAATGAACGGGTGGAAGGCGACCTGACCGCGGAGGGTGAATTCACCATCACGCTGGATGCGTATGAAGGCCTGGCGCTGCGGGTGGTGAGTAATTCACCGATGGTGTAGTTGCGCGTTTCTGTTGGCACGGCGCCGCCGTGCCGACTTTCGAACACAACCACGGTAGGCTGACCGCTCTGTATTGCGGGCATGCCGTACCGTGCCTTTCCCATGGCTCTGTGCGTCAACGCAATCCCACTGACAAAGGCTTGGTCATGAGCGACATTCTTGAACAGATAGAACGCTACAAACTTGAGGAAATTGCAGCCGCCAGGGCGGCGATTCCCTTGGTGGACATCAAGGCCATGGCCCTGGACCAACCCCCGACCCGAGGTTTTTACAGTGCCTTGAAGGCAAAGGAAGCCAGCGGGGCGTTTGGCTTGATTGCGGAGATCAAGAAGGCCAGCCCGTCCAAAGGGCTGATTCGGCAAGACTTCAACCCACCGGCGCTGGCACAGGCCTATGAAGACGGCGGCGCCGCCTGCCTGTCGGTGCTTACCGACACGCCAAGCTTTCAGGGCTCACCGCAATTTTTGATCGAGGCGCGTAACGCCTGCAGCCTGCCCGCATTGCGCAAGGACTTCATGTTTGACGGCTATCAAGTCTACGAAGCGCGGGCCTGGGGGGCGGACTGCATCCTGCTGATCATGGCGTCATTGAGCGACGGCCAGGCCGCCGAGTTCGAAGGCCTGGCGATGAACCTGGGCATGGATGTACTGGTGGAAGTGCACGACGAAGCCGAGTTGCAGCGCGCACTGAAACTCAACTCGCCGTTGCTGGGGGTGAACAACCGCAATTTGCGCACCTTTGAAGTGAGCCTGTCGGTCAGCGAGCGATTGGCATCCATGGTGCCGGCAAGCAAATTTCTGGTCGGCGAAAGTGGCATCTTCAGCCATGCGGACTGCCAGCGCCTGAAAGGCTCTGGTATCAACACCTTCCTAGTGGGTGAAAGCCTGATGCGCCAAGAGGATGTGGCAGCGGCAACCCGCACGCTGTTGAGCGGCCACGCTTAAGCGCCACAACGCTCGCAGGCAACACCTGAAGCGCTTATTGACCGTTCAGCGCAATGCTTCGGGGAGTGCGGGTGATTTCAGGCGCCTTGTCGAGAAGGAATGGCGCGGCTGAACTACTCTTGCACTCAAATGATCGTAGTGCGATCAATTAATCTGCCGACGGGTAAACATGGATAAGCGGCTTGCGGGTCTTTCATTTCTGCTAACGCTCGGCTGGGTGGCCGCCGTCGCCTTTGTGATGTGGTTTTTTTCGAGAGCCTAGCGTTGATGGCATGAAAAGGCCCACATGCAGTGGGCCTTTTGCCGGGTGGTTATCAACCCATCAATCGTGTTTGTTCTTGTGTTTGTGCTTGTTGTTGCCTTTATGCTTGCCGCCACCGGACCGATGACCGCTCTCGTCATCCGCCAGGTTATTGCCCAACGCGCCGCCCGCGGCTCCACCGACACCTGCACCGATGGTTGACCCGGTTGCGCCGCCGAGGCGATTGCCGATGAGTGAGCCACCCGCAGAACCCAGCCCGCCACCAATGGCAGCTTCGGTTTTATTGCCCTTTTGAGCGCCAACCGCGCCGCCAGCTGCTCCACCTAAACCTGCACCGACAGCAGCGCCGGTCGATCCGCCCATTTGTTGGCCGACGATATTGCCCAATGCGCCACCCACGCCGCCGCCCAGCGCTGCGGTGCCATCTCCTGCGGCCATCGCGCCTTGCGAAATCAGGATGCCCAGTGCCAGGGTCGGAAGTGTCATTTTCATTTTTTTTGTGCCTCTGAAGGTTGCCAGCAGGCGCTCACGGTTTGAAGCACGCCCACCGTTCAGATTAGAACAGATTGGTGAGTAAGCCGTCGGAGTTTGATGGGCGGTGGGGGAGACGAGAATAGAGGGTAACGAAGCACAAACAATAAGGGCCTGCATGAGATAACTCATGCAAGCCCTTGATATGTATGGTGCCCGAAGCCGGAATCGAACCGGCACGCCCTTACGAGCGGGGGATTTTAAGTCCCATGCGTCTACCAGTTTCGCCATTCGGGCGGTAGCGCGGTGAAGCAGGGTTGGGAATATATAGACCCAGGCGCATCGATGCAAGGTCGAGAGGCGCGTTTGCACAAATCTGCTGCTGAAAAAGCGTGATAGATCAGTGATCTACATAAACCTGTTGGCGCACTGCCGAGGATTTTTTGCGCGCGGGAACAAGTTCTCGGAATTCCAGTCATAGCGATATGCCATCCCGGCAGTTTCGAAAGGAATCAGTTGATGCTCAGTGTTCGCAAGCCTTCTTGGATGATTGCTGCAAGCGTAATAGGGCTGTTTGTCGCCATGGGCGTGAATACGGCGCAGGCGGAGAGTGACGTGCAGTGGGGCAGTTTCGGGCCAGGCAGTAATGACAAGTTTACGACCAGTTCTTCAGAGGGCGCCAAGCGCGTGTTGTCCACCAGCACGTTCAGCGTGGGCGATCTCGAAAAATTGCTGGAGGCACAGAAAAGCGACAACTACGAACTGCAGAGTTTGAAAGGCAAGCTGGATGAGCAGGCGCGCTATTTTGATGAGTTCAAGCGCAAGGACGGGTCCAGTTCAAGTGCCAGCGACAGTCAGCTCTCCGATTTGAAGCGCACGGTCGCGGATCAGAAGAGTGTCATCGACAAGTTGAAAAGTGAGGTGGATGACTTGAAGCGAAACTCAAGTTCCAGTTCAAGCTCCAGTTCCAGTGAACTGTCCCAACTCAAAAGCGAAGCCAGTGATCAGAAACGCAGCATTGAGGAGCAAAAACGCAGCCTGGACGATCTCAAACGCAGCCTTGATACGCTGAGTAGCAAGGTCAAATAACTTTGTCCTGAGGGCCACCCCTTAATGGTCCTTAGGTAGAACAGGCGACGAGTACCCTGTGGCGAGCGGGCTTGCCCCGCGTTGGGTTGCGCAGCGACCCCAAGAACAGCCGCCACAGAGTGCCTGACTCACCGCATTTCTCCTTTTAGGGTCGCTGCGCAACCCAGCGCGGGGCAAGCCCGCTCGCCACAGGGATTGTGTTTGGTCTAACCCTGGCCATTGAAAGCGTTGAGCAGTTGCCCGCGCCTGATGCAGGCCTATGCCGAATTCAGCGCACGCTGAGTTCAGTCGATCAGCGCGAGCAAGTCGGTATCGCCCACGTCCACGCCCGCCTGGCTCAGCAGCGTCGTTGCCTGGCCCCGGTGGTGGGTTTGATGGTTGAAAAAATGCATCAGCAGGCCGAAGAACGGTTTGTCGGCCGCCATGCCGCGCATGTTGTGGTAGTGCAGATGATGGTCCAGGTCTGATTCACGCAGGTCGCGGGCCCATTCAGTGATGAGCGGGTCCAGCCAAAGGCGCCGGGCCGTGAGCTCGCGGATATCGGCGAAGGCCAGTTGTTTGAGGTCTGTCGGCATGTCGACAGCACTTAACGGTGCCAGCGCCGAGAAGCCAGCCGGGTGCGTGGCAAAGCGCTTGAGCCAGACGGTGTCACCCAGCGTCAGATGGTTCAGCGTGCCGAGGATCGAGCCGAAGAACGCCTGTCGATCCTCGCTCAGCTCTGCGTCCGTCAGCGTACTAGCCGCGTCATACACCTTGCGGTTCATCCAGGCGTTGTAGTCTGCCAGCAGCGTAATGTGCTCGATGCGGTTCACCGGTGTTCTCCTTCAATGGCGCGTGAACGCCATCATAAAGCGTGCCCGCCCGGCGGTCATGGTGTTCCCGCAGCGGCGGGCTATGGTTGCCAAGTCCTAGAAGCGCACGGTGGCGCCGGTGGTCAACCATCTGTTGCGCTCGCCACTGAGGCTTTGCCCGACCACCACATCCACATCCACCAGCGTACCCAGATGGAATCGCGGCCCGGCCTGCCACGCCTGGTCGCCGCCTTCCTGGCCGTAGCGCTCACCGATCAGCGTAAGTGCGTCCGCTACCTGATATTCAAACCCGGTGCCCCACGTCAGGCGGTGGGTTTGCTCGCCACCGTTGTAGGCGTGGGCCCAGCCGCCATTGAAGTTCAGGCGCAGCGCTTGCACGGGTTGCCAGGTCAGCGGCACCGTGAGGTCTGCGCCGTCGAAGGCATGTTGGCGGTCCAGCGCGACATGCCCGGTTGCAGACACCGCCAGTTGCAGGCCCAGATCTTCCCGCGACCACACCTGCGCCTTCACTTGCGGGCTGACCTGGGTTTCGGCGTCTCCGGCCTCGCTGGCGCGCGACAGTGCCGCGCTCCATTGCACCGATGGCAATGCACTGAAGGTGCAGGCCGGGTTGAGGGCTTGGTTATGAACGTTGCCTTGATGCCGATTGGCGGTGTACCAGGCGTCCACATTGCATTCGCCCGGCGCATTGACCGCGCCGTCATCCACCACATAGGCACCGCCAGCGGCGTAAGCCTTGGAACACAGTGCGGTCAGCAATATCAGGCCCAGGGTGACGCCGATAAAGATCAGGTTACGTTGCAGTGCGCGGCGCTTGGCCGGTGGCAGCAGCAACAAGGTATTGCGCGCGCCGCGATAGTGACGCGCACGGTATTTGGCGAACCCGTCCTTTTGAATCGGGGTATGTTTTTTGTGCATGATGCACCTCGCTTGAATTCAGCTTTCTACGGTCAGCACCGGAATGCCGCTGGCGGTGGCCTGGCAGACCAGCTCGGATGTGTCGTCACCACCCGGCAGGGCGATGACCACATCGGGGCGGCTGTCGGTCAGCATGAAATGATTGCGCTGGCGTTCTGCCTGCTTGCCGTGGCGTTGCCAGTTGGGCGGGTAGCGCACCACGTCGATGCTCATTTCCCGGGCCCATTCCTCAATGTCGCTGCCGAGGAACTGGTTGCCGCCGTGGATCAAAACCTGCACCGGGCGCAGGCGGTGGTAAGCGTCCAGCACGTGGCGGGACCTTTTGGTGTCGGCGTAATGACGACCTGCACAGATCAACACGCGCATGGGTCAAATCCTTGTAGTGCACGGCAGCGGCCGGGCGGCCGCCACCGTTTAAACGGCGGGGGAGATCAGTACCACTGCTTGAAGCGGCGGATGTAGATCGTTTTCATCAGTTGCGCCACGCAGCAGTAGGCCAGCAGGGTGCCAACCAGCCATGGGAAGTACGCCAGCGGCAGCGGCTCCAGGCCAACCAGGGTGCCCAGCGGCGAGAACGGCACGTAGATCCCGAGTGCGATGACGATGGCGGTCATCATCAATACCGGCCAGGCGGCCGTGCTTTGGAAGAACGGGATCTTGCGGGTGCGCAGCATGTGCACCACCAGGGTTTGCGAGAGCAGCCCTTCGATAAACCAGCCGGACTGGAACAGGGTCTGCATTTCCACGCTATTGGCGCTGAACACGTACCACATCAGTGCAAAGGTGGTGATGTCGAAGATCGACGACGTCGGCCCGATCCAGATCATGAAGCGGCCAATGTTTTTTGCGTCCCACTTGCGTGGTTTGGCCAGGTATTCCTTGTCCATCTTGTCCCACGGCAAGGCCAGCTGGGAGATGTCGTACATCAGGTTTTGCAGCAGCAAGTGGATGGCAAGCATCGGCATGAACGGGATGAACGCACTGGCGACCAGTACCGAGAACACGTTGCCGAAGTTGGAGCTGGCGGTCATGTTCAGGTACTTCATGATGTTGCCGAAGGTTTCGCGGCCTTTGAGCACGCCTTCTTCGAGCACCATCAGGCTCTTTTCCAGGAGGATGATGTCGGCCGATTCCTTGGCGATGTCGGTGGCGGTATCCACCGAGATGCCCACGTCAGCATCTCGCAGCGCCGGCGCATCGTTGATGCCGTCACCGAGGAAACCGACCGTGTGACCGTTGGCCTGCAGGGCTTTCAGCACCCGGGATTTCTGCAGCGGCGTCAGCTTGGCAAACACCGTGCGCTCTTCCACGCGGCGCATCAGCGTGGCGTCGTCCATCGCTTCGATTTCCACGCCCAGCAGTGGCTGGCCGGGTTCCAGGCCGACCTGGCGGCAAATCTTGCTGGTGACCACGGCGTTGTCGCCGGTCAGCACTTTGACCGCCACGCCAATCTGTTGCAGCGCCGCAATCGCCGGGCCTGCGGTTTCTTTCGGTGGGTCCAGGAAGGTCAGGAAACCCTGGATCACCAGGTTGCGTTCATCGGTGGTGGTGTACTGCTGGCGTGCCAATGCCTTGGGGATATTGCGCGTGGCAACCACCAACACGCGGAAGCCGTCCTCGTTGTAGTCGTTGGCCAGGGCCAGCAACTCCTCACGGCGGCGATCATCCAGCGGCACGGCTTCGCCGGCCACCATCATGTGCGTGGAAATGCTCAGCATCTCCTCCACAGCCCCTTTGCACACCAGCAGCTGGTCGCCGGCGGCATCCTTGACCACGATCGACAGGCGACGGCGCACAAAGTCGAACGGCAATTCATCGACCTTGCTGTAGGCAAACGGCACCTGAAACTTCGGGTTCTGCGCCGAGAACTGCACTACCGCCTGGTCCATCAGGTTTTTCATGCCGCTCTGGTGAAAGCTGTTCAGCCAGGCCAGGGACAGTACCGCGTCATCCCGTTGGCCAAGGGCGTTGACGTGGTGTTCAAGGATGATTTTGTCCTGGGTCAGGGTGCCGGTCTTGTCAGTGCACAGCACGTCCATCGAACCGAAGTTCTGGATCGCGTTGAGGCGCTTGACCACCACTTTGCGCTTGGCCATGGCCGTTGCGCCCTTGGCCAGGTTGGCGCTGACGATCATCGGCAGCATTTCCGGGGTGAGGCCCACCGCAACCGCCAGGGCAAACAGGAAGGCATCGCCCCAATCGCCTTTGGAGAAGCCATTGAGCAGGAACACGATCGGCACCATCACCAGCATGAAACGGATCAGCAGCCAGCTGACGCTGTTCACCCCTCGGTCGAAGGCGGTTTGCACCCGCGAGCCGACAATCGCCTTGGCCAGCGAGCCAAAATAAGTGCGCGGCCCGGTGGCAACCACCACGGCTTTGGCGCGGCCGCTGACCACGTTGGTGCCCATGAAGCAGATGTTTGGCAGGTCGAGCAGGTTGCCCTGGTCGGCGGCCATCGAGGAGGCGGATTTTTGCGTCACGTCACCGAGGGTGTCGTATTTCTCCACCGGCAAGGCTTCGCCGGTGAGCACGGCCTGGCTGATAAACAGGTCACGGGATTCGATCAGGCGGATATCGGCCGGGATCATGTCGCCTGCCGACAACTGCACGATATCGCCCGCCACCAGCTCGCGCATCGGCACTTCACGCAGGATGGGCTGTGCGCCCACTTGCTCGCGGCGCAGCACGGTGGCGGTGGTGCGCACCATGGCTTTCAAGGCTTCGGCGGATTTGGCCGAGCGGTGTTCCTGCCAGAACCGCAGCAGGCTGCTGAGCAGGACCATGGTCATGATAATGATGACCTTGGTCAGGTCGACTTCTTCACCGGCTTGCAGCGGCAACCAATAGTCGGTAACAAAGCTGATGCCGGCGAGGGTCAGCAGTACGTAGATGAAAGGGTTGTTCAGTGCCTGCAGGAACTGGACGATGGCGTGAGGCGGCTTGTCGTGGGCCACTTCGTTATGGCCTTCCCGTGCCAGGCGCGCCGAGGCGTCCAGCTCGGTCAGGCCGTCGGTGGTTGCGCGCACATTGGCAAGGGTGGCCGACAGGCCATTCTGGGCTTCGCGGGCAGCACGCATCGACAGCTTGGTGTCGGCGTCGGTGCCATTTTTCTTGTGCAGTGGCGTGTTTTTTACGGCGCTCATTGTCTGTACTCCTGTCGCCAATTCTCGACAAAACATACCCGGTACTTACCTGACTACAGGCGAGCGAAAGCATGCCGAGCCGCGGACTTCGCGATCGGTTTAAATAAGGTGTTGATATAACTTCTGCAGGGCCCGCTGCTGACGCGTTAGTTAACTAGCGCGCAGCGGGCTACTACTGGACATGTTCATAAAGAACTCCAGACTGTTTATCAGAAAGTTGCTGTTTCCAGCGAGGTTAAGCGGCCCGGGCGCTCACGTATAACGTGAACATCAGGCTGGCTTGAGCCCGCATGGAAACCTGAGGTCTCTGCGGGTCTTGAGGGTCGGCGTGGTCCCAATGTTGCAGCAGGTGGCCGCTGTCCGGGCAGACACGCCAATGCGCCAGCGGGGGAGCTGGTCGCACGTGCAGGGAAGGTGCAGCAAAGGCCGAGCGGGTAGGGGAAAAGCCTACAGGCTCGCGGCACAGCTTGGCGCGCAGGGCTGCGGCGAGCGTGCGTATATCGGGCAAAACAATTAATTGAAAGGTCATAACACACCTCGGGACCGGACGAGCGACCGGTGAGGCAGTTACGGTGGAGCATCGAGCTCTAGCGCAGCTTACCGGACCTGGAAGGCGAGTCCTGTCATATTCTGGGTTTGGCGCCCGACGCCCGCTGATGCGGTGCTCGGACAGCGACTAGATACTGTGTCCATTGGCTTCTTTTGTGAGGTTTAAAAAAGGCCCCAGTTGCGGGCAGGGGCAATCTACTCAGACCGTTACAAAATGTCAACGGATGATTAATTAAAGTGCCGGGTGTTCAGACTCTATTCAGACACGCTGCACTATGAAGTTGCGCGCAATATATAACTTCATATCCCCTGAGCGGCCAGAACAGCGAGATATAACAACACCATCCCACAGGTCCCGTAACTGACCCGTTGCCACAACGGCGATGCGTTCTTGCGCAGCAGGTTGACCAGCGCGGCGGTAAGGAAACACGACAGCACCGACGCGAGCATGAAGCCCGCAAAAAACATCAGCGTTTGCCCATGGCTGGGCGTTGTGCCGACGATCCCGGACAAGGCGCTGCCAAGTGCGCCCCAGTAAACGATGTTCTTCGGGTTGGCCAGGGAAATCGCCGCGCCGACTGCCAGCGCATTCTGCCCGGTGCCAGCCGGCGCACTGTCGGCTGCCGGCAAGTGCCAGGCATCGATCAGGCTGCGCACGCCCAGCCAGGCCAGGTACACCGCGCACACGATGGTCAGCGGCACACGCACCGCATCATGCTGGATCAGCAGCGCAATGCCCGTCAGGCCAATCACTGCCCAGACCGCATCGCCCACCAGTGAGCCGAATTGCACCATCAATGCTGGCGTAAAACCGTGAAGCAGGCCACGGCGCAACGTCTCCGCCAGCACCGCGCCGGGGGAGAGGCAAAACACAAAACCGAATACCAGAGCGTAGAAAAAGATCGTCAACATGCCCGCGTCCCTTCGAGAAAGTGCGAGAGCATACGACGACTCAGGTGATCAGATCGACCGTTGATTGACGCGCTGTGACAGCTCATCCGCGCTTTCCTTGCGCTCCGAGTAGCGGTCGACCAGGTCCGGACGATCGCGCAGCATCAGGGTGAACTTCACCAGTTCTTCCATCACATCGACGACGCGATCATAAAGCGCCGAAGGCTTCATGCGGTCCTGATCGTCGAACTCCATAAAGGCTTTGGGCACTGAGGATTGGTTGGGGATGGTGAACATGCGCATCCAGCGGCCAAGCACGCGCAATTGGTTGACGGTGTTAAAGGATTGCGAACCGCCAGACACTTGCATCACCGCCAGGGTTTTGCCCTGGGTAGGGCGCACGGCGCCCAGTGCCAACGGTACCCAGTCCAGCTGGGCCTTGAACACCGCCGACATCGAGCCGTGACGTTCCGGTGAGCACCAGACCTGGCCTTCGGACCATTGCATGAGGTCCAGCAGTTCCTGGACTTTGGGGTGATCGCCTGGGGCATCGTCCGGCAACGGCAGCCCCGACGGGTTGAAAATGCGTGTGTCGGCACCGAAGTGGCGTAACAGGCGCGCCGCTTCCTCCACCAGCAAACGGCTGAATGAGCGGGGCCGGTTGGAGCCATACAACAGCAGGATGCGCGGCGCGTGGGTGGAGCCGGTGTGCAAGGGCGTTGACAGGCGTGTGTCGAGGTTGGGGAGGGTAGTCATCAGCGTCTCCGGCTACAACCGCGCAATGCGGTCGAGTTCAGCCTTCAGTTCAACAGGGCCGAGGCGGGCAAAGGGCAAGGCGAAAAACGCCTCGCAGCGGGCGGTGATGATGGCCATGGTCGCGGTGAACGCGGCGTTGAGGCTTTCCTCGTCGCCTTGAACGTCAGACGGATCTTCCAGGCTCCAATGCGCCTTCAGTGCCGGCCCGAAATACACCGGGCAAGCCTCACCGGCGGCCTTGTCACACACGGTGATCACCACGTCCGGCGGGCTGCCTTCAAACGCGTCGTTGCCCTTGCTGTACAGCCCGTCGGTGCTGATGCCGGCCGCCTTCAGGGCGGTCAAACTGCGGGGCAAGACCTGGCCCTTGGGGAAGCTGCCGGAGCTGATCGCCTCAAACCCCGGTGGCGCCAGATGATTGAACAGTGCTTCTGACAAGATGCTGCGGCAGCTGTTGGCCGTACACATGAACAAGACTTTCATTGCGGGTTCTCCTTCAGACACTCAGGCGCAGGGCGAGGGCGGCCAGGGTAATCAACAGCACCGGCAAGGTCAGCACAATGCCGACCTTGAAGTAGTAACCCCAGGTGATGGTGATGCCTTTGCGCGCCAGGATATGCAGCCACAGCAAGGTGGCGAGGCTACCGATGGGAGTGATTTTCGGGCCCAGGTCGCTGCCGATCACGTTGGCGTAGATCATCGCGTCCCTGACCACGCCCACGGCGTGGCTGGATTCGATGGACAGTGCGCCGATCAACACCGTCGGCAAGTTGTTCATGGCCGAAGACAGCAGCGCCGTCAGCACCCCGGTGCCCATGGCCGCGCCCCACACACCGTAGGTGGCGAAGGTATCGAGCCAGGTGGCGAGATACGTGGTCAGCCCGGCATTACGCAGGCCGTAGACCACCAGGTACATGCCCAGCGAAAACACCACGATCTGCCACGGCGCGTCTTTGAGTACCTTGCGCGTGGAAATGGTGTGGCCTTTGGCGGCGATCACCAGCAGCAGCACAGCACACGCGGCGGAAATCGCGCTGATGGGAATGCCCAGCGGCTCCAGGGCAAAACAGCCTACCAGCAGAATGCCCAGTACCCACCAGCCGGCGCGAAAGGTGGCGCGGTCGTGGATGGCACTGGCGGGGTCGTCGAGGTCGGCAGGGTCGTAGGTCCGGGGAATGTCGCGACGGAAAAACCACAGCAATACCGCGAGGGTTGCAGCCACGCTGACAACGTTCACCGGCACCATAACCGCGGCGTATTCGTTAAAGCCGATCTTGAAATAGTCCGCCGAAACGATGTTCACCAGGTTCGACACCACCAACGGCAAGCTGGCGGTATCGGCGATAAACCCCGCGCCCATCACGAAGGCCAACGTGGCCGCCGGGGAAAACCTCAGCGCCAAAAGCATCGACATGACGATGGGCGTGAGGATCAACGCCGCGCCATCATTGGCAAACAACGCCGACACCAGCGCGCCCAGCAGCACCATATAGGCAAACAGCCGACGGCCTCGCCCGCGCCCCCAGCGCGCCACGTGCAGCGCGGCCCAGGCGAAAAACCCGGCTTCATCCAGCAGCAGGCTGATGATGATCAGCGCGACAAAGGTGCCGGTGGCATTCCAGATGATGTGCCAGACCACGGGAATATCGGCAAAGCTGATCACGCCACACGCCAGGGCCAGGATTGCGCCCAGCGTTGCGCTCCAGCCTACGCCCAGGCCCTTGGGCTGCCAGATGACCAACACGATGGTGAAGATAAAAATCGCAATCGCGACAAGCATGAATAAACGCTCCGATGGTTCAGCAGCAGGTGCTGGCCCGTTGTGGTCTGTCGCCCATTGCATCAAGACGCTGCGCGTCGCTGTGCAACCATGGCTGGTTGGCTTGCAGGGTGGTGTCCAGCACCTGAATCACCCAGGCGGGCAGTGCCGGGTTGATACGGTAGTAAACCCATTGTCCCTGACGGCGATCCAGCAACAGCCCGCAACTGCGCAGTTGCGCCAGGTGCCGGGAAATTTTGGGCTGGCTGTCGTCCAGAGCATGGATCAGTTCGCAGACGCAAAGTTCGCCTTCGCGATGGATCAACAGCGTCAGCCGCACCCGGGTGGCATCGGCCAGGCACTTGAACACGGTGGGCGGGGAGAAGAGATCAGGCATGGCCAAGGCTGCTTATATATGGAGTTTCGAATATACGGATACCCATATATGTAGGTCAAATCCTTAATTTTTCTGACGTGGATCAAATGACCGTCAGTCGGCCACAAGTGTTTGAAATTAAAATGAAACATGAATGTCCTAAAGTCCCGCCCATTGCTGAAGAAGGAAGAATTCGCGTGACCCGTGCCACTCGCAACCTGCGCAAGACCCTCGACTCCGTCGCGGACAATAACGAAACTGCGGCGTTTGACCTGATGCGTGCCGTCGAAAAACTAGGCGATGAGGTGCTGCGCCAACGCCTGCTCAACACCATTCACCGGCTCAACCAGGACGCCTACGAACTGCGCGTAGCGCGCGATTGCGTCGAACAGGTGTCGGTAAAGCTGGCCTGAGCAATATCATTCAAGACAAGCCCCGAGTGACGCTGGCATGCTTGTCGACTGTCTGTCGATGAGCTGTCTCCATGCCCACTGCCGTACCGCATTACGCGTTCGCCCGCGGCGCGATTGCCGTCACTCCGTTATCCCTGGCCTGCGCGCCGTGGGGGCTGCTTGCCGGCTCCATGGCCATTGATGCGCAATTCAGCCCGCTGCAAGCCCAGGGTTTATCCGCCATCGTGTTTGCCGGTGCCGCGCAGTTGGTGGCTATCGGCATGGTCAAAAGCGGCGCCAGCCTGATTTCGATTGTGCTGACCACCTTGCTGCTGACTTCCCAGCATCTGCTGTATGGCATGCACATGCGCCCGACGTTGTCGTCTCTGAACACCCGATGGCGCATGAGCCTGGGCTTTTTGCTGACCGACGAATTCTTTGCGCTGGTCAACCACTACGACCGTGAAACCTTTAACCGCTGGTATGCCCTCGGCGTGGGCCTGACGTTTTATATCGCCTGGAACCTCTTTACCCTGGCCGGCATCGTGCTTGGCAAGAGCATTCCCGGGCTTGATCAGTTGGGGCTGGAGTTTTCCATTGCCGCCACCTTTATCGCCCTAATTACCCCGGTGGTGCGCGATGTGCCCACTGTGGTGTGCGTTGCGGTGTCGCTGCTGTTTTCAGTGTGGTTGAGCTACTGGCACTGGGAATCGGCAGTGGTGGTGTCGGGCGTACTGGGCATGAGCGCAGGTTATGCCTGCAAGCGTTTGGGGGTTGGGCAGCGATGATCTACAGCATGATTGTGGCCATGGGGCTGGTGGTGTTTCTCAACCGTTACCTGTTTATCGAGCCGCGCCTGCCGGTGCGCCTGAACCGTGGCGCGCGGGAGTTTCTCGGCTTTGCCGTGCCGGGCATGCTCACGGCGATTTGCGGGCCGATCATTTTTCTCGCCGACCACAGGCTTAACCTCAGCCCGGCAAACCCCTATTTGTTGGCGGGTGTGTGCGCAGTGGCGCTGATGTTCTGGACGCGCAGCGTGCTGATCACCGTGCTGCTAAGCATGGCGCTGTTCTATCTGTTGCGCTGGTGGCTGTGAAACGCAGGCGAAAAAAAGCCCGCGGGAGAGCGGGCAGAAGGGAGACTTCTTAAAAATGAGCCTGCCAACTATAGGCGGCGGGCTCGGCGCTCACAGTGAAAGAAAGTTTATGCAGGCCTCAGACGGCCCCTCAGCGGTGGTACAGTCGCGTTTTTTTCAAGGAAGTGATGGCATGTACAAAGTAGTGATTGGCGCGTTGGTACTGGCAGCACTCAGCGGTTGCGCAGGCTCGAAAATGAAAGAAGCGCGCGCCGGCCAGCCTTACAAGACCCTGGCGTCGGACAAGGCGCCTTTGGTGGTTGCCCAATGCATCCAGTTTGGCTGGCAGGACGAAGCCGTCTTCGGCGTTGACGCCGGCGGCTTCAAGGAACCGCTCGAAACCGGCGGTTTCACGGTGTACACCACCGGCGGCGACTATTTTGCCGACGTGCGAAGCGCAGGCACCGGTTCTACCGTCAAGTACTACGCCGCCCAACAAACGATGCCGGCCATGCGTCGCCAAGCTGCACTCGCGACCTGCCTGTAATACTTTGCCTAAGTGTTTTTCGGAAAAGCCCGGCGGGACAGCCGCCGGGCATTGGCTTATGATTCATCCCGCTCGCCCGAGGTGATAGCTCTTTACCGGTACATGGACGTCGAGGCCGAATCGTCGGGCGAGCATCTTTTCCGGCTTATCGCGGCATGTAACCCAAGTGCCAGCGACGCGGAATCTTCAGCGACACCAACCCCAGCAGAGCCGCCAACCCGGCACTGACCATCAGCGCGCTCAGGCCCAGGTGCTGTTCGAGCACCGCGCCGATCACCGCGCCCACAAACATCCCGCCCCACGGTATCAACTGCACCCGCCAGCCGTTGCGGCGTTCCCCCAGCATCCAGCGCCCCAACCCTCGACCAAAGCGTGACAGCGCACCCGTGACGTAAGTGAGGCCCACCGGCAAGCCGTTGACCTCTTCCACGGCGGCATTGAGCATGCCCATGGCTACAATCGCCGCCAGCAAGGCCGGCAAGGCATCGGCGCGGGGCCACAACGCGCCGCCGCACAACAGCGCCGCAATGCATAACAGCAAGGGCAGGGCATGCCGCCGGCTGACGCGGCTGACCACCACACCCAATGCGTTGCCTGCGACAAAGGTGGCCACCAGCAACAGCAAGCGGCCGGTCAGGCCGAGGTCACCCGCACTGATCGCCACCGCCAGGCGCGTGGTGTTACCGCTCATGAACGAAACGAAGTCGCCGCTGGCCATAAAGCCGATCGCATCGGTCATGCCGGCAAGCACCGAGAGGCTGGCCACAGACATCAAACCCACCCGACCGCGCCATCGCTGGCGATGGGCGAGTGCGGCATTGACGTAAGGTTTGCGCGACGAAGGCAACATGGCGCCAGGTTCCTCGGTGAGATTATCCGGCCACCACCGTAGGACGCTTTGATTGCCGGCGCAATGACCTCACGCACGCTCCAGTTGCCAACCCCGAGGTTGCCAGACCAAGCGATGCGTCGGCCGGAGCGCCTGCACGAACGCCTCATCGTGGGACACCACCAACACTGCGCCGGTATAACCGCGCAGCGCCTGTTCAAACGCCACCACCGACTCCAAATCCAAATGATTGGTCGGCTCATCCAGCAACAGCAGTTGCGCCGGCACCGCGCGCCACAGGGCAATCGCCATCGCTGCTTTCAAACGTTCACCGCCACTCAAGTGGCGTGCCGGTTGCGTCACCCGCACGGCGTCCAGGTGCAACAACGCCAAGCGCGTGCGCAGTTCGGATTCGGCGAGCGGCGTGTCCAGCAGGTTGAGCTGTTCGACGATGGAGCGCTTGTCATCCACAAGTGCCACGTGTTGATCCAGATACGCGACCGGCACCTGCACCGAACATTCGCCGGCCAGAGCCTGGCATTGGCCGGCGAGCAGCTTGAGCAACGTGGATTTGCCGCAACCGTTTGGCCCGCTGACGGCAACGCGTACCGGGCCCACCAGGTTCAACGTGATGCAGCTCGAAGGCGCCAGCGGGTCAAGCCACGGCAGTTGGGCATTTACCAGGCTCAGCACTTGCCGCCCATTGGGCACCGCCGAGCCGGGCAGGGCCAGCAGGGTAGGTGCTTCGTCCTCGACGCGTTCGTAGGCCTGACGCACTTGGGCATCCAGTTGCGTGGTGTGCGCCAGGTGAGCGCTGCGCACGTTGCTGACGATTTGCGTGGCGGCGGCTTTCCAGCGCGATTGGGTAAACCGGTCGACGTTGGCGGTGTCGGCGTTTTTACGCGAGCGTGCGGCGTGGCGTTGCAGGTTGTCGTGATCTTTTTGCAGGCGCTTTCGCTCGCGGCTGCGCTCCAGGCGCGCGTGTTCCAGGGCGGCGACGGCGGCGTGTTGTTCGCTGTCGCGCCTCTGGCGATAGGCCGCGTAGTTACCGCCATACACCCGGGCGCCGAGGGGCGAGAGTTCGATGATGCGCTCCATGGTATTCAGCAACTGCCGATCATGGCTCACCACCACCAGGCCGCCGCGCCATTGCTTCAGCACCGCCAGCAGCCATGTGCGCCCGGCGCTGTCGAGGTGGTTGGTGGGCTCGTCCAGAATCAGCAATTGCGGCGCCGCCAACAGTGCACCGATCACCGCGATTCTGGCCAACTGGCCACCGCTGAGTTGAGCGGCCGGAGTGTCAGCGCCCAACTGCTGCAATCCCGCCCCATCCAGTGCCGCCCGCAGGCGCTCGGCCAGGTCCCAGCGGTCATCGATCAGCTCCAGGTCATCTGCATGAGCGTTCCCCCGCGCCATACGTTCAAGGGCGCCCAGCACTTCGGCGGTGCCGGTGACATCCGCCACGCTGTGTCCCGGATGCACCGCCAGCGCCTGCGCGACGTATGCCACGCGGGCCGAACAGGTGAGCACGCCGGAAGAGGGCATCAGGTGCCCGGCAATCAACTTCGCCAGAATGCTTTTGCCGCGCCCATTGCGGCCGACGATGCCGGTGGGCGTGTGGTCAATCGAAAAGGTCAGGTCGTCGAGCAGGGTTTCGCCAGTGGCGAACTGAAAACACAGGTGTTGCAGGGATACGAGTACGGGCAGCCGGTTGACGTCAGTCATCAGCACCTCCAAAAAAATGTCGAACAGGCAAACAAGCGCGCCAGGCGGCTCGTTGCGGGTACATTTTGGAAGGCTTAAGTGTTCACGTCGGCGGTCATCCCGTAGCTCGGAAGGGGTGCGCAGGCTAACCCGCCCTGGCGGTCGTCGGCAAGTCGGCGGCCAGTTGCTCGAGGAACATTGCCAGGGCGACTTCTTCGGCTTTCAAGCCCTTGCGCACGCGCGGCTTGGGCAGTTTGGACAACTCGCCGAGGCTGAAATGCTCCAGTACGGCCGGGTGGATATAGCACTTGCGGCACACCGCCGGGGTGTTGCCGAGTTGCTTGGCCACGTCTTTCACCATCGCCACCACGTGGCGTTTGGCATCCGATTCGGGCTGCCACTGCACTTCCCGCAACACTGCAAGGGCCATGGCGGTGCCGGCCCAGGTGCGGTAGTCCTTGGCGGTAAAGTCGGCGCCGGTGAGGCTGTGCAGGTAGGCGTTCACGTCCGAGGAGCTGACGGTACGCCGCTCGCCGTCTTCGTCCAGGTACTGAAACAGATTTTGCCCCGGCAGCTCCAGGCAACGTTTGACCACGGTGGCCAGGCGCCGGTCCTTGACGCTGATTTGATGCTCTACACCGCTCTTGCCGCGAAACTGAAACTTGATCTCGCTGCCTTTGACGTCGACATGCCGCGTGCGCAGGGTGGTCAGCCCGTAGGACTTATTGTCACGCGCATATTGGGTGTTGCCGACACGAATCAGTGTGGCGTCCAGCAGCATCACCACCGTGGCCAACACTTTCTCACGGGTGAAGCCCGGCTCGGCAATCTGCGCTTCCAGTTGCTTGCGCAGTTTGGGCAAGGCGTTGCCGAACTCTTGCAGGCGCGCGTATTTATCCGAGTCTCGCACTTCGCGCCAGCGCGCGTGGTAGCGGTACTGCTTGCGGCCCCGGGCATCGATGCCGGTGGCTTGCAAATGGCCGCGCGGGTCGGCGCAGATCCACACATCGGTGTAGGCCGGCGGCACGGCCAGGGCATTCAGCCGCTTGACCTCATCGGCGTCCGTGATGCGTTTACCCTTGGGGTCGAAATACTGAAACTTGCCGCGCAGCAATTTGCGGCTGATGCCGGGCTGGGTGTCGTCAACGTAATGCAGGTCGCGGGGCAGGTCAGGGAGGGTCGCGGAGTCGGGCATGGGGCAAGTTCCTTGGCAACAAATCAGGCCGGTATGTCTGATTGACCGCAGCGTTTTGCGGTCGTGCCAAAAGGTTTTTCAGGCAAGTACCGCGACCGCCTTGATCTGCGCCCACAGCGTCTGGCCGGGGTGCAATTGCAACTGATCGCGAGAGAAACGCGTGATGCGCGCCAGCAACGGCGTGCCGCCTGCGTCCAGGCGCACCAGCACATGGGCGCTGTTGTCCGCCGACACGTTCTGGATAACCGTCACCGGCAAACGGTTGAGGATGCTGCTGTGTTCTTCGGCCTGCAGGCTGAGGCTCACATCCCGTGCCTGCACCTTGACCCGCAGGTGTTTGCCGATTGCCAGCGGCGCGTGGGCGACGCGAACCTGCAGTGGGCAGCCCGGCAGTTGCAACGTGAGTAATTGGTAGTGCTCGTCATAGGCGCTGACCGTGCCATTGATCACCACACCCGCGTCGTCGCCGAGTGCCATGGGCAGGTCGAGCCGCGCCAGGGTGTCACCGATGGCGCCGCTGGCCAGGGCCTTGCCGTCGCTGAGCAGCACAATGTGATCGGCCAGCCGCGCGACTTCGTCCTGGGCATGGCTGACGTACAGCACCGGAATGTCCAGCTCGTCGTGCAGGCGTTCGAGGTACGGCAAAATCTCGCTTTTGCGCTGGCTGTCTAGGGCGGCCAACGGCTCGTCCATCAGCAGCAATTTCGGGCTGGTGAGCAACGCACGGGCAATGCCGATGCGCTGGCGTTCACCGCCCGACAAGTGCTGCGGGTGGCGCTCAAGCAAGTGGCCGATGCCGAGCAACTCGGTGGCCTGGGCCATGTCCACACGCCGTTGCGGGCGCGGGATGCGCTTGAGGCCGAACTCCAGATTGGCGCGCACCGACAAGTGAGGAAACAGGCTCGCTTCCTGGAACACATAACCCAGCGCGCGTTTATGCGGCGGCATAAACAGGCCGTTACGGCTGTCTTGCCAGACCTCATCGTTGATCTGGATAAACCCGTCATCGGCCCGTTCAAGCCCGGCGATGCAGCGCAGGCAGGTGGTCTTGCCGGAACCGGAATGCCCGTACAGTGCCGTCACGCCACGGCCGGGCAGGTGCAGGTCTACGTCCAGCGCAAAGCCTGTGTAGGAGAGGTGCAGGCGTATATCAATCATCGCGGTCAGCCCCAGCCCATTTTGGTTTTTCGGCTGGAGTAAAGCGCCAGCAATACGAGGAACGCGAACACCACCATGGAACCGGCCAGCCAGTGCGCCTGGGCATATTCCATGGCTTCAACGTGGTCGTAGATCTGCACCGAAACCACGCGGGTTTTGTCGGGGATATTGCCGCCGATCATCAGCACTACGCCAAACTCACCGACGGTGTGGGCGAAGCCGAGAATGGAGGCGGTGATAAACCCCGGCCGCGCCAGGGGCAGGATCACCGTGAAAAAGGTGTCCCACGGATTGGCGCGCAAGGTCGCGGCCACTTCCAGCGGGCGGGTGCCAATCGCAGAGAAGGCGTTTTGCAGCGGCTGCACCACAAACGGCATGGAATAGATCACCGAGCCAATCACCAACCCGGCGAAGCTGAAGGTGAGGGTGCCCAGGCCCAGCCATTGAGTGAACTGGCCGAAGTAGCCGTGGGGGCCCATCGTCAACAGCAGATAAAAGCCGATCACCGTGGGCGGCAGCACCAACGGCAAGGCGACGATTGCGCCAATCGGCCCGCGCCACCACGAGCGTGTGCGCGACAGCCACAGGGCAATCGGAGTGCCGATGATCAGCAGGATCACGGTGGTCAGTGACGCCAGTTTGATGGTCAGCCAGATCGCGGATAAATCGGCACTCGATAGCGGCATTTACAGCTCGTAACCGTAGGATTTGATAACGGCCGCGGCTTTCGGCCCTTTCAGGTATTCAACCAGCGCTTTGGCAGCGGCGCTGTCTTTACCTTTATTGAGGATCACCGCGTCCTGCTTGATCGGGTCGTGCATGGATGCCGGAACGATCCACGCTGAACCGCTGGTGACTTTGCCGTCTTTGTAGATCTGCGACAAGGCCACAAAGCCCAATTCGGCGTTGCCGGTGGAGACAAATTGATAGGCCTGGGTGATGTTCTGGCCTTCAACCAGCTTGCTCTTGACCTTGTCGGTCAACCCTTCCTTGGCCAGCACCTGGGTAGCGGCCAGGCCATACGGCGCGGCTTTCGGGTTGGCGATGGAGAGGTGCGTGAACGCGTTTTTCTTCAGCACATCGCCTTTGGCATCCACGTAGCCTTCCTTTGCTGACCACAGCGCCAGGGTGCCGACCGCGTAGGTGAAGCGCGTACCTTTGACGGTGTCGCCTTCGGCCTCAAGCTTTTGCGGTGTGGTGTCGTCGGCGCTGAGGAACACTTCAAACGGCGCGCCATTCTTGATCTGCGTATAGAACTGCCCGGTGGCGCCGTAGGCCGCGACCAGCTTATGGCCGGTGTCTTTTTCGAAGTCGGCGGCTATCGCCTGGATCGGTGCGGTGAAGTTGGCGGCCACGGCCACCTGGACCTCGTCGGCGTGAGCGGAACCAAAGGCGAAGGCGGCAACCAGGACGGCCAGGCGTGAGGCGTGAATCTTCATGAAGCGGCTCCTTGGGGTTTGTTACGGCGTGTGCGCTATGTAGCGGAATATATAGCGACTGACCATCGCCGGTACAGCCTAAAGTGCCCCAGGTGTCACGCCCGACTCAGCTTGGCCAGCGCCTGCTCGGCCAGTTGGCGGGTCAGGTCATAGGTTGAAATATCTTTGCCCAGGCGTAACGCCTGGCCCGACCACAGGTTGCTGAAACCCGCTTCATCCTTGGCCTTGAGCGGCATCAAGGCGCCGCCGGAGGTGGGAAACGCAGGTGCCTCGGGATTGATAGCACCCAATTCGCGCATCACTCGGTTGACGATGCCCCGTGCCGGGCGGCCAGTGAACAGGTTGGTCAAGGCAGTTTCGCTGGCCTGCGCATGGCGCAGCGCGTGGTGGTGGGAGGCGCTGACGTTGGCTTGCGGCGTAAACAAATAAGCGGTGCCGATCTGCACGGCCGAAGCGCCCAAGGCGAAGGCCGCGACAATGCCGCGCGCATCGCCAATGCCACCGGCCGCGATCACTGGCACGCTGACGGCGTCGACGATTTGCGGCACCAATGCCATCAGGCCGATCTGGGTATTAAGGTCGTCAGTCAAAAACAAGCCGCGATGGCCGCCGGCCTCAATGCCCATGGCGATGATTGCATCGCACCCGTGCCTTTCCAGCCAGATCGCTTCTTCCACGGTGGTGGCCGACGACAGGACCTTGGCGCCGGTCGCTTTTACCCGGTCCAGCAAGGATTTTTCGGGCAGGCCGAAGTGAAAACTGACCACTTCCGGGCGGAACGCTTCCACCACTTTGCAGGCTGCATCATTAAACGGTTCGCGGTTGGAGACCGGCGTGGGGGCGTCAAAGTCGGCGCCCAACTCGCGGTAGTAAGGTTCCAGCAACGCCTTCCAGCGACGGTCGCGCGTCTCGTCAACGGCAGGCGGTTGGTGGCAGAAGAAGTTGACGTTGAGAGGCCGGGTGCTGGCCTGGCGAATGGCGGTCAAGGCTTCGCGCAGTTGCTCGATGCTCAACGCCGCTGCCGGTAATGAACCGAGTGCACCCGCCGCGTTGGCGGCGATAACCATGGCGGTGGTGGTGGCCACCGCCATCGGGGCCTGGATGATGGGCACGTCAATGCCCAGCAGGTCGAGAATTCGGGTGTCTGGCCAGGTGCTCATGGGATGCGTCTCCAGCGTTAGTAAGGCATTTCGCTGTTTTAGCAGGGCCATTGGCACCCGGCCAGTCCGTTTTATTCACTGGACGGGGGCGATGTTTCGTGGTGTTGCAATCAGTTGATTGCCGCGCCCAACACCGCGTGAATTCGCTGGGCAATGTGCGCGGCATGGGTTTCCAGGGCGAAATGGCCGGTGTCCAGCAGTTCGACCACCGCATTGGCATTGTCGCCTTTGTAGGCATGGGCGCCGGGCGGAATGAAAAACGGGTCGTTCTGGCCCCAAATCACCAGCGTGGGCACTTGGGTGGTCTTGAAGAACGCCTGAAACGTCGGGTACAGCGTGAGGTTGTTGCGGTAGTCGAGGAACAGGTCGAGCTGGATCTCGTCATTGCCAGGGCGCTGCATCAACAGGACGTCGAGCATGTAGGACTCCGGCGCGACCAACTCGGGCTGATCGACGCCGTGCAGGTATTGATAGCGCGTGCCTTCCAGGCTGATCACTGCATCACGGATGACCTCGCGATTGGCCTGGCTCGGTTCGGCCCAATACGCCCGAATCGGTGCCCAGGCATCGCCCAGGCCTTCCAGATAAGCATTGCCGTTTTGCGAAACCAGCGCGCTGACCCGTTCTGGATGAGCCACCGCCAAGCGCAGGCCCACCGGTGCGCCGTAATCGAAGACATACAGGGCGTAGCGCGTCAGTTTCAGTGCATCGACAAAATGCCCAACGCTCGTCGCCAGGTTATCGAAACTGTAAGTGTATTCGCGTTCGGCAGGCACTTCAGTGAAGCCAAAGCCCGGCAAATCCGGTGCGATCACCCGAAAACGCGTGGCGAGCAGCGGGATCAGGTTTCGGTACATATGCGACGAGCTGGGGAAGCCGTGCAGCAGCAACATGACAGGGGCCGCAGGGTCGCCGGCTTCACGGTAGAACATGCGTACGCCATCAACATCGACGTGGTGGTAGCGAACGACTGGAGCTGGGAGTGACATGGCGAGCGCCTCTTTTTGTAACTTTAAAATTAGGTTTTACGGGTTACCGCCTTTAAAAGCTGCGCCAAAATATGTAACCTGTCAACGGAGTTATTCAGGTTATAAAATTGTTTGTTTGTAACTATTCATAGGTTTAGATAGCGGTTACCCTTGCACCACGCTCACAAGGATCAATCATGACCACTCCCATTGCCCCGGCGACACCGCTGGAACCCTATGTGCTGGCCGATGACCCGGTTTTGGACATGCTCAATACCCTGGCGACCGTCGACGGTGAGCCGTGGGATTTCTGGAAGGTCGATGCCGACGTCGAACGCTGGCTGGTGCGTTTGGAGTGGGTGCAGGAGGGGCATTTGCCCAGGTTTGAGGAGGGCGCACTACTGACTGCCGCCAGGGCGTTGCGCGAGGTGATCCGTGAACTGGTGGCCGCGCGCAAGAACGACCTGCCTGGCAACCCGGCGGCGCTGAACAGCTTTCTGCGCAAGGCAGTCAGTCATCCGCAGCTTGTGTGGCCAGTGTCCGGCGCGCCTTCGCTGGAGCGCCAACGCAAGCAACAGACCCCGGAGCAGTTTTTGTCGCCGATTGCAGAAGCGGCGGCGAATTTATTGGTGGCGGGGGATTTCAGCCTGATTCGCCGCTGCGAACATCCGGACTGCATCCTGTGGTTTTACGACCGGACCAAGGCGCACAAACGTCGCTGGTGCAGCATGGCGCTGTGCGGCAATCGGCATAAAGTCGCGCAATTTCGCAAACGCAAACAGCTTTAGGTGTTTTGCTCGCGCGCCAGTAGTTGCCGCTTGCGTTCCACGCCCCAGCGGTAGCCCGACAGTTCGCCGTTGCTGCGCACCACGCGATGGCACGGAATCGCCACCGCCAGGCAGTTCGCGCCACAGGCCTGCGCCACCGCGCGAAAGGCCGTGGGCGCGCCGATCCGCTGGGCAATTTGCGCGTAACTGGCGGTGCTGCCCACGGGGATTTCACGCAGTGCTTGCCACACACGTTCCTGAAAGGCCGTGCCGCGTAAGTCCAGCGGCAAGTTCAGGCCCAGGGCCGGGGCTTCAACAAAGCCTACGACGTGGGCGACTAACTGTTCAAAGTCCGAATCCGCACCCACCAGATCGGCTTTGGGGAAGGTGTCTTGCAGGTCGCGCAGCAGTGCGTCCGGGTCGTCCCCCAGCAAGATCGCGCACACGCCACGCTGACTTTGTGCCACCAGGATTGCGCCCAGTGAGCACTGACCCACGGCAAAGTGAATCTGGCTGTTGGCGCCGCCGTCCTTGTAGTCGCTGGGTTTCATGCCGAGCAGTTGGTCGGCTGACGCGTAAAAGCGGCTGTTGGAATTGAAGCCGGCGTCATACAGCGCATCCGTCACCGACTGCGCGCCTCGGTTGAGGCCATTGCGCACTTTTCGAGAGCGCAGGGCGCTGGCGTAACCCTTGGGGGTCAGGCCGGTAACGGCTTTGAAGACGCGATGAAAATGGAAGGCGCTCAACCCGGCCAGGTGGGCGAGGGCGTTCAGGCTGGGCGGTGTTTCGGCCTGTTCTATTTGCCGGCAAGCGTTGGCCACCAGTTGCGCGTGGTGCGCAGCCAATTGTGTCTGGTCGCCGGTGGCGCGTTTGCTCGGCCGATAACCCGCCGCTTCGGCCTGGGCCGAGGTGTCGAAAAACTCGATATTTTCCGGGCGGGGCAGGCGTGAGGCGCTGCTGGCGCGGCAATACACGCCGGTGGTTTTCACGCCGTAGACGAACAGCGCATCTGCCTTGGCGTCGCGGGCGATGATGGCCGCCCAGCGCGGATCTTTTTCGTTGCTCATGGCCTGCACTCTTGTCGGTTCACCGGCAGACTAGCCGCGCCTGTCGTTCCCGGCACTCTGAAGCTTGCGGTCAAATTAACCGGCGGTGCGAAACGTGAGGTTGATGCGTTGCGGGCCCATGATCGGGTGGACGCCTTCCTTGATCGGCATCACACCATGAAAGCGCAAGCGATCGACGCCGCCCCACACCACCACATCACCGTGAAACAGCGAAATTTTTTGCGTTTTGTCACTTCGCTCATGCCCGCCGAACAGAAATATTGCCGGTAGGCCCAGGGATACCGACACGACCGGGGCAGTGTAGCTGCGTTCGTTTTTGTCCTGGTGCAGGGACATCTTGGCGCCGGGCACGTAGCGGTTGATCAGGCAGGCATCCGGGGAAAAGTCGGGGAAACCGGCCTCTGTGGCCGCCCGTGTGGCGAACTCATGCAGGGTGTCGGGCATCGTCGGCCAAGGCTGCTGACTGCGTGGGTCGAGCGGGGTGTAACGGTAGCCGGCGCTGTCAGTGGTCCAGCCCAGCGCGCCGCAACTGCTCAGCGCGGCTGACATGGTAAAGCCGCCGGGTGTGACCATTTGCCGAAACGGCGATTGGGCCAGCACCCGCCGCAGCTCAGGCAGAAGGCGATCAATCCAGGGCAGGGCGTAGCCGCGCAGTACGTAGGACTCTTCGCCAATTTGTTCGCGCCCAGGGGGTTGCTGCAGCGCAGCGTCGGCGAACAAATCGGCAGTCGGGCCGTGCATGGCTTACAGCGCCTTGCTCACATTGATGTCGGTGATTTCGTCGCTCGCATCGTGAATTTTCGCCAGGGCTTGCCTGGCTTCTTCCACGCTGTTGCTCTGCAATAGCGCGAACTCAAAACGGCGCTCGCCGTTGAGCTTGTACTTGATGACGTATTTGATCGTGGTGGTCACAGCTTTTTTCCTGTCGGGTGTCCGGATCAGCTCAATTTGCTGCTGGTGCGACGGACGATGCGAATCTTGTGGGACAGCGCGGGCTTGCGGGTAACGCTAATGGCGCGGCGGGTGACCACGTCCAGGGTAATGTTCCAGAAACCTGTGCTGGGCGCAGTAATTTTGGCCGGGAACTGGTCGAACGCGCCGCCGTGATAGGTGTGGCGGCCGCCGTTCTTGAAGCTGCGAAAATTTGCATCGCTCATCAGACGAATATTGCAGGTCTGCGAGCATTCGATGACGACGATGTCTCCCTCGTTGAGGTGCTCGCGCTGGTGGATGAATTTCATGGGGTGTCTCCAGAAGGGCTTTTTCTGAAAAATCAGAATGATACGTAGGTTAAGATAGAGTTTATCAGCCCTAGCGCGATTATTATCGGGCCGTCGTCGACGACTTCGACAATTTAAAACAGTTATTTACCCAGTTTTAAGAGATAAATCCTACATTCGTGGGAGAAAATTACTGTCTGCGCTGTCGTAGGATCTTTATCGGAGGTTTAAGTATGAAGTGGAGTGTGTTGGTTCTGGCCTTGGCGTTGGGCGGCTGTGCGTCGGTTGCGGATATCAAGCAGACCCCGCCCACCTTGGTGGTGATCTCAGGGAAAAAGCCGCCGGAATACACCGCGTGCGTGGTGCGCAAATTGGCTGCGACTCGCCGTCCACCGCAGATTGAACCCCATAAGGACGGGGTTCAGATAATTGTGCCGCAAAAATTCTCGTCTGACCCTTCGGCGATCATCGATGTTGAGGAACGCTCCAGTGGTAGCAGCATCAAGCTCTATGAAAGCATGTCCAACGTACCGATCCGCCCCGGTGATGTGAAGAAAGCGGCGGAGGATTGCATTTCCGGTTGAGCCTCAGGGTTCAGCCTGCGCACTCGAATCCGATGAAAAAGCCTGACCCTGCCTGTGCAGCGTCAGGCTTTTTTTTGCCGACGAGGCATTCGTGTAAAATGCAAAATGCCGCGCAAGCCTCTGGCTTGCGCGGCATTTGTCTTTATCTGGAAAGTACCCATGAAACGTGAAGTTGCCCAAACCCGCTATGCCGAGGGTCAGATTTCGGCCACCCATGTGATTCAAAACCCTGCCGACTTGGGCGAGTGGATCGTATTTTTCAAGAAGAGCGGGGGCCGCAGCTACTTTCTGGTGGATGAGCAGGATGAGGTCGAGTCATTTCCACAGCTGGACGACTTGATTGAAATCCTGCGCGGCCTGGGCATCAAGTTCGCTGAAATTCATCTGTAGCCAGCGGGCTTACTTGCACACCACCACGACGCTGCGGCCCTTGAAGTTGCCCACGTCCTTGCCCAGGGTTTTGTCGTCTTCCTTCAGCGACGGCGTGCCTTCGGTGCCGACGATGCGGTAACCGGTGCCCGCGCACGAGGCGTCGGCTTTTTCGTAGCAACTGGCCCAGGAATTGGCTTCGCCGGAGCAGTCAATGGTCAGGCCTTGTTCGCCGTTTTTCAGCAGGGTGTCCGAAGTGGTAGTGCAACCGGCCAGCGCCAGTACCGCAGTCAGTGCCAGGATTTTGTTCATAATAAGGTCGTCGTCGAGGGTGTTGGGGGGACGCTGACACTGTCGTGGGGCGTTGGCGGCAGATTATAGCGAACTGCCACCTGTGTAGTCTCGCAAATAAATGCGCTGATCGGCTTATGCCTGTGGGGGCCTTACGGCACCCCCATCACCAGCACACCGCTGCCGCTGATAGCCCCGGCGGCCGGCAGGGAGTTGGCCCGTCGAACCAGCGAAAACGTCACATCATCGCCGCCCACGCTGTTGGTGATCTGGGTCAGGAACGAACGGTTGACCTGAACAGCCGCCCCCGACCTGACAAGGGCCGTGCCCACGTTCGGATTGGTCATCACCAGCAGGCGTTGGTCGAACGACGACGGGTTGCCTTTATAGGTGATGGTGATCGGTGTGGTAATGCCACCTTGCGGGCAGGAGTAGGTGAGTCGGCGGTTGCTGGTAATCGGCGTGGTTAACGGGTCGGTGCCTATTTGCCTCTGGTGTACCGTGCCGAAGTTGATCTCGATCGGGTAGTTATTGTTGATCGTGCAGGTGGATGGGGAGACGGTGAAATTATTGTTGGCGGTATAGGTGACGGTGAGCTGCGGGCGGGTTGAATCCCAGTTGTTCGAACTGGTCAGGCGCAGCAAACCGAGATTATCACCGACTCGAACATCGATCGGATTGGACGGATAATTGCGCATCAGAATATAGGGGGTGACATTGATCGGCTGAAAAGCCCCGTTGTTGGACATGGTTGCCACTCGAATGCCGACTGGCACGGGCGTATTTAGAAAAGACCCGTTTATTCGCAAACCGCTACGCTCAGTAGCAAACTTGGGGCCGGGAGTCCACGGTGTACCTGCGGCATTTCCGGTTGCCCAGTAGTCCTGACCCCACGCCGGACCTTGTCCAGGGGAATATCGGCACTCCAGCCTTGCGCCCTCCATCAAAACAGTCTTGCCATCCGAACTCAGGGTGACGGTGACAGGAACTTGCAGATTGGGATTGCCCGTCTGCCAGTTACCGCCATTGACCCTGCAATCGACGGCTTTCGCATTCGTAGCAATTCCAAGCAGCACGAACAGTGTAATGGCTCCATTCAGTCGTTTCATTTAGATCCCTCGCTTACTTCTCACTAGGTATGGCCTCGCGAACACTCGGTTCGCGCTTTAAAACCGCCTGGAAAATTTGAAAACATGGTTAAGGCCATTCCTGTGAATGGCGTGTGCGCTATGGATAATTCAGCGTAAATGTGGCGGTGATCGTGCACCTGCCATATCCGATTGTCTGATCCCCTGATCGCGTAAGGCCCGCCCGCCCGGCCCGGCCATGGGCTGTGGCTAAAATGTGTGCGCGTTTCACGGCACGCCCATCACCAGTACGCCGCTGCCGCTGACGGCACCGGCAGCAGGAAGTGACCCCGTTCTGCGAGCGAGGGAAAAAGTCACGTCATCGCCTCCAACGCTGTTGGTAATCTGGGTGCGAAATGAGCTGCCGACTTGAACCGCAGCCCCGCCGCGCACGAGCGCGGTACCGACGTCCGGATTGGTCATGTTCAAAAGGCGAGGATCAAACGACGACGGGATGCCTTTGTAGGTGATCGTAATCGGTGTGGTAATTGCGCCTTGCGGGCAGGAGTAGGTCAGTCTGCGGTCGCTGCGCACCGGCGTCGTGAGCGGATCAGTGCCAATTGCTCTTTGGTGGACGGTGCCGAAATTGATTTCAATCGGATTATTGTTGTTGATCGTGCACGTCGATGGCGCGACGGAGAAATTGTTGGCGGCCGTATAAGTGACGGTGAGTTGCGCCAGGCCGGAGTCGTAATTGTTAGAAGCGGTGAGGCGCAGCACGCCTAAATTATCGCCCACTCGAACATCGATCGGATTAGACGGATAGTTACGCATCAGAATGTAGGGCGTGACATTAATTGGGTAAAACGTCGTGTTGTTGGGAATGGTGACGATGCGGACACCGGTTTGAACCGGGCTGTTGTAGAACGATCCATTAACGCGCAAACCGGTGCTTTCATTGACGAATTTGGGGCCAGGCGTCCAGGACGTGCCGGCTGCGCTCCCGGTCCACCAGTAATCCTCCCTCCAGTCAGGTCCGCTGACGGGGGGAGTGAACCGGCATTCCAGCCGTGCGCCTTCCAGCGTAATTCGGGTTCCATCGGCGCTCAGAGTGACGGTGACGGGAACAAGCAGGTTGGGATTACCATACTGCCAGGGTCCACCGTTGACTCGACAATCGACAGCCAATACGGCCGGACTAACGCCAATCAACACAAGGAACCCCATGGCTCCATAGAGTCGTTTCATTTTGATCTCTCGTTGCTGTTCTTCCCGGGCACGGTTCGACGAACACTCGAGCCTGCCCAGGGGAGATTTAGCGGTTGTTTCACGCTGCTAGGGATAGTCGAGCGTAAATGTGGAGGTCACCGTGAACCGGCCATACCCGATGGTTTGATCCCTGATCGCGTCCGGCTCACCCTTCACGTAGGCCTTGAGCTCGATGACGTTGCTGCCAATGCTCAGCACCTGTTCGTCGCTGACGGTATTGAGGGGCAAGGGCTTATCGCTTGGCGTTTCCAGGCCAAGCCCAATACCGGAAGCACCACTTCCTCCGTCCAGTGCGAACAAGCCAGGCAGCGCGGCGTTTTCCGCTCCGCCGAACTGAATGGTGACCGAGTTGCCGATCGTGGTATCGCAGTTCTCAAGATGTAGCTTGAAGCCTCTGCCCTGTGAGCGCGTGTTGATGTAGAGGTGCTTGCTGGTGACGTCCCACAGTTCCAGCGTGATCGCTTCGTCGCCGGGTCGAATGGTGCAGGCTTCCTCAACCAGGTTGCCCTTCAATCTCAGGTTGTCAGCCGCCTGCGCGTTGGCAAGCAGGCCGAACGCGAGCAGTACTGCCAGGCCTGCACGTGGCCAGGTTTGTTGATCCCTTGCATGTCGCATAGCGTTGACTCCTACTCGTATTCAGCCAGGAGCGTGGCCACCGCGGAAAACCTCGCGGGGGCGAGTACCGCGCCGGGCTGTTTGACCGGTACCACTTCCAGCGTCGGCGGTGACGACAGGCTGATGTCCAGCGGCGTGTTGAGTTGAAACGGCAGGTTGTTCTGGAACAGCCGGATACCCAATTCGGGCACGCTGGTCTGCACCGCCGAGTCATCAAATGCCGTCGGCGTACCGTTAATGCTCAACTTCAATTCCCACGGCAGCGTCGCGGGGCCGCAACTGATGGTGTAACCCACACCTCTACGGTATTTCACCCCGTCGACGCGCTTGACGCCCACATCCCCAAAGTCGACTTCGATGGTGTTTCCTGCATCAATCGTGCAGGGCGGCGGCTCATTCAATGTTCCACTGAACGTCAGGTTGGCCGACGCTGCGCAGCACAGGCCGAGGGAACACAAGGCAAGCGAGGCTCGCCATTGCCAGCAGGTCATGAGTTATTCCCCTTCATTGATAATCGACCAACAGGGTCGCAGTCGCATCAAAGGCCCCTCCGGTCAATGTGCTGCCCGGGCGTTTGACGGGCACCGCCTGCACCACCGGAAAGTCCGGATAGGTAAAGTTCACGGCGCGGTTCAGCGGCCAGTCAGCGCCGTTGACGAACAGCTTTACGCCAAGGTCTGCCTTGCGCGTCATGAGTACCGCACTGTCAAACGCAGCACCGGCACCCCTGAGTTCCAGCGTCAGCGCGTTGCTGAAAGGCGCGTCGCATGTGACGGTGTAGGGCACATCCCGACGGTAATTGACCCCGTCAACCCGTGACGTCAGCAGGTCGTTACCGAAGGGCACATTGAGCGTGCTGCCGCTGTTAATCACACACGGCGGAGGCGCGATAATCACTGCGCGAATGGTCAGGCCGGTCTCGGCCTGCACCCCCTGGCCCAGCACGCATAACACGCTGACACCGATAAGAATGGTTGACTTAGCCATCATTGCGCCCCTAGTCATAATTGAGCCTGAAATCCACCACGGCCCGGTACGCGCCGCTGCTCAGCGGCGCGGAAGTGCGCGTGGGCTGGACCGTCCAGACCTGTGTGTTGCTGGCCAACGGCAAAAACAGCGGTTCGCCCCTGGCGCCCAAGTTGACATCGCGCCCCAGGGCGTCGGTCAGGTGCAGGCCCATTCCGGTGATGCCTTGCACCTTGACCAGCCGTGGATCATCGGCATCGGCGGGGGCCATAAAGGCCACCGACAGCACGGGCTGAAACGCGCTCCATGTCAGGTTGCCGGTGCGTTCGCTGCGGATGCTGCCGGCGGTGCGCTGGCAATCGGCAAAACGCAGTTCGAAGGCAATCGCCTTGGCCTTGTCGCCGGGGCGTTGCAGCTGGCTGGCCGACACGGCGCCGAGGTCAATGGTTTGATGCAGCGAGGTCATTTCCAGGCTGCAGGGAGGCTCATGCATGGAACCGGAAATGTTCAGCATCCCGTTCATGCCTTCGACGTCCTCGGCCAGCGCCTGCCCGGCGAAGGCCAGCAACAGGCCGCCCAAGGCTTTCACAGTCGGTGAATTCATGCGGTTCTCCGGCGGCGCGCGCTAGTCATTGGGCGTTGAGCCTTGGGCGTTCACCTTGCAGGTGTTGCCGCTGCAGGTGAAGGCCAGCACCGGACGTCCGCCGTAGTCATTCACGTAAGCCAGGTAGGGGCTGGTGCCGAGCACTTGGGCGGTCGGGCCAAGGGTCAACGTGCCTTTGGGTGGAACCATCACCGGCTCAAAGCCCGCCACGGTCTTGCCGTCCTTGGTGCTGCGCGCGTCTACCAGGGTCACGTAGTAGGGCGTGGGGTTGTTCACTTGATAACGCTCGCCGTCGCGGGTGAGGGTCAGCTTTTCCTGCCAGGGGTTAGACAAATCCTGCTGGCTTGGCCGGATGGCGTGCGGTCGGTAGAACAACTTGATGCGGGTTTGCAGCGCAATTTGCAGGGTGTTGGCCTTGTCACTGCGCGGCGGGATTTCGCGCAAGTTGAAGTAGTAGACCGTCTCGCGGTCCTGGGGCAGCGACTTGGCCGCAGGCAGCGCCTGAACTTTCACCTGGCTTTGTTTGCCCGGTTCCACGCGCTGCACCGGCGGCAGGACGATCAGGGGCGTGGCAATCTTTTGCCCGGCCTCATCTTCAATCCAGCCCTGAGCCAAGTACGGCAATTGGGTGTTGTTGTTGGTGATGTTCACGCTGGTGGCGTCTTTGCCGCCATCGAAAATCACGCGGGTACGGTCCAGGCCGATGGCGGCGTCGGCGCTCTGGCTTACGCCCAGCGCCAGGAAGGCGAGGGCAGGGAGCGTGAGGGGTTTATTCGGTGTCATGAGGAAGTTTTCTCCGTATCGGTGCGCGTCCCGGTCAGTGCTGCCGGCTCGGGCGAGGTTTTTTCCATGGCTACCATTCGGCAGCCCAGGTGCAAGGCATCGGTCAAGCCGTCCGCCGGTAAAACCACTGGAAGGGTGAGGGTGCAGCGCGCGGTTCCGCCCCAACTGACGACCATTTCTTCGCCGGCCTGAATACCGCTCAGGTAAACGCTGCCGCCGTCATTCACAATGCCGGTGTCCTGTTGCTTGGCATTGCGTACGGTTGCGCCGAAAGGGGGTGAGCTGCCATCCGGCAGGCGAAGCACGGCCATGGCTTTCTCACCAGCAACTACTTGCAGGGTGCGATAACCGATTGCGCCTTCGGTGAGGGTCAGCTGGGTGACGGATTGAGTGGCTTCAACATTGTCCGGCAAGCTTTCCAGGTCGACACTGGCCGCCGTACGCTGGTAGCTGCCGATGTCGGAAATGACCGCTTTACCGAACGCGTTACTGCGGGTCGGCGTGCCGTAGCCGCGTACCGGCACATCGGGTACGCCGCCAGTGTCGACCATCAAGCGGGTGCCGCCGGTGCTGTTGGTGCGGTGCAGTGCAGCGCCGTAAGGCGTCAGCGTGCCACCGCCGCGTGCAGACACACTCAGGCTGGTGTAACTGCCTTCTTGCCGGCTGGCGGCCAGATCGAAGTCGGCCCGGTCACCGATATGGCTCAAATAGCCGCTGGCCGCTTTATCGCTTGCGCTGAGTTGGTAACTGTTGCGCTCATCCAGGCGATCGCTGTAGCGCGTAGACAGGCTGCTACTGCCTGCGGCCCTGTTTGCATCCATTGACAGTGTGCCGCTTGGCCCCAATGGCAGACTGACCGTCAGCGCAATGCCGTTATCCTTATAGTTGTAATCGTGGGTGCGATGCACATTCAGGGATAAGCTCATGTTTTTGATTGTTCCGATATTAAAGTAGCGTGACACCGACACATTCCAGCGCTGCGTAGGCGGCCGCTCCCAATAGGTTTGTTTGTTGTAACTTGCGTAGACGGTGGCGCCTAAATCACGAAACTGTTTATTGACCGTTGCGGTATACAGCGCCTTGCTCCCGCCAATAGGTTTCCAGTCGCCAATTAATTCGTCGTATTTGTCGCGCCCGGCAAGTTCCCCATTTCTGCCGTAATGCCGCGCGTCCAGATACTCACTCATGCTCAAGTAATTCTTTTCGGAAAACCGGTAACCGGCGAACGTGATCTGGCTGTCGTACTGTTCAAAGTTCTTCGAATATTGAAGGCGGTATGATTTACCCGAGAGTTTCTCCTCCCACACCGTTGCGCTGGACTGAGTTGCATCCAGCGACACGGCGCCAAACATCAACAGGTCACGGCCCACGCCTAACGACAAGGCGCGGTAGTTGTTATCCGTTATGGCGCCGCCATACAGCGACCAGCCATTACTGACGCCCCACGAAAACTCGCCGGTGCCGAACACGTCACCGTCTGCGCCGTATTGAAGATTGGACGGTCGTCCCGTGGCCAGTTTGTAGCGCACATGGCCAGGGCGGGTCAGGTAAGGCACGCCCGCCGTATCGATCTTGAAGCTGTGGACCGAACCGTCCTGTTCTTCTACCCGTACATCCAGCCTGCCGGTGACTGCGTCGTTGAGGTCCTGGATCCGGAAAGGCCCGGCCGCGACCAGCGTTTCATAGAGCACACGCCCTTGCTGGCTGATGATGACCCTGGCATTGGTTTTGGCGACCCCGACCACCTCAGGTGCGTAACCGCGCAAGTTGGGTGGCAGCTGGGTTTCATCCGACTTAAGGGCGGCGCCGGTAAACCGGAAGCTGTCGAACAGGTCTGAATACAGGTAATCCTCGCCCACGATCAGGCGTGCCTTCAGCGCCGGAATGGCGCGATAGGCGTAGTAACGACTCCACTCCAGCTCGTGTTTCCTGGCGGTTGCCTCGCGGTCTTTGTCGACACGCCCCTGCCAGTCGGCCCTGAGGCGCCAGGCGCCGGCATTCGCGCCCAGTGTGCCGTTACCACTGAAGTTGGTGCGGGTACCGTTATCCCGTTGATGGCTCGACTGCGCCGTCATGTTGTAGTCAACCAACAGCCCCGGCACGCCCTCGTCCCAGCGCGAGGGCGGGTCCCAGTTGATGGCGCTGTATTCGAGATAGGCTTGGGGCAAACTGATGTTGAGCGTGGACGTGGCCAAATCGCCACTGACCTCCATGCCCGGCAAAGCCTGAATGTCCAGGCATTCGCCGTCTTTCCACCAACTGAGTTCGGCAGCACCCGATTCTTTCAGCCCCAACTGATCCACAAGGGCTTGGGACACACAGGCCTGGCTGCCTTTGGGATCATCGTCGGGTGGATAAAACGCCACTGACTGTTCAGACACTGGCTGGTTGTTTATCTGCACCACCATTGAATAGGTGCCGGGCAGAATGAACCCGCTGCGGGCAAACCGAGACAAGTCGATATTGCTGCGGTCATTGAGATCCAGGACGTCGGTATTGAACTCGATATCCCCGGCACCCAATGCGGTTCCCGCAACCGACATCAACCCGCCAATCAGGCGTGGGCGCAGCGTATTTTTGATCTTCGACGCATTCAACATGGAAACAACCCATTACTGTTCAAAAGTATTCCAACTTGAACCGCACTGCGGCGCGGTGGGCGCCAGGTAGCAGCGGCAGGCCGTTGCCGATCAGGCGAAGCGTGTAGTGCAGCGTCATGTCGCCTTCGGCCAAGGGGCGTAAAGCCATCGGCTCACCCGGAACACTCTCTTCACCGGCCGAATCCCAGATATGAAACGCGGCACCCTGTGAGTCGCCAAAGGCGGCAAAGGAGCGGCCTTCCCGGTCGCTGGAACCGTCAAACGTGACGCGCAGGTGCTGCCAATCCGGCAGGCTTGCACCCGGGCGCAACGGGTCGGGGCGGCTCAACGAGCAATTGACCAGACGAAGCTGGAAGGGGTGTGGCTCGCCCATCGTGTTGCGCAACAGGCGGCCGATGGGTTCGGGATTCATCTCGATGGACTGGTCAACGCTGCCCAGCTCCAGGCCACACGCTGAGTCAACGATCTCTCCACCCAGCGTCACCAGCCCATCGCCCTGGGAGGGCGTCTGCGCAAACGCGCAGGGGCTGAGACCTATCGTGAATGCAGAGGTGATAGCGATACGCAGGAATGTGTTCACCTTTATCTCCCGTCAGCTTTCCCCCGCCACCCACAGAGCGGCGGGGGAAACACTTACTGATAAGCCAGGGTGAAGTTGGTGACCGCGCTGAAATCGCCCGGGATGATCGGGTCGGTGGCGGCGCCTTGTACGTAGGCGCCGAATTCCAGGGTGTTGTCGCCGGCGACGATGGCCTGCGGGGTGGTAGGAACGCCCAGCTCAATGGCTTTGCTGCCATGGGTCATCATGATCCCGATGCCGCCAGCACCGCCGATGGTGCCGATCGCACCGGGAACAACCGACGATGGCGCCGCGGTGAACGTGGTGGTGACTGTGTTGTCGGTAAGGCCTGTCAGGTCGCAGCCTTCCAGTTCAATCAGCACGCGGCGTGCTTCGGATTTGCCGCCGGTTTGCAGTTGATGCTTGGCAATCGCTCCCAGGTTGACCGTTTGATCCACCGAGTCGGGTTTGATAGAGCAGGCACCTGAGTGAACCGACCCCAGAAACGTAACCGTTCCATCCGCCGCTTGAGCAACGGACATCGAACCTGCTAACAGCCCGAGAGACAACAGCACAGTTTTCATTTCAATTTTCATTTGCAAGAACCCATCTAGGAGTAAAAGTTATAAATACCCGGCGCATTTCGGCGCAGGGCCATCAGGCACGCATTCACGGCCAGCGCCATTCAGCATTTATGAGTGGTACGTCGATGCTGCGAACTCAGCCTTTTGGTGAACGGCAATGCAGCCTGAGAAAAACATGTGCTTTTCCAATTAGTTGCATTGCTATTCGGCGTAAGTTCGAAGCCAGGCAATTGTCCGGTCTAAACATGAAAAAGTAAGTCGCCGGATTCGCACAGGTGCGTAGCCTGGGGTTGCTGAGGGATATAAGAAGATTATGGCAATTTGCCAAAACTTGAAAAGTGGCTGTAAGAAATGAACTACACGGGGTTTTATGAGAGGGGCTTAGTTGTTGTAATGTCTGTCAGAATAAGATGACAGTCGCCTGAAAACAATGAAGTTTGTGTTTAAACGACGCGCACAAAAAAGCCCCGATTAACGGGGCTCTTTGTGCGGCGGCCTTGAGGCTTATTTGCCCTTTGGGCGTTTGCTTGAGGCGTGGCCTGCTTCATCCACAAATACTTCGGCCACCGCACACGCTTCACGTTCGGTCGCGAATGCCCCGGCGACGCTGTCTCCGTGGAAGTTGATCAAGTGCCAGCCGTCCGCTCGCTGGGTGATCAGGTAGCCGTTTACGCCTTTTGGTTCTGACATCTATCAATCTCGTGGTCTGGTTCAAGCGGGCCATGATAACGCCAAACGCCGCCTTGAGGCGCAAGTTGTTGCAGGTCAGTGCCCTGCACTGAAAAGCGTGCTAAAACGGTCGCAGCCCTTTTAAACAGACAGGCGAGGGCAATTGACTGGCACCGTTGGTGAGGCCGTTCGCAAAACCTTCGGAACTTACGCCGGGATTTTTTCTCTATGTTGACATCGCAACGCCAGCAGGACCCATTGTAAGGTGACTGCGGCCTCATTAGACTGCGCCGAATTCCGTACGCACAGCCCTTTGTAAGGACTCATATGATCAAGAAATGCTTGTTCCCAGCAGCCGGTTACGGCACTCGCTTCCTGCCAGCGACCAAAGCCATGCCCAAAGAGATGCTGCCGGTGGTGAACAAGCCACTGATTCAGTACGGCGTCGAAGAGGCACTGGATGCCGGCTTGAATGAAATCTCCATCGTCACTGGCCGTGGCAAACGCGCGCTGGAAGACCACTTCGACATCAGCTACGAGCTGGAAAACCAGATCAAGGGCACCGACAAGGAAAAGTACCTTGTCGGCATCCGTCGCCTGATCGACGAGTGCAGCTTTTCGTACACGCGCCAAACTGAAATGAAAGGCCTGGGTCACGCGATCCTCAGCGGTCGCCCTCTGATCGGTAACGAGGCGTTCGCCGTCGTCCTGGCCGATGACTTGTGCGTAAACCTCGATGGCGAGGGCGTTTTGGCCCAGATGGTCAAGCTGCACAAGCACTATGGCTGCTCGATCGTTGCCATCCAGGAAGTTGATCCAAGCGAAACCCAGAAATACGGCGTTATTGCCGGTGAAGAAATCAAGCCAGGCCTGTTCCGTGTCACTGACATGGTTGAAAAGCCAAAGCCGGAAGATGCACCTTCGAACCTGGCAATTATTGGCCGTTACATCCTGACGCCGGACATCTTCGAAAAAATCGAAGCGACAGAGCCGGGCAAAGGCGGTGAAATTCAGATCACCGACGCGCTGATGAAGCAGGCTGCCGAAGGCAACGTGCTGGCGTACAAGTTCAAAGGCACTCGCTTCGACTGCGGCGGCGCTGAAGGGTATATCGAAGCAACCAACTTCTGCTTCGAGCACTTCTACAAGAAAGGCAGCTAAAGCGCTGAGTTGTTTTCAGCCTGTCAGGTAGCGCACTGCTGCCAGTGTGGGACCTGACCAGCAAAAAAATGCTCCGTATCGAAAGGTACGGAGCATTTTTCGTTATGGGTGTTCTGGAGATGGGCTGGTTGTGGCGAGGGAGTGCTTACATTAACTGACCTGCATTATTCAGTCTGACTGGCTTTTTCGTTTTTCAGCCCCATGTAAGTCGGTATGCTGATGTTCTGCCGAGGAGAGTGAAATGGCCTACGATTTTGACCTGTATGTAATTGGCGCCGGTTCCGGCGGTGTTCGCGCGGCGCGCTTTGCCGCAGGCTTTGGTGCCAAAGTGGCGGTTGCGGAAAGCCGCTACCTGGGCGGCACCTGCGTAAACGTTGGCTGCGTGCCGAAAAAACTGTTGGTCTACGGCGCGCATTTCGCCGAAGACTTCGAGCAAGCCAGCGGTTTTGGCTGGTCGCTGGGCGAGGCGAACTTTGATTGGGCGACGCTGATCGCCAACAAGGACCGCGAAATCAACCGCCTCAATGGCATCTACCGCAACCTGCTGGTCAACAGCGGCGTAACCCTGCACGAAGGGCATGCGCGCCTGGTGGACCCGCATCAGGTAGAAATCAATGGCGAGCGCTTTACCGCCAAACACATCCTGATTGCTACCGGTGGCTGGCCACAGATTCCCGACATCCCGGGCCGCGAGCACGCGATAGGCTCCAACGAAGCCTTCTTCCTCAAAGAGCTGCCCAAGCGCGTGCTGGTGGTGGGCGGTGGTTACATTGCGGTTGAATTTGCGGGCATCTTCCATGGCTTGGGCGCGCACACCTCGCTGCTGTATCGCGGTGACCTGTTCCTGCGCGGTTTTGATGGTTCGGTGCGCACTCATTTGAAGGAAGAGCTGACCAAGCGTGGCCTCGACCTGCAATTCAATGCCGATATCGAACGCATCGACAAACAAGCCGACGGCAGCCTCAAGGCCACGCTGAAGGATGGCCGTGTGCTCGAAGCCGATTGCGTGTTCTACGCCACGGGCCGTCGCCCGATGCTGGACAACCTCGGGTTGGAAAACACCGGCGTCAAGCTCGATGAGCGTGGCTTTGTTGAAGTGGATGACCTGTACCAGACCGCCGAGGCGTCGATCCTGGCCATTGGTGATGTGATCGGTCGCGTGCAGTTGACGCCGGTCGCCCTGGCTGAAGGCATGGCCGTGGCACGTCGTCTGTTCAAGCCGGAACAGTATCGTCCGGTGGATTACGCGATGATCCCGACGGCGGTGTTCAGCTTGCCGAACATCGGTACCGTTGGCCTCACGGAAGAAGAAGCGAAGAAGAGCGGCCACAAGGTCCAAGTCTTCGAAAGCCGCTTCCGCCCGATGAAGCTGACCCTGACCGACTGCCAGGAAAAAACCCTGATGAAACTGGTGGTCGACGCCGACACCGACAAGGTCCTGGGTTGCCACATGGTCGGCCCGGATGCCGGCGAGATCGTGCAAGGCCTGGCGATCGCGCTCAAGGCGGGCGCGACCAAGCAGCATTTCGACGAAACCATCGGCGTGCACCCTACGGCGGCGGAAGAGTTCGTCACCATGCGCACGCCGAAAGCCGACTGATCAGGTGGCAGGTTTTGCGTCTGGCGCCGTTGCAACGACGGCGGCCAGGCGCAATGCCTCGATACTCGCCTGGGCTTTGATCAGGTCCAGCTCCAGCGCCTTGTTGGCCTGTTGCTGGTCGGTGAGCGCGTCCTGCCGCGCCTGGTTTTCCTGCACGGCAACGCGCAAGCGCTCCTGGAGCAGGGCGCGTTCGCTGTCGACCTGGCTGAACTGCTCGCTCAATTTGAGCTGCTGGGCCTGGTCCTTGCGGGTCTGCTCCTGTGCCGCCAGCAATTCTTTCGCCGTCACGCGGTGTTCAATCAGCAGTCGTTCATTGTCGCGGTGCAGCTGAGTGATTTCATCCTGGCGCACCATCGCGCTTTGCTGAGCCTGGCGCAATTCCGCCTGAACCTGCTGCAACTGACCTTCGTGGCGCCGTTGTTCTTGCTCGCGCTGTTCCTTGACCGCATTGCGGTAATGCTCAAGCGCATCCCGAGCGTGCAAGTGCTTGTCTTCGAGCGAGCGAATCTGCTCGTCTTTATCGTTGATTCTTAGCTCGTAATCACTGCACGCCTGGCTCAGCCCGGCGTTACGGGTTTGCTCGGTCTGCAGGCTGGTGCTGGCGGTGTGCAGGGCGGCGCTTTCTTCCGCCAGTGCCGCCGCCTGAATATCAAACTGCTGCTTGAGCTGAGCGTGCGCGGCTTCCAGCGTCTCTACCTGGGTGAGCAGGGTGGCTTTGTGTTTCTCAAACTGCGCCAGCGCCAGGTCGATGGGCTCTTGGGCTTTCTCTTTCAAACGCTGAGCCAGCCGTGCCACCAGCTCACCGAGCTCGTCGTCGATGGGCGCTTCGGTGATGGTCACGCGGGTTTCGCTCTCGTCCAGCTCCTTCAAATAGCGATGAATCGTGGTTTTCGAGCCGGTATTGCCCATCTCGATGCGTACTGCATCGATGCTCGGGTTTTCGCCGCGGGCCAGGATCGCCAGGCGTGCCGTTTGAACCACTGCTTTGTTTATGCCGCCGCGCGCCATGGTGCCTCCGTCGATTTAATACTGTGGTACGTAGTATGTAGATACATACTGTAACACGAATAAAAATTCGTTTAAATTCATGATTTAACAGATGGGATATTGGCGTATTATCCCGTGTCATGAGTGTTTTACGCTCGCAAACACGCTGCAGCAGTACGAATGGGCCTTTCATGAGCGATCTGGACCGTTATCTAAACGCCGCCACCCGCGATAACACGCGGCGCAGCTACCGCGCGGCCATCGAGCATTTCGAAGTGAGCTGGGGCGGGTTCCTGCCAGCGACCAGTGACAGCGTGGCGCGCTACTTGGTGGCACACGCCGGCGTGTTGGCAGTGAACACCTTGAAACTGCGGCTCTCGGCGTTGGCGCAGTGGCACACCAGCCAAGGCTTCCCGGACCCGACGAAAGCCCCCGTGGTGCGCAAAGTGCTCAAGGGCATTCGTGCCGTGCACCCGGCGCGGGAGAAACAAGCCGAGCCCTTGCAGCTCCAGAATCTGGAACAGGTGGTGGCGTCTCTGGAAAGTGAAGCCCAGGCGGCGACTGCTGCACAGGATCAGCCGCGCTTGCTGCGCGCCCGGCGCGACATGGCGCTGATTCTGCTCGGCTTCTGGCGGGGTTTTCGCAGCGATGAATTGTGCCGCCTGGAGATACAACACGTGCAAGCCGTGCCGGGCGCTGGCATCAGCCTGTACCTGCCACGCAGTAAGAGCGACCGCGACAACCTCGGCAAAACCTACCAAACCCCGGCGCTGCTGCGCCTTTGCCCGGTGCAGGCCTACAGTGAATGGCTGAGTGCTTCGGCGCTGGTGCGTGGCCCGGTGTTCAGGGGCATTGACCGCTGGGGCAACCTGAGCGAGGAGGGGTTGCACGCCAACAGTGTGATCCCCCTACTGCGCCAGGCCCTTGAACGCGCGGGCATTCCGGCCGACCTTTACACCAGCCACTCCCTGCGCCGAGGCTTCGCGACGTGGGCACACCGCAGCGGCTGGGATTTGAAGTCGCTGATGAGTTACGTCGGTTGGAGCGACATGAAATCCGCCATGCGCTATGTTGAAGCGACGCCTTTTCTCGGCATGACCTTGGCCACCCAGCCGCTGATTTGAGATTTCTTCTATTAATACAGTTACCTGATAGGGAAAACCAATCGTCAGCATCAGGTTTGCCAATGAGCCATCGGCGAAAAGAGTCAGTAGGATTCACCCCATCAACTTCTTAACCCTGACGGAGAGTCAACGATGCCTATCATCAACAGCCAAGTAAAACCGTTCAAAGCTACCGCGTACAAAAACGGCAACTTCGTAGACGTGTCGGACGCTGACCTGAAAGGCAAATGGTCCGTTGTGTTCTTCTACCCAGCCGACTTCACCTTCGTTTGCCCAACCGAGCTGGAAGACCTGGCCGACAACTACGAAGAATTCAAAAAGCTGGGCGTCGAAATCTACAGCGTTTCCACTGACACCCACTTTGCTCACGCTGCCTGGCACAACACTTCGCCAGCCATCGGCAAAATCCAGTACACCATGATCGGCGACCCAACTCTGACCATCTCCCGCAACTTCGACGTACTGATTGAAGAAGCTGGCCTGGCAGACCGCGGCACCTTCGTGATCAACCCAGAAGGCCAGATCAAAATCGTTGAGCTGAACGACGGCGGTGTTGGCCGTGACGCTTCCGAGCTGCTGCGCAAAATCAAGGCTGCTCAGTACGTTGCTGCTCACCCAGGCGAAGTGTGCCCAGCCAAGTGGAAAGAAGGCGAGGCCACTCTGGCTCCGTCCCTGGACCTGGTCGGCAAGATCTAAGTCTGTGAAGCCTCAAGGGCGGGTATCCGCACTTAAGTAAGCTGCAACCGCCCTCGAAACGCCCGGGCGAGATTCGCTCGGGCGTTTTTTTGTCTGCAATAAACCGAATTAACAGGAAATCGCCCGTATGTTGGACGCCAATCTTAAAGCTCAGTTGAAGTCATACCTGGAACGGGTCACCCAGCCGATCGAGATCGTCGCCTCCCTCGACGACGGCGCGAAATCCCAGGAAATGCTCGCTCTTTTGCAGGATGTTGTCAGCCTCACCACGCTGATTACCCTGAAAACCGATGGCGACGATGCGCGCAAGCCGTCGTTCTCCGTCAACCGCCCGGGTGCCGATATCAGCCTGCGTTTTGCCGGCATCCCCATGGGCCATGAATTTACTTCGCTGGTGTTGGCCTTGCTGCAAGTCGGTGGCCACCCGTCGAAAGCCAGTGTCGAAGTGATTGAACAGATTCGCGCCCTGAAAGGCGAGTTCAGCTTCGAGACGTACTTCTCGCTGTCTTGCCAGAACTGCCCCGACGTGGTCCAGGCGCTGAACCTGATGGCTGTGTTGAACCCGAACATCCGCCACGTCGCCATCGACGGCGCGCTGTTCCAGGCTGAAGTCGATGAGCGCCAGATCATGGCGGTACCGAGCGTTTACCTGAACGGCGTGAACTTCGGCCAGGGTCGCATGGGCCTGGAAGAAATCCTCGCCAAGCTCGACACCAGCGGCATCGAAAAGGCTGCCGAGAAAATCAGCGCCAAAGACGCCTTTGACGTGCTGGTGGTCGGTGGTGGCCCTGCCGGTTCCTCCGCTGCGATCTACGCCGCACGTAAAGGCATCCGCACCGGTGTGGCCGCTGAGCGTTTTGGCGGGCAAGTGCTGGACACCATGTCCATCGAGAACTTTATCTCGGTACAGGAAACCGAAGGGCCGAAACTGGCCAGCGCCCTTGAGGCCCACGTGCGTCAGTACGACGTGGACATCATGAACCTGCAGCGCGCCAGTAGCCTGATCCCGGCCAAAAACGCCGGTGACTTGCACGAGATTCGCTTTGAAAGCGGCGCGACGCTCAAGTCCAAGACCGTGATTCTGGCTACCGGCGCCCGCTGGCGCGAAATGGGTGTGCCGGGTGAGCAGGAATACAAGGCCAAGGGCGTGTGCTTCTGCCCGCACTGCGATGGTCCGTTGTTCAAGGGCAAGCGCGTGGCGGTGATCGGCGGCGGTAACTCCGGCGTTGAAGCAGCCATCGACCTGGCCGGTATTGTCAGCCACGTCACCTTGCTTGAGTTCGACAGCAAGTTGCGCGCCGACGCAGTATTGCAGCGCAAGCTTCACAGCCTGCCGAACGTGGACGTAATCACCAGTGCCCTGACCAGTGAAGTGAAGGGCGATGGCCAGAAAGTCACCGGCCTGGCGTACAAGGATCGCGACAGCGGCGAGTTCAAGACCATCGACCTGGAAGGCATCTTTGTGCAGATCGGCTTGTTGCCTAACACCGATTGGCTCAAAGGTACTGTAGAGCTGACACCGCGTGGCGAGATCATCGTCGATGCACGTGGCGAGACTTCTCTGCCAGGTGTATTTGCCGCCGGTGACGTGACAACCGTGCCGTACAAACAGATCGTGATCGCGGTAGGCGAGGGCGCCAAGGCTTCCCTCAGTGCTTTTGATCACCTGATTCGCACGTCGTAACCTTCAGCGTCAGCCATAAAAAAACCCATGAGCGATCATGGGTTTTTTTCGTTTACATCGGTGCTGGCTGAATGATCTCAACCCAGTACGCATCCGGGTCTTTGATGAAGGCCAGGCTTTTCATGCGGCCATCGGTCAGGCGTTTCTGGAAGTCGCAGCCCAGTGCTTCGAAGCGCTCGCAGGCGGCCACGATATCCGGCACTGAAATGCAGATGTGACCAAAGCCACGTGGGTCGGTATTGCCGTTGTGGTAGGCAAAATCGGCATCGTTTTCGGTGCCGTGGTTGTGGGTCAGCTCCAGAATGCCCGGAATCGACTTCATCCATTGGGTGCGCTCGGCGGCGTCGGCCGGGATATCGGCCTTGTCCACCAGGGCAAGGAAGTACAGGCTGAATTCGGCTTCAGGGAAGTCACGTTTTTCAACCAGGGAAAAACCCAGCACGCGGGTGTAGAAATCCAGCGATTTGGTGATGTCCTTGACCCGCAGCATGGTGTGGTTGAACACGAAGTTCGCGGTGGCGGTGTCAGGCTGGGCAGTGACGCCCGGGAAAGTGTTCAGATCGTGCAGGCTCATGGGCCCTCCAGAAAAAAATGGGGCAAACGCAGCTCCAAGTGAAAAGAGCGGTCCCTTGGCGTGCGGCCAGCATCCGTGCAGCCAAACCATGATACGCAAGGCCCGCCCACTGCGCCAAATGAAAAAGGTCACGCAGGCCTTGCGACGGGCGGGTGCGCAGGCTCAAACTTTGGCGCTGGAACCTTGGGTATTTTCGCAATGATTGAATTTCGTAAACCGTTGTTGAGCGCTGTGTGTGTGCTGTTGGGCAGCTCGTACGTGTGGGCGGCTGACCCGGAAATTCACTGGCCCAGCGGTTGGCAGGTCGAGGAAGTGGTACCTGACGGCGAGGCTCCGGCCAAACCTCAGGCCGTGTCACGCCAGCGCGCGATCAAAAATGATGAAAATGGCAACACCTTGATGGTCATGGAGTTGACCGGTACACCGATTGAAGCCGGGCACAAAGTTAATCTGCAGGGCGTATTGCTGGAAATGCGTAAATCCATCCAGAAAGATTTTGCGGGTGGCGGTTATCAAAGCGTGTGCAGCAAGATGCATCAGACGACGTTAAGTAACCTTGACGCGCTGGAAACTACTTGCGTGATTACCGAGAATGGGCGCCACGTATTGTCACAAACATTGGTGGGGGCGGTGGACGCCTATAAGGCTTATGTTTTTTCGTACGCCGGCCAAACCGATGCATACGAAGCCAGCAAGGGCGAAGTCAGTTCAGTGCGTGACAGCCTGAAACTTTGAATGGCGCGGGCGGGGCGATGTTGAACAAAATGAGTGGTTAATTAAGTTCGATTTCGAACCCTGAACAAAAAAAAGCCCCGCCTCGGCGGGGTTTTTTGTTAGTGCAGCCTAATCACTTGCGCAACCAGGACTCTACGGTGTCGGAACCGTGCTCTTCTTTCCAGGCTTTGAGGCCGCGGTGGTTGCCGCCTTTGGTCTCGATCAGCTCGCCGGTGTGCGGGTTGTGGTAAACCTTGACCACGCGCGCGCGACGCTGTTTTGGGGCAGCAGCGGTCGCAGCACCGGCCTTGCCAGGGTTAGGATCAAGGATCGAGATGATGTCACGCAGGCCTTTGCCGTAGTGCTTCATCAGCGCCTGGAGCTTTTCTTCGAATTCGATTTCTTTCTTCAGGCCGGCGTCGTTCTTCAGGGATTCCAGCTGGGCGAGCTGCTCTTGAAGGGCTTTTTCTGCTGCGCGAAATTCGGCGAGTCTGGACAAAATCTGTACTCCAATAGTGTAGTTTGCTGATTCAACTGCAGACAAAGCTATAAGCCAGGCGCTTATAAAAATAACTCAACGAAAGTAATCTTTCCGAGAGTGCTGCACAGGCAGGAAAAATTGTAGTAGTTAATGCGTTAAGAGTAAATCACGTCTTTTGTCTGAATAAAATATTTCATACTGGCCATCAATGGCTGGTCAAAGACTTAATGAATTCGGCGCAAGGCAAGGGTCGGCCAAACAGGTAGCCCTGCAGGAAATCCACCCCATGTGCTGCCAGATAGTGGCACTGCTCGGGTGTTTCTACGCCTTCGGCGACAATGCCCAGGTCCAGCTTGGCACAGAGTTCGATGATGCTGTCCAGGATATGGCCTGAGAGTGCGTCGGACCCAATCATCGCGACAAAGCTTTGATCGATTTTCAAGTAGTCCACGTTGAAGTTGCGCAAGTAACCCAGGCTTGAGTGGCCTGTACCAAAGTCATCAATGGCGATCATCACGCCCAGTTGATGCAGTGCGTCGAACAGGCGGCGAGTGATGTCGGTCGGCTCAATCAGCTCCCGTTCAGTCAACTCCAGCACCAGCGTAATCTGGCCGGGAGGGAAGGCGGCCAGAAACTCCCGGCAGTCATCCACCAGCGCCAGATCCAGGCAATGGCGGGCGGTGATATTCACGCCGATATGAAAGCCTGGCGCGAACCGCGCGGCATGCGGCGCGAGTTGCGCAGCGGTCTGGCGCAGCAGGGCACGGGTCATGGGCACGATCAGCCCGGAATGCTCGGCCAGCGGTATGAACAGGTCAGGGCGCACCAGGCCTTCCTTGGGGTGTTGCCAGCGCATTAACACTTCACAGCCGGCCCATTCCAGGGTGTCGCCGCGCACGACCGGCTGGAAGTACGGGATAAATTCGTTGGCGCCCAATGCACGCTGTAACTCGTGGGTCGGTGCGGAGGAGCGCTTTTGCAGCCAATGGGCGAGCGCGCCTGCCAGCACGCCAAAGAACACCAGCAAGCTGAACAAGGCGGGGTAGCGCGCCTCCATGTAGCGCCACACTTCACCGGCGGGCATGCCGGCGTCGACGCTATAGCCGTAGCGCTCGGACACCCGGTGGTGATGAGCCACCGGGAACACCGGTACAGCGCTGTTGTGCACCTTGCCATCGGCATCCAGCCAGTTGGGCCCGACCTGCAAAACCAGCTGCGCGTAACGGCTGATCAGGCGCAACGCGTTGGTGAGGTGGTAGCCGTCAACCGAGGCAAATGCGGCCTTGTCACCGTCGACCAGTCGATACACCAACAGGGCCGTGTCGGGTGTCACCGGGTTGCCGTTCATCAACCACAGCCTGCCGTCGACGTAGTCCTCCGGGTTGACCGGCGACTGATAATTGTCACCGAACAGCGAGCTGCAATAGATGTTCTTCTGCCAGGACAAGGTGGTGGCGCGCACAAACGGGCGACGCGTGACCTGCTCACGCAGTGCCAGTTGCGCACCGCTGTCGCACGGCGAACCCGCCAGCGGCAGCAAGGCCTGGGCGGCGAGGGCAGTGTTGTCGAGCATCAGGTCAAACTGGCGCACTGCTTCCTGGGCGGTCTGCGCGGTGCTGTATTGCAAGGTGCGTTCGGCTTGCCAGTGCAGGATGACCACGCCCAGCGCAATCGGCAGCAGGCCGCTGAGTGCGGTGATGAAGTAGCGGGTGGCGCGTTTTCGCGGGCCGTTGACGGTCAAGGGCATGGGTATAACGACCTGTTGCAAGGTGGGAGTTCGCCCAAGGGCGGATCAGAATCAATCGATGATAGATGGCTCTTTGGAAATAAGCTTGCCGCACCTGACCGTTCGGCCAGGTGCAGCGACTAAAAAGCACTGCGTTGCGCCAACCGGATAAACGCCAGGGTTGCCGGCGTTGACTCACGCTGATCCAACACGGCCAGGCCAATTTCACGGCTGACCGGCGGGGACAGCGGTCGTACCTGATAACGCGGGTCCGGCGCCTCAGGCAACGACGCCTGCGCTACCACGCTCACACCTTCGCCCCGGCTCACCGCCTCCAGGGTGCTGAGCAGTTGCGAGTAACGGTAGCGCACATTCGGTGTCAGCCGCGCCGAACTGAACAGCCGCGAGACCAGCTCCAGCGAACCGGCTTCGGTGAGGATAAACGCATCATCACACAGCGCCTTCAACGCCACGCTGGCGTGTGCGGCCAATGGGTGCGCGGCTGGCAGCAGGGCGACCATCTGGTCCTCGAACAGCGCAAACGTATCGAAACGTTCCTGTTCCAGCACCACGAAGCCCACGTCGATGCGGCGCTCATCCAGCCACTGGATCACCTGACGGTCGGGGCCTTCGTCCACATGCACTTCGATACCCGGATGCGCCACGCGAAACTGCTTGAGAATGCGCGGCAGCAGCCGGTTGGACGATGTTGGTCCAAAAGAGCCGATGCGTAGCGTGCCGCGCTTCATACCTCGGGCATCCGAAGCTTCCTGCTGCAGGGTGCTGGCCACGCCGAGCAAGGTGCGCGCGCGCATCAACAGTTGCAGGCCGATGTCCGTCAGTTGCACCTGGGACTGGTGCCGGCGGAACAACTCGACGCCCAATTCCTGCTCAAGGGCCTTGATCGCGTGGGACACCGCCGACTGGCTGATGCCCAGGCGCAGGGCAGCGCTGGTGAAGCCTTGCAGCTCGGCGACGCGAGAAAAGATTTCAAGTTGGGTGAGTGTCATGAGTGTTTACTCATTTTACGATGACCTGTCATTAGCGCGAGCATACGCCAATCCTGACCGCCATAGAGCACACACTGATGCCATCTCGTTCCGACCGCCTGACCTACGTGAAGCTGGCCTCGGTCACCATGATCTGGGGCGCCACCTTCGTCGCCGGCCGCTACCTGGCGACCGATGTCGAGCCGTTGCTGGCGGCGACTTTGCGCTTTGTACTGGCCAGCGTGGCATTGCTGGTGTTTATGGCCATTGCACGCATTCGCCTGGTTCGGCCCAGCGTTGCGCAGCTTGTGCAGTTGGCGATGCTGGGTTTTTTCGGCATCTATTTCTACAACCTGTGCTTTTTCTACGGGCTGCAGTACATCAACGCCTCGCGGGCGTCGCTGATCGTGGCGTTGAACCCGGCGGTGATTGGGCTGGCGTCATGGGTGTTGTTCAAGGAACGCCTGGGGCCGGCCAAGCTGCTGGGCATCGCGTTATGCCTGGGCGGCGCAGGTGCCGTTATCGTCAGTCGTAACCCCGCGCTTCTGGACGGCGCGGCCAACGCCTGGATCGGCGACCTGCTGATTTTCGGCTGCGTGGTGGGGTGGGGCGTGTATTCGCTGTTTTCCCCTGGCCTCAACCGGGAGCTGGGCGCCTTGCAGACGGTGACCTGGTCGATTTTACTCGGCACCTTGATGCTCGCGGCCACCACCGCCTTCAGCGGCAGGCTGACAGTCGCCGTCGTGCAGGCCATTCAACTGCCGCAGTGGCTGAGCCTGCTCTACCTGGGCGTAGTGGGTTCGGCACTCGCCTACATCCTTTGGTACGACGGTATCCGCCACATCGGCGCGACCCGCGCCGGTGTGTTTATCGCACTGAACCCGCTGACGGCGGTGATTTGTGGGGCGATGCTGCTGGGCGAGCAACTGACGTTACCGATGCTGCTGGGCGGCGGGGTGATCCTGCTCGGCATCTACCTGTGCAACAAGCCCCTTGCACCGGCCAAGGCATTGGGGATTTGATAAGACTACGGACAAACGCTGTTACGCTGTGTAGAATCGATTTACGCATACAAGAATATGGACTTGCGCTCACGCAAGCCTCGGCCGTCAGAGACTGATGACACCATGAAGCTACTCGGCTCCCCCCTCATCTTTGGTGACTTCCTCGCCCGCAGCGTGCGAGGCCTGTCCTGTGCGCCACCCCGAAACCTCATCCTTGCACGCAACTAAACAATTGCTACCCACAAGCATGATGAGGTGCCGACATGGCCGACCAATACGAAAACCCAATGGGCCTGATGGGCTTTGAATTTATCGAATTCGCATCGCCAACCCCGGGCGCCCTGGAGCCGATCTTCAAGATCATGGGCTTCACCAAAGTAGCCACCCACCGCTCCAAAAACGTCGACCTGTTTCGCCAGGGCGAAATCAACCTGATCCTCAACAACGAGCCTGACAGCCTTGCCTCGTACTTCGCGGCCGAGCACGGCCCGTCGGTGTGCGGCATGGCGTTTCGCGTCAAAGACTCGCAACAGGCCTACAACCGCGCACTGGAACTCGGTGCCCAGCCGATCCACATCCAGACCGGCCCGATGGAGCTGAACCTGCCGGCCATCAAGGGCATTGGCGGCGCACCGTTGTACCTGATCGATCGTTTCGGCGAAGGCAGCTCGATCTACGACATCGACTTTGTGTACCTGGAAGGCGTAGAGCGCAACCCGGTGGGCGCGGGCCTTAAGGTCATCGACCACTTGACCCACAACGTGTACCGCGGGCGCATGGCCTACTGGGCCAACTTCTACGAAAAACTGTTCAATTTCCGTGAAGCGCGCTACTTCGACATCAAGGGCGAATACACCGGCTTGACCTCCAAGGCCATGAGCGCACCGGATGGCATGATCCGCATCCCGCTGAACGAAGAATCATCCAAGGGTGCAGGGCAAATCGAAGAGTTCCTGATGCAGTTCAACGGCGAGGGCATCCAGCACGTGGCGTTCCTCACCGACGACCTGGTAAAGACCTGGGACGCGCTGAAAGGCATCGGCATGCGCTTCATGACCGCGCCACCCGATACCTACTATGAAATGCTCGAAGGCCGCCTGCCAGACCACGGCGAGCCAGTGGATCAACTGCAGTCGCGCGGCATTCTGCTCGACGGTTCGTCGATTGAAGGCGACAAGCGACTGCTGTTGCAGATCTTTTCGGAAACTCTGATGGGCCCGGTGTTCTTCGAATTCATCCAGCGCAAAGGCGATGACGGGTTTGGCGAGGGCAACTTCAAGGCGCTGTTCGAGTCGATCGAACGCGACCAGGTGCGTCGTGGTGTACTGACCGCCGACTAAGCCATAAAAAAGCCCGACCGAGGATTACCCCCGGCCGGGCTTTTTATCGCCTGCCTTTCAAGCTTTGCGCTGACGCACCAAATGCTTGAAACCTTCGTACACCAGCACCAGCACCGCCATCCAGATCGGGATGTAGGTCAGCCATTGGCCGCCCTTGATGCCGTCTCCCAGTATCAACGCCACGCCCAGCAACAACACAGGCTCAACATAGCTGAGCAGCCCGAACAGGCTGAAGGGCAGCAAACGGCTGGCGACGATATAGCTCACCAGAGCCGACGCGCTGATCACCCCCAGCATTGGAATCAATGCGTACAGCTTTGGGTGAATATCCATCACCGCAAAGCCTTGTTCGCCATGCTGCACGAACCACCAGGCCACCGGCAGCATCAGCGCCATGTCGAGCCACAGGCCGCCCAGGTTATCGGTGGCCAGGTATTTGCGCACCACGAAATAGATCGGGTAACCAATGATGACCACCAGGGTCGCCCAGGAAAAACCGCCGGCCTGATACAGCTCGTTCAACACGCCAAGCGCGGCAAAAAACACCGCAATCTGTTGCAGACGCGACAAGCGCTCGCCGTACACCAGGCGCCCGGTCAGCACCATGGTCAGCGGCAGCAGGAAATACCCCACCGACACATCCAGGCTGCGCCCGTTCAACGGCGCCCACATAAACAGCCACAATTGCACGCCCAGCAACGCGGAAGACAACACCACGCCGCCCAACAGGCGTGGCTTGGCGGCCAGCATCCGCACCAACTCCCACACCCGTCGCCATTCACCGCTAACGATCATGAACAGCGTCATGCACGGCACGGTCAGCAGCATGCGCCAGCCAAAAATCTCCAGGCCACTCAATGGCGTCAGCAGCGATGTGAAGTAATACATCACGGCAAACAGCACCGAGGCCGAGACCGATAAAACAACACCTTTAGACACACTGTCCTCGCGAAAAACGATTGATTCAGAAGAGTGTGGATTATGGTGCTTTTGGCCGGGGAGGGGTGGGCTGTTTCGGAGTGTATTTGTGGAAAAATGCTCAGGGCGGTTGAATTTGACACATCGTTGTGGGGAGCGGGATTGCTGTGGTGAGCGGGCCTGCTGTGTACCGAGGGCTTGTTGTGGCGAGCGGGCTTGCCCCGCGTTGGGCTGCGCAGCAGCCCTGAAACCTGCAACCGTGAATTGTCTGAAATTACGCGGTGGCTTTACTGGGGGCGCTTCGCGCCCCAACGCGGGGCAAGCCCGCTCGCCACAACAAGCCCGCTCGCCACAGGAAGACCGCTTGGCACGACAAGCGCACTGGCCACAACAAGCCAGTGCTCCACAATCAAGCTAGGGGCGTGGCGTGCGGCCGGATACAAAATGGCCTACATCATTGAATCCCGGTGTGGACGAATGCCCCGGCGTCACCAGCGAATCAATAAACGCTTCATCTTCGGCCGTGATCTTCACCTCCAGAGCGCCGGTGTAAGCGTCCCACTGCGCCTCGGTACGCGGCCCGACAATCGCCGAGCTCACCGCTGAGTTGTTCAACACCCAGGCAATCGCAAATTCAACAATGCCTACGCCGCGTCCTTGTGTGTATTGCTGAATCTGTTGAGCGATGCGTAGCGACTCCACACGCCATTCGGTTTCCAAAATGCGTTTGTCCTGGCGCGCCGCGCGGCTGCCGGCTTCGGGTGTGACATCCGGTGCATATTTGCCGCTCAGTACGCCACGGGCCAACGGGCTGTAAGGCACCACGCCCAAGCCATAGGCGGCGGCTGCGGTAATCTGCTCGACCTCGGCCTGGCGATTGACGATGTTGTACAGTGGCTGGCTGATAATCGGCCGGTCCACGCCCAGGCGCTCGGCCACGCGAATCACCTCTGCGATACGCCAGCCACGGTAGTTGGACAAGCCCCAATAGCGGATCTTGCCCTGGCGGATCAGGTCGCCGATTGCCGACACGGTCACTTCCAGCGGAGTGTTGTGGTCCTCGCGGTGCAGGTAATAAATGTCCAGGTAGTCGGTGTCCAGGCGCGTCAGGCTGGCTTCCAGTGCGTTAAAAATACGCTTGCGGCTCAGGCCGCTGCGGTTCGGCAAACCGTCGGTGGGGCCAATCGCAACTTTGGAGGCCACCACCCAATCCTGGCGATTGCGAACAATGGCTTCCCCGACGATTTCCTCGGAGCGCCCGCCGGTGTAAACGTCGGCCGTGTCGATAAAATTGATGCCCTGGTCCCACGCCTTGTCGATGATGCGCAGCGAGTCTTCGGTGTCGGTCTGTTCGCCAAACATCATGGTGCCCAGGGTCAGCGCGCTGACCTTCAACCCGGACTGGCCCAATGTGCGGTAAATCATGCAAAGCTCCTCATGGCAGGGAAACGTGAGGTATGCAATACCAGACTCAACCGCTCTGGAACAACCCCTGAGCGCGTTTCTTCATTCATGCAGCAAGGTCTGACAGCGCGCCTGTAAAAATCGGTGCAGCACTTTCACGCGCTCCGACACTTGCAGGCGGTGAGGGCACATCAGGTTGAACGGCGTGGGCTCGCCTTGCCAGTCCGGCAACAACGGCACCAATCGCCCGGCCTTGATATCGCGGGCAACGTCGAGGTTGGCTTTATACGCGATGCCATGCCCGGCCAGCGCCCAGCGGCGCACGATTTCACCGTCATCGCTGAGGTAATCGCCCGAGACGTCGACTTCCTGCAGCATGGGGCCCTGGCGAAAATACCAGGTGTTATTGGCTTGCCCCCGACGCATGTAGCGCAGCGTGCTGTGGTGCGCCAAATCCGCCGGCGTTTGCGGTGTGCCGTGACGTGCAAGGTAGTCGGGGCTCGCGCAGGGGATACGGTGGTGGCCGGGCACCACGGGCAGCGCCACCAGGCTGGAATCCCTCGGCACACCAAAGCGCAGGGCGATGTCGACGGTGTCGCGGAACAGGTCTGCATTGCTGTCGTTGAGCAACAGTTGCAGGCGGATATTCGGGTGCTCGACCTTGAACTCATCCAGCCAGCCGAGCAGTACATTGCGCCCGAAATCCGAGGGGGCCGCCAGTTGTAACAGTCCGCTGAGGCTTTGGCCTTGCTGTTTGATCGCGTGTTCGCCTTCCGACAACGCCTCCAGCGCCACGCGCACGCTGTCCAGGTAACGCCGGCCTTCTTCCGTCAGGCGCATGCTGCGTGTGGAGCGCGCCAACAAGCGGATGCCGAGGCGGGTTTCCAGGCGTTTAAGGGCAATGCTGGCCGCCGCCGGGGTCAAGCCCAGGCTGCGTGCAGCGGCGGAGAGGCTTGCGGTGTCGGCGGTGCGCACGAACACTTCCAGATCAAGGATTGAGCTCATTTGTAAAAATCCTTTAAAGATCTTGTCGTTTTACCGGGATTTTTCGTTGATTGCCAAGCTGGGAAGATGAACGCTCACTTTCTCAGTCAGGACATTTCCCTATGACAGCGTCTCTCAGTGGTAAAACCGTGCTCGTGATTGGTGGCAGCAGTGGCATTGGCGCGGCCGTCGCGGCAGCGGCTGTGGCCCGTGGTGCACAGGTGGTCATAGCCGGGCGTCGTTTGGCTTGCGGTGTTGATAACGGGGTGCGCAGTGAGCCGGTGGATGTCACAGACAGTGCCTCGCTGCAGCGTTTGTTCGAGACGGTGGGGCGCTTTGATCATTTGGTGTACACGTCGGGGCCTTCGGTGCGTGCCAAGTCGTTGGTCGAGACGGATCTGGTTGAGGCTCAGGAGAATTTCAATGTGAAGTTGTGGGGGGCTTTGCGTGCGATTCAGTTGGCGCTGCCGTTTCTGGATGAGCGTGGGAGCATTAGCCTGACGTCGGGGCAACTGGGGCGTAAATTGGCGGCGGGGCAGTTTATCAAGACGGGGATTAATGCGGCGACTGAGGCGCTGGGTAAGCAGTTGGCCAAGGAGCTGGCACCGCGTCGGGTGAATGTGGTGAGTCCTGGGGTGATTGATACGCCGGCGTATGCGGGGTTGGCGGAGGATCAGCGGCAGGCGATGTATGCCAAGGCGGGTGGTGCCCTGCCTGTTGGGCGGGTGGGGCGGGCAGAGGAGGTGGCGGCGGGGTATGTGTTGGCCATGGAGAATGGGTTTATGACGGGGGCTGTGGTTGATATTGATGGGGGTGGGTTGTTGTAGGGGCTGTCGGGGTGCATATCCGTTATTTGGGCGATGGCTGAAATCGGTTCCGCTCTTACAGCGGGTCACTTTTGGCAAACGCCCCAAAAGTAACCAAAAAGTCTTCGCCCCACCACTCGGCACCTCGCTTAGGCTCGGTGTGCCCTCACTCCGGCTTGAATCCGTGGGCCGCCGCGA
>NZ_JAFCTN010000005.1:0-214652 GCF_049896045.1 Pseudomonas sp. PWP3-1b2
GGCCCATCGCGGCGGCCCACGGATTCAAGCCGGAGTGCGGGCACACCGAGCCTAAGCGAGGTGCCGAGTGGTGGGGCAAGAGCCCTTTTGGTTACTTTTGGGGCTCTTTTCCAAAAGTGACCCGCTGTAAGAGCGGAACCAATTTAAGCCGTTACCGCAGCAACGGATATGCACCCCGACAGGCCGCCATCGCAGGCAAGCCAGCTCCCACATTAATCGGGTTTACAGGCCGTTACCGGGCAGGCAGTAACTTCAACGTTCCACGCGTATTCGCCGTGACTTCCTCATCAGTAAAGTGCGCCTGCTCATACCCACCCTCAATGTACGTCTGCGCCTGATCACCATAGTGCGAATCAAACGGCACCCCGCTTTGCCCCACCGGGTTGATCGTCAACGCATGAGCCGGGTCAGCGAAGTCAATCAGCCGCCGCGTCGAAGGCCCATACGTCACCGGCCAAGGCGCCGGCCCAATCGCAGCCGATTGGTTATTCGGCACTTCGTGGCTGCCGGGAGCCGGAAACGGCCCAACGTTAAACACCACATCCAACGGCTTCTGCATCCCCAACGGATGCCCGTGCGTCAAGGTATGCGCCTTGCCCCACTGCCACTGACTCGGGTCATCACCAAACGTCGCCTTGAGATGCGCCAGGCTGTTATCCCAGGCAAGTTTCACGGTCTCGGCACGCTTGCCACCCCACCACGGCGAATCCGGCGAATCAGCCAGGCGCGGCAACGCAGCATCGATCACACGCGTACTCAACAGCGACTTGAATAGGTTGTCGCCAAGCTTGGGGTGAAAAGCCGCATCCGTCAGGTTGAACAAAAACTGGTTAAACAACGTGGCACTGGTGGACTCCAGCGGGTAGTCGCCTTTCCATGCAGCCAGTTGATCGACCAGCTTCAACTGCGCCGGGTCCTTGACCACCTCACGCAGTACCGGCAACAACGGCGCCAGCAACCGCGGGCCATACGCGGTGGTTGTACCCAGCTGCAAGGCCTGGCTGTTATTCACATCCCACTTCACGCTGTTGTCGCTCAACTGCGCATTCAACTGCTGGCCACGGTCAGCCAGGTTGTAATAACCGGGAATCTCCATGCCAGTAGGCGACACCGGCTGCGCATTGGCGGACACCACGTACCCGCGCGCCGGGTTTTCTTCCTGGGGGTTGGCGCTGAAAGGATAAAAACCCAACTTGTCGGCCTGAGCGCTGCTGCCATCCAGGATAAACCCCGGGTTGACCCCGGCCGGCCGGATCGGCAACTGCGCCGCCGCCCACCAGCCGATATCGCCCTTGGCATTCGCCCACACAATGTTCAGCCCCGGTGCCGAGACCTTGGCCGCTGCCGCACGCGCCTTGGCCAGCGTGTCGGCGCGGTTGAGCTGGTAAAACCCTTCAAGAATCGGGTTCTGCGTATCAAGGAACGCCCACCACATGGCTATCGGCGTGCTGCCGGCGCTTTCGCCGAGCACGTCATTGATGATCGGGCCGTGGGGCGACTGGCGCAGGGTAATGGTCACCGGCGCCTGGCCCTTGACCGCAATCTGCTGCTCGCTGCTGGTCATGTTGACCCACTGGTCGTGGTACCAGACCTGATTGGGATTGGCCGGGTTGACCTTTTCGGCGATCAGGTCGAGGTCATCGTTCTGGAACATGGTCAGGCTCCAGCCGAAATCCAGGTTGTGCCCCAGGAACGCTACCGGCACCAGTGCGTTGTGATAGCCATACAGCTCAAAGCCCGGCGCCGACAGTTGCGCCTCGTACCACACCGACGGCACCGAGAAGCGGATATGCGGGTCACCCGCCAGCAACGGCTTGCCGCTCTTGGTGCGGCTGCCGCTGATGGCCCAGGCGTTGCTGCCTTCGAACTGCGGCAGGCCGTTGTCGGCCAGGGCTTTATCGCTCAGCGAGGCGAGGGCGCCGAGGCGGTTCCAGTCGCTGGCGGCGAGGTTCAGCGCGCCCTTGGGTTGCCAGTCGAGGTCAAAGACTTTCAGGTAGTCGCCGCCCAACTGGTCACGGATGTACGTCAGCAACGGTTCTGTACGAAACGCGGCGGCAAAGCTGTAGGCCAGGTAACCGGCAACGCTGATGGTGTCTTCGGCGGTAAAGCGGCGTTTGGGAGTGCCCAGCACGTCGAATTCCATCGGGCTGGCGTGGCTGTCCTGATATTGGTTGATGCCGTCCAGATAGGCTTGCAGCGCTTTCCACGCCGGCGAGTCGTGGTCCATGTGTTCCACGTAGCTCAAGGCGCGCTCGCGAATGCGCAGGCTGCGGAACAGTTTGTCGGTCTCCAGCACTTTGGGCCCCAGCACCTCGGCGAGCTCGCCACGGGCCAGGCGCCGCATGATCTCCATCTGGAACAGCCGATCCTGAGCATGCACGTAGCCGAGGGCGCGGTACAGGTCGGTCTCGTTCTCTGCGCGGATGTGCGGCACGCCACGGTCGTCATAACGCACAGTGACCGAGCCCTGCAGGTTGGCCAGTGTTTCGGTGCCCTGGCGGGTCGGTTGCTTGCTGTAGACATACCAGCCGGCGCCCGCCAGGAGGGCGGCAATCAGCAGAGCGAGCACGGTCAGGCTGCGTTTCATGGACGGTCCTTGAGTCAGTCACCTTGGAGGTCAACGGAGTCTAATGGGTTTGGCGAAGGCTCGGGGAATTGCTGCTGCGACAGCCGAGGTTCAAGTGGAGAACACCTCGAAGCGGCTATTATTCCACCTGTCATCTTTGAGCTTTTCGCCATGACCTGCGCCCTGCAACCCCTGTCAGACTCCAGCCGCCCCGAGGCCACCTACGCGTGTTGCCTGGAAGCGCCCTCGCTGATCGGGCAGTTTTTGCAGCACCCGCCAGTGGGCTTTGACGCTCGGCTGTCCGCTCAGGGCCTGCCGTATTTCTTCACGCCATTCGACCTGCTGACCACCGCCGACGACGCATTCGTGGCGCGTGTGCGCGGCTGGCCGGGGTATCGCTTCTGGCATTCGTGGCTGCGTGTCGACAGCTGTTTCGTCGGCACCACGGTCAGCGAATACGCGCCGTTGCCACAACGCATTGCGCCTCAGGACCTCGCGCAATGGCTGCAGGACGAATGCGTGACGCAACGCAAGCTCACTGTCATTAAGGATGTGCCGTGCGACTCCCCACTGCTCAGTGACGCGGACAACCGCTACGCCCAGGCCTTGATCGAGGACTGCACCCGGCGCGGCTTTATCAGCCTGGAGGGCCAGGCACTGGCGTATGTGCCGATCAACTTCACCACGATTGATGAATACCTGGCGCGCTTGTCCCACAGCCGTCGCCGCAATATCCGACGCAAGTTGCGCAGCCGTGAGGCCATGCGCGTGGACATTCTCGACACCGGCGATGCGCGGTTTAACGACGACGCCTGGCTGACGCAATTGTTTGATCTGTACAAGGCGGTGTACGACCAGAGCGAGATCCACTTTGACCTGCTGACCCCTGCGTTTTTCAGCGGCTTGCTGAGGGATCCCGACAGCAACGGCCGCGTGTTCTGCTACTGGCACTGCGACGAGCTGATCGGCTTCAACCTGTGCTACGTGCAGGGCGGCAAGCTGCTCGACAAGTACATCGGCCTGAATTACCCGCTGGCGCTGGAGTTCAACCTCTACTTCGTCAGCTGGTTTGTGAACCTGGAGTACGCCGTGGCCAACGGCCTGAAATTCTATGTGGCGGGCTGGACCGACCCGCAGGTCAAGGCCAACCTCGGCGCCGACTTCACGTTTACGCGCCATTTGGTGTGGGTACGCAACCCGCTGCTGCGCAAGTTGGGCAATCGTTTTCGCCATCATTTTGAAAGCGACAACCAATGGCATCAGGAGCAAACCTCATGAGTGTGGCCCGAGCGCCGCTGATCCTGGATTTCGACGGCGCGGTCAGTGACATCCCCGGCGCAGTCACCGTGCCGCTGCAAACCTGGCAGGAAAAAATCCGTTTCGGCTGCAGTTGGGCGCAATTCAAAGCGTTGGAAACGGCCCTTGATGCACAAATGCCAAGCGACTATGGCTGCGTGTTCACCGGCAGCGGCGACTATCACCACCTCAGCCAACTGCTGCTGAACCGCCTGCCCGCGCAGCAAAAATTTCAGCTGATCATTTGCGACAACCACCCCGACAACATGCGCTACCCGTTCGGCATCCACTGCGGCTCGTGGGTCTACTGGGCCAGCCGCTTGCCGCAGGTCGAGCATGTGCATGTGCTGGGCATTGGCTCGCAGGACATTGCCCTGGGCCACGCCTGGGAAAATCACTGGTCGCCGCTGCTCAAGCGCAAGCTGACCTACTGGAACGTCAACGTCGACACGCGCTGGATGAACTGGGTGGGTGCCAGTCGTGGCAATCGGGCGTTCAGCAATCCCGATGCATTGATGCATGCGTTTCTGGCGCAGTTTGATCCCTCGTTGCCGGTGTACCTGTCCATCGACAAAGACGTGCTGAGCCCCGCCGTGGTGAACACCAACTGGGACCAGGGCGAGTTCCTTGAGCGGCATTTGAACGACCTGATCAGCGCCTGCGAGGGCCGGATCATCGGCGCGGACATCACCGGGGACGTGTCGGCATACAGCTATCAAAGCACGTTCAAGCGCTGGCTGAGTGCGTCCGACGGCCAGGAGCAATTGCCTGCGGCGCAAATACATATCTGGCAGCAACAACAGAACGAGCTGAACAGCCGGCTGGTGACGCGCATCAATCAGGGCTGGCAACAATCGCCTTGAGCTGAGCCAGTATCCGTTCGAAGTGTTCGTCGCTCAGCCAATGGCTGTTGCTGATCGACAGGCTGCGGCGGGCGAAGTCCTCGGCCTGAGTGATCGGGCCTGCCGTCTGCAACAGCGGGGCGACGGCGGGGTAGCCGGGCAGGGTGTGGATAAACAGGCGCGTTACGCCGAGCCCGGAGGTCCACAGCTGGGCCATCGCCGCATCACGGGCCTGTGCAGACGGCATCACCACCATCAGAAAAGGCCAGGTGCCTTGCTGCCCTGGCCGGTCCATCACCACTGAGACGCCGGGCAGGGCATTCAAGCGTGCTGCGCGGTGCAATGCGCGCTGGCGGCCTTGCTGCAAGTAGTCAGGCAAGCGAGCCAGTGCGGCGGCGCCGACTTTGCGTCGATAGCCGCCGAGACGGTGCAGCGGGATGTCGTCGACCGAAAAGTCGTCCCCCACGGCGGCCACTTCATCGCCGTGTGCCAGCGCTGCGCGCAGGCCTTTGCCATACGCGTAATACAAACCGCGCGGCTGATAAACCAGCGCGTAACCCCACAGTTCGGCGCTGCGTTGCAGCTCCCAGCGCAGGCTGAAGGGCAGGTCGTTGCGGCACTGGCGATGCAGTGCCTGATGCAGCACCGGGTCGCGGCTGAACAGCACGCCGCCTTCCGCCGTTGTCAGGCCTTTGCCGAGGGCCATGCTGAAAAACCCCACGTCGCCTTTAAGCCCCACAGAGTGGCCGTCGTCCAGCGCGCCCATGGCTTGGGCGGCGTCTTCGATCACTGCGGCGCCGACGCGACTGGCGATGCGCCTGGCCGTATCCACATCGGCCACGCGCCCCGCCAAGTGAGTGACCACCACTGCGAGGGTGCTTTCGTCGCACAGTTGCGCCATTTGGCTTTCATCCAGGTCGATGCCGCCCTGCTGCAAATCACACGGCACCACCCGCAACGGCGGGCAGTAATGGGCGGCCAATGCCACCAGCGGGCATGTGTAGGCCGGCACGATCAGCCGGGTGCGGCCGGGCATGCGTTGCTGCAACACGCGCAGGGCGATGATCAGTGCGGCAGTGCCGGAGCAGGGCAACGCGGGGAGTGGGATCGAGAGTTGGCGGGCCAGCGCGGGGGCCAGTTCACCCGAAAGGCCGAGTAAATCCTGCCAGCGCAGAGGCAGCCCTGCGGTGGGCGGGATTTCTCGACGGAGCATTACGCGAGCGTTTCCGCAGGGTCGGCTTCGACGACTTTTTCGGCTTCGTCTTCACTGCGCGCCAGGCACAGAATGCCCGCGATGATCAGCGCGCCGCCGATGATTTTGGGCAGGGTCAGGCTGTCATCGAACAGCCAGACGGAGATCAGCGTGACGCTGATCAGCTCCAGGTGCGACGCCGCAAACGCAGGGCCTACCGGCGCGTACTTGAGCAACGTCATCCAGGTGAAGAAGGCGCCGATGTACCCCACGAAAGCGCCGTAGATCCACGGTGCGCCAAACACGCGAACCAGCCAGGCGACATCCATCGCCAAGGGCTCTGCATGCACCGAGGCGAATTTGAAACTGACCTGCGCCAGTGTGTCGAAAATGATCAGCGCGAGAAAACCCAGAATATAAAAGCGTTTCATCATTCGAACCCTACGACGGTCACGCCACAGGCGATCAGCAGGATGCCGATCAACCGCCACTTGCTCAGGCTTTCCTTGAACAGGAAACGCCCGGCAATCATGATCACCACAATGTTGATCGAGCCGAGCATCACGCCCACCGACAACGGCACCAGCGACAGAAACGCCAGCCACAACACGAATTCGAAGACGTAGCAGATGACGCCGAGCCAGATCCACGGGCGCTTGAGCATGTGCTTCCAGTGGGCCAGGCCGTCGTGTTCGGCACTGGCGGAGGCGGCGGCTTTGAATGCCAGCTGGCCGGATGTGTCAACGATCACGTTGAGCATCCAGAGGATGATGGTTAACTGGCTCATGTGTTCCTGTCGTCTGCTTTACAAACCCGCTGGAAAACTACGATACATGAGCCTGCTGGCCGGGTGACTGGAGTTTGCCGGTCGAACAGCTTGTGTTCAGTTTGACGCATTGCCCCACTGGCAATAGCAACCCACCGCCAGGGTGTGGGTGGCATCGATCTCGCGCCCGGCGTCCAGGGCCTTGAGAATCGGCTCGATAAAACTGTTGCCGGTGTTACACGTCAGCCCTTCGCTGTAGGGGCCGAAGTACGCCAGTTTTCCGCTGCGATCCCAAATGCCCACGGCCGGTGTAGCCGGTACCTGGTCGGCACCGTACAGGCCGGCGAGGGTTTTCATGTCGCGCAGGTTATCGGGCAGCTTGCCGTGGCTGCCGGCTTTTTGCAGGGCATAAAACTCGACGCCCTTGGGCGCGTAGTGCTCGATCAGCTCGCTCAGGTGCTGCTGGTTGCCGACATTGCACGGGCACGCCGGGTCCCAGAAGTGCACGAGGCGGATCGGGCCGGGGCCTGCCAGCTCGGCGGGCAGGCGCAAGGCATCGCCGGAAAACACCGCCGTGTGTTCGCTGAACGCCCGCAGGTAGCGGCCCTGGAACCAGTCGTACGCCGTCCACAGCACCCCGGCGCAAATGACCAAAAGCAGGCTGGCGAACAAGGCGGAGCGGTAGGGTTGTCGCATTCAGATCAATCCTCGAAGATCGCGTAGCTTGCCATGCTTGCCCTGACAGATGAATATCGCAGCTCGATATTCATCTTCACCGTGAGTCTGGAACCCTTTATGCCTGTCAGTTTTGACCCCGATCATCTGCGCGAAAGCTTGCGGCCTTTAGTGGATGCGCAACCGCTCAGCGCCGAGGCGCGGGTCTACCAGCGTTTCTACGGGCTGGACCTGTCGGCGCGCAACGTGCCAGCCACCAGCCGCCTGGGGCGCTTCGAAGTGGATGGGTTTCAAGTCGTGGCGCAAGTGTGGTGGCCGCCGGTGCCGGTGGCGACAATGTTCATGTTCCACGGCTTCTACGACCACATGGGGCTGTACCGCAGCGTGGTGGACTGGGCGCTGGATCAGGGTTTCGTGGTGATTGCCTGCGACTTGCCGGGCCATGGCCTGTCCAGCGGCGCGCGCGCCAGCATCGATGATTTTGCGGTGTACCAGGACGTGGTGCAGGCGCTGTTTGCCCAGGCGAAAATGCTGCAACTGCCGCAACCCTGGCACCTGTTCGGGCAAAGCACCGGTGGTGCGGTGGTGGTGGACCACGTGCTCAACCATGGCGCCGACAGCCCGGCTCAGGGTGAAACCTTCCTGCTGTCGCCCTTGGTGCGCCCGCGTGCCTGGGGCTGGTCGCAGGTCAGCTATTACCTGCTGCGCCCGTTCGTCAAAGGCATTGCGCGACGGTTCAGCGAGAACACCCACGACCCTGCATTCAAACCCTTCCTTGAAGCCGACCCGTTACAGCCGCGCCAATTGCCGACTGCCTGGGTGGGCGCATTGTCGCGCTGGATCAAACGCATCGAAGCCGCACCGCGCAGCCCACGTCGGCCGGTGATTGTGCAGGGTGAGGAAGACATGACGGTGGACTGGCAACACAACTTGCAGGTGCTGCGAAGCAAGTTTGATCAGCCCGAGGTATTGATGCTGAAGCGAGGCAGGCATCATTTGGCGAATGAGATTCCAGAGATTCGCGAAGAATACTTCAAGTACCTCACCGATCACCTGAAGTAACAGGGTGGAAGTGTGGGAGCTGGCTTGCCTGCGATAGCGGTGTGACTGACCCACCGCTATCGCAGCGGTGCGACGATTCGACAAGCCCGCTCCCACATTGTTTACTGCGCCAGGCTGGAAGTGCTCTGGCCGACGGCAAGGCCCGCACGTATGGCTGCCAGTGCCGCCTTGTAATACGCCTTACCCTCCGGCGACTCCGCAAACGTGGCGAACTCTTCCAGCTCCGGGTCAGACAAATCCCGATAGACATACAACAACGTGTTATTCAGGTCATTGCCAATCTGCTGCATCAACCGCTCACGCTGGCCATTCAACATGCCCTGCGCCTGACCACCGCCCAACAAGCCGGGGATCATCTGGCTCAAGCTGTCGGCGGCTACACCGGCAATTGCCAGGCTGACTTCCGCACCGGCTTCACGGGCCGGTAACGCTTGGGCGAGGTGGCCGATGATCAGGCTGCGGGTGGCGTCGGCTTCGATGTGCGGCAGGCCCTGAGCATTTTTGGCCAACTGGTCGCGGCGGGTGGCGAGTAACTCGGCGGCGACGATCTTGCGGCCCAACGGCGACTGGAAAAACGCCAGTGCAGGTTTCGGGTCCGCGAGGTTTTGGCGCAATTGCGCTTCGGCGCGCTTGTCCACCGCCTGGGCGGCAAAGCGCTTATTGCTGTTGTCGACCAGCGCCTGGTACACCGCTGGCGGCAGGCTATTGCGGTAGCGCTGCTGGGTCGCACTGAGGGCGTCATTGAAATGCGCACGTTGTTCGGCCCAGCCGGCAACCTTGTACAACTGGTCATGGCCGTCTGCCCAAGCGGGCAAAACGCAGAGCATCAGCATGGAAAAAAACAAACGACGCATAGGGACTCCTGTCAGTCGGCCACTATTGTCCGTGTCGGGCGTAGGATTTGTCGAGAAATCCTATCGGCTACCTGACTAAAGTGTATTCAGACGCTCGGCGGCTCTGTCGGATTCACAGGCGTATGGATACTATGCGCGCCATGCAAATCCCCCTCGATCATCCCCTGCTGCAACGCATTGTCGATGACCTGGCCGAAAAAGGCTGGTCGCAGCAGAACGGCTTCCTGCCCCAGGCTCTGACCCTGGAATTGGCGGCTGAGTGCCATAAACGTGCGGCCGAAGGGGAACTGGCACCTGCCGCAGTCGGACGCGGGCCGGCGCAGGAGATCCGCGAGGGCATTCGCGGTGACCATATCCAGTGGCTGGAGGAGGGCGACGCAGCCGTTTGTGAGACCTACATGGGCGTGATGGACAGCCTGCGCCAGGCGATGAATCGCGGGCTGTTTCTGGGCCTGGAAGATTTCGAAAGCCATTTCGCGATGTACCCGCCGGGCGCGTTCTACCTCAAGCATGTGGACCGTTTTCGCGACGATGACCGGCGCATGGTTTCGGCGGTGGTTTACTTGAATGAGGACTGGCTGCCCGAGCATGGCGGCCAGTTGCGCATGTACCTCAAAGGCGGCGTCGAATACGACGTGGTGCCCACTGGCGGTTGCCTGGTGGTGTTTCTGTCCGGGGAGGTACCCCACGAAGTCCTGCCCGCCACGCGCGAGCGCTTGTCCCTCACTGGCTGGTTTCGCCGGCGCGGCAACGAGCCGTTTTAACCATGGAAAAGATTCTGGTCAGCCGCTGCCTGCTCGGGCACAAGGTGCGCTACGACGGCGAGGCCAGCGGGCCGTTCGATCAATTGGCGGCGTGGCAGGCTGAGGACCGCGTCGTTGCGATCTGCCCGGAAGTGTCGGGCGGTTTGCCGACGCCCAGGCCGTCTGCCGAGATTCCCGGCGGGCAGGGCATCGATGTGTGGGAAGGGCGCGCCCAGGTACTGACGGCCGAGGGCGAAGACTTCAGCGCCGCCTTCCTCGACGGCGCCCGCCAGGCATTGGCGCTGGTGCAGCGCCACGGTATCCGCATCGCTGTGCTCAAGGCCAACAGCCCATCCTGCGGCAACCTGCTGACCTATGACGGCACCTTCAGTGGAGTGAAGGTCAGCGGCGAAGGCGTCACGGCGGCGCTGCTCAAGCGCCATGGGGTGGTGGTGTTCAGTGAGCTGGAATTGCCCGAGGCGGCACAGGCGCTGACCCATCTCACTGACTCAACCTGAATCAACTGTGGGAGCTGGCTTGCCTGCGATAGCTTTGGGTCAGCACCTGATGTGTGACTGACATACTGCTATCGCAGGCAAGCCAGCTCCCACATTGATTGCATTTACTCAGGTGCAAACCACTTCTGCGTCAACGCCTTCAGGCGACCATCCGCCTTAATCTGATGCAATGCCTTGTCCAAACTACTTTTGAACGCCGGATTGCCTTTTTGGAATGGAATCGCCAGCTCAGGTGTTTGCTTATAGACGTCACTGAAATCGAACCGATCCTGCAGCTCGGCAGTCAGAGCGATATGGTTGATAGCCACATCGTATTTGCCGGATTCAACGCCTGGCAGCAGGTCGGCGTCATCGGTGGTGATGAACGAGGGGCGTACGTCCATTTCCTTGGCCAGTTGCTCACCCAGCTCCACTTCAAACCCGGTGAGCTTGTCACCGTCCTTGAAGTTGAAGGGTGGCGTGTTGGCCTCCAGGGCGATACGCAGTTCGCCTCGGTCGAACACATCATCGATCAGGTCGGCATGAGCCAATGGGCTCAGAAGGGAAAGCAACAGTACAAGGCCAGGCGAAAAGCGCATGGTCGCTCCAAAAAATTCAGCTGTGCGATACGCCAGTCGGCGTCGCTTTGCTAGGGTATTGAGTGCCTTGGACAGCAATTTGTCGCGAAGTTGTCATAACCCAACAGATTTCCCGCAGAAACTGGAGAAACGAATGAACGCTCTATTGTCCCGTGCCACGATTGCCAGCTTGCTGCTGGGTGCTTCCATGTTGGCCAGCGCTGCTGACGGAATTCCCCGCAGCGCGCCACCTGAAGGTGCCAAAGTGTTTATCGTGTCGCCAAAAGACGGCGCCACCGTGGATAAAACCTTCACCGTCAAATTCGGCATGGAAGGCCTGAAACTGGCTCCGGCCACCAGCCAGGATCCAGGTACTGGCCACCATCACCTGCTGATCGACCAGAAAGAACTGCCGGACGCCAGCATGCCGATCCCGGCCACCGACACCGTGATCCACTACGGCAAGGCGCAAACCGAAACCGAGCTGACCCTGACCCCGGGCAAGCACACCCTGCAGCTGGTCGCCGGCGACAAACTGCACATGCAGTTCAACCCGACTGTCGCCTCGAAAGTGATCACGGTTAACGTCAAGTAAGCGTTGTTCAGATGAAAAAAAGGGAGCCCCGAGGGGCTCCCTTTTTCGTGGTGCGTTGAAACCTTAGAACAACACGCGGCTACGAATGGTGCCGTTGATGTGCTGCAGCTTCTCTTGCGCCAGGTCCGAGTATTCGGCGTCGACGTCGATTACCACGTAACCGACCTTCTCGTTGGTCTGCAGGAACTGACCGGAGATGTTGATGCCGTTTTCCGCGAAGACCTTGTTGATCTCCATCATCACGCCAGGGATGTTCTGGTGGATGTGCAGCAGACGGTGCTTGCCAGGGTGAGCCGGCAGCGCCACTTCCGGGAAGTTGACGGAAGACACCGAGGTGCCGTTGTCGCTGTACTTGACCAGCTTTTCCGAGACTTCCAGGCCGATGTTGGCTTGGGCTTCAGCAGTGGAGCCACCGATGTGCGGGGTCAGGATCACGTTGTCCAGGCCACGCAGCGGGCTTTCGAAGATGTCGTCGTTGGAGCGTGGCTCCACCGGGAACACGTCGATCGCGGCGCCGATCAGGTGCTTGTCCTTGATCGCGTCGGCCAGTGCGTCCAGCTCGACCACGGTGCCGCGTGCAGCGTTGATCAGGATGCCGCCCTTTTTGATGGCGCGGATTTCCTTCTCGCCGATCATCCACTGGGTCTCAGTGGTTTCCGGAACGTGCAGGGTGACGATGTCGGACATGCCCAGCAGCTCGGTCAGGCTCGACACCTGAGTGGCGTTGCCCAATGGCAGCTTGGTCAGGGTGTCGTAGAAGAACACCTGCATGCCCAGGCCTTCAGCCAGTACCGACAACTGAGTGCCGATCGAGCCGTAACCGACGATACCCAGCTTCTTGCCACGGATTTCGAAGGAGTTGGCTGCGCTTTTGATCCAGCCGCCACGGTGGCAGGAAGCGTTTTTCTCAGGGATGCCGCGCAACAGCAGGATGGCCTCGGCCAGCACCAGCTCCGCAACGGAACGGGTGTTGGAGTACGGTGCGTTGAACACCGCGATGCCGCGCTCGCGTGCAGCATTGAGGTCGACCTGGTTGGTGCCGATGCAGAAACAGCCGACCGCCACGAGCTTCTTGGCGTGATCGAAGATCTCTTCGGTCAACTGAGTGCGGGAGCGAATGCCGATAAAATGCGCGTCGGCGATCTTTTCCTTTAACTGGGCTTCCGGCAGAGAACTGGTGATGTACTCAATGCTGGTGTACCCGGCGGCCTTCAGGACTTCGACGGCCGATGGGTGGACGCCTTCCAGAAGAAGGAACTTGATCTTGCTCTTATCGAGAGAAGTCTTGCTCATCTGCGTAAACCTGTATCCCGGAGAAAAATGGCAGGGAATCGGATCGCGTAAGCTGACCCGGACGGCAGGAAAGCCGTCACCGCAAAACGCCCTTGGGCTCTGTCCTGCGGGGGCGGTATGCTAGCATACGTGCCCCGCTAAACACCCATTCCTGCGACGTGAAGCGTTCTCAGGATGACCATGAATTGTTCGAGAGTTCTGTCGATGACCCATCCTGCCCTGATTGATGAGCTGAAGACCCTGGTAGAGCCTGGCAAGGTCCTGACCGATGCTGACTCCCTTGAGGCTTATGGCAAGGATTGGACCAAGCACTTCGCGCCGGCTCCGGTGGCTATTGTCTTCCCGAAGACCACTGAGCAGGTGCAGGCCATCGTCCGTTGGGCCAATGAACACAAGGTGGCGCTGGTGCCATCGGGTGGGCGTACCGGCCTGTCGGCAGCTGCGGTGGCAGCGAATGGCGAAGTGGTGGTGTCGTTCGACTACATGAACCAGATTCTCGAGGTGAACCTCACCGACCGCACTGCCAGGTGCCAGCCGGGCGTGGTCACCAAGCAATTGCAGAACGTCGCCGAAGAAAAAGGCCTGTACTACCCGGTGGACTTCGCCTCGTCCGGTTCCAGCCAGATTGGCGGCAATATCGGCACCAATGCCGGCGGGATCAAGGTTATTCGCTACGGCATGACCCGTAACTGGGTGGCCGGCATGAAGGTCGTCACCGGCAAGGGTGATGTGCTGGAGCTGAACCGCGACCTGATCAAGAACGCCACCGGCTACGACATGCGCCAGCTGTTTATCGGCGCCGAAGGTACGTTGGGTTTTGTGGTCGAAGCCACCATGCGTCTGGACCGTGCGCCAAAGAACCTCACCGCGATGGTGCTCGGCACCACTGATTTCGACTCGATCATGCCGGTGCTGCACGCCTTCCAGAGCAAGCTCGACCTGACCGCCTTCGAGTTCTTCTCCGACAAGGCCCTGGCCAAAGTGATGGGGCGTGGCGACGTGCCGGCGCCGTTCGAAACCGAGTGCCCGTTCTACGCGCTGCTGGAATTCGAAGCCACCACCGAAGAAGTCGCCAACCACGCCCTGGAAACCTTCGAACACTGTGTGGAGCAGGGTTGGGTGCTGGACGGCGTGATGAGCCAGAGCGAAACCCAGCTGCATAACCTGTGGAAACTGCGCGAGTACATCTCCGAAACCATTTCCCACTGGACGCCGTACAAGAACGACATTTCGGTGACTGTCTCCAAAGTACCGGCGTTCTTGAAGGAAATCGACGCGATCGTTGGCCAACACTACCCGGACTTCGAAATCGTCTGGTTCGGCCATATCGGCGACGGCAACCTGCACCTGAACATCCTCAAGCCGGAAAACCTGAGCAAGGACGAGTTCTTCGCCAAGTGTGCCACCGTGAACAAGTGGGTATTTGAAACCGTGCAGAAGTACAACGGTTCGATCTCCGCCGAACATGGTGTTGGCATGACCAAGCGCGATTACCTGACCTACAGCCGCTCCCCGGTTGAAATCGACTACATGAAAGCAGTGAAAGCGGTGTTCGACCCGAACGGGATCATGAACCCTGGCAAGATCTTCGCTGTTTAACCGCCCCCTGAAGGAGTCGTTCCATGAGCTACCAGCACAAGTATGTCGACGGCACCAACATCCACTTTCCCCTGGGTAAGGTGGTGTGTATCGGGCGTAACTACGCCGAACACGCCAAGGAACTGGACAACCCGGTACCGACCGAGCCGTTGCTGTTCATCAAGCCGGGCAGCTGCGTGGTTGCGCTGGAAGGTGGGTTTGCCATTCCGACCGAGCGCGGTTCGGTGCATTACGAAGCTGAAATCGCGGTATTGATCGGCAAACCGCTGTCGACCAAGCCCAGCCGCGAAGAAGTGCTGGACGCCATCTCCGGTTTCGCCCCGGCGCTGGACCTGACACTGCGCGACAAGCAGGCCGAGCTGAAAGCCAAGGGCCTGCCGTGGGAAATCGCCAAGTCCTTCGACGGCGCGGCGGTGATCGCGCCGTTCGTGGTTGGCAGCACGTTCCCGGACCTGACCGACATCGGCATTCGCCTGACCATCAACGGCGAAGTGCGCCAGGACGGTAACAGCTCGCAGATGCTCAACCCGATCATCCCGATGATCCAGCACATGGCCAGCTGCTTCTCGCTGCAGGCGGGCGATGTAATCCTCACCGGCACGCCGGCTGGCGTGGGCCCGCTGAATGTGGGTGATGAACTGGTGCTGGAGTTGGGTGGCGGCAGCCGCTTCGAAAGCAGCGTTCGCTAAAGGCTGAATACAGTCCAAATGTGGGAGCTGGCTTGCCTGCGATGACGGTGGTGAATTCACTGACGCCATCGCAGGCAAGCCAGCTCCCACAGGGGTTTGTGTGCATACCAGGCTTCGGGTTTTGCATTTTTTTCACACACCATCCGGATAATCCCCAGCCTCCTGCGCGCAGGCCCGTTGATCCTGTGCTATCACCTTAAGCTGACTTCCCGGAAAAGCACCCCATGGCCGTGCCCTTGCCTACCGTCACTTCCAAGCCTCGCTCCCGTCTCTCCCTGCGCTGGTATTCCTGGCTGCTTTTGGTCGGGGTGATTGTGTATGGCGTTTCATGGGTCATGCATTGGGACGATCGCGGCGTCTTGTGGGTAGCGGAGCGCTTTGAAACCCCGGCCGAACAGCAAGCCAGCGTGTGGCTGCCTGACTATCAGGTGGTCATCGACGCCAAAGTGTTGCCCAGCATGGAAAAGGACGAAGCCTCGGATGTGACGTACAACCCGCAGACCAAAACTCTGTTTTCCGTCATGGGCAAAAACCCGTTCCTTGTTGAGCTAAGCCTGCAAGGCGATGTGCTGCGCAAAATGCCGCTCATTGGCTGGAACAACCCGGAAGGTCTGACGATGATGGAAGATGGCCATATGGCCATTGTCGATGAGCGTATGCACAGCCTGACCGTGGTCAAGGTAGACCCGGGCACCCAGCAGTTGAACATCGCCGACTTCAAGCCTTACGACCTGGGCCCGTCCAAAAACCAGAACAAAGCCTTCGAAGGCGTCACCTGGGACAAGCGCAATCACCAGATCGTACTCGGCGAAGAGCGCCCGCCCGCGCTGTTCACCTTGAAAAGCGATGGCATTGCGCTGACCGGCGACAAGCAAAAGGTCGCCAGCACCGAGCTGGACATGCGCAACCTTTCGGCGTTGGCGGTCGACCCACGTACCGGGCACCTGCTGGTGCTGTCGGCCGACTCTCACCTGTTGCTGGAACTGGATGAAAAGGGCGAGCAAGTCAGCTTCATGACCCTGCTCGGCGGCTTCAACGGCCTCAAGCAAACCATCCCTCGCGCAGAAGGCGTGACCATGGATGAGAACGGCACGCTGTACATGGTCAGTGAGCCGAACCTGTTCTATCGTTTCGAAAAGCAAAAATAACCCACGATTACGTCGGATATTTCTCCAGGAACGGCATTCGCCAGACATCGGGCAGCGTTTAAGTTTAAATTCAGACAGGCGTGATATTCATTCGCCACTTTTGATCTTGAGCCCTGCTGATGCGCCGATTTACCCGCCCCAAACCCGCATTACTTATTCTGTTGCTGATTGCCCTGGTTGCCACCGGGTTGGTCGCGCAGCAACTTCGCTTGTTCGAACGCGCGTGGTTCAACTGGCAGACCTGGCGCTCGCCTGCCGATGAGCGCTCGATTGGCCTGGCCGATTACCGCGTAGTGGTGGAAGGCCAGGTGATCGAAGGCCTTAATGACGACGTCTCGGCACTCACCTATGACCCGGTGCGCAAAAGCCTGTTTACCGTTACCAATAAAAACGCCGAGCTGATCGAGTTGTCGCTGGAGGGCAAACTCCTGCGGCGCATCCCGCTGGTGGGTTTTGGCGATGCCGAGGCGGTGGAGTTCATCAGCGACAACATCTACGTGATCAGCGATGAAGCCCAGCAGCGGCTGATCAAAGTGCATGTGGATGACGACACGAAATTTCTCGACGCCGCCGACGCGGAGCAAATGACCCTCGGCGTGCACATTGGCGGCAACAAAGGTTTCGAAGGCCTGGCCTACGATTCGGTGGGCAAGCGCCTGTTCGTGGCCAAGGAGCGCGACCCGATGTTGATCTACGAGGTCCACGGGTTTCCCCACTTCAAGCCGGAAAAAACCTATTCGGTGCACGTGATCAACAACCCCAAGCGCGATGCCGGGCTGTTTGTACGCGACCTGTCGAGCCTGCAATACGACGAGCGCAGCGGGCATTTGCTGGCGCTGTCGGATGAGTCGTTTCTGGTGCTGGAGCTGGACATTGACGGTCGCCCGTTAAGCAGCTTGTCGTTGCTCAACGGGCGCCAGGGCCTGAAAAAACGTGTGCCTCAGGCCGAAGGAATCGCCATGGATGACGAAGGCAGCTTGTATCTGGTCAGCGAGCCGAACCTGTTTTACGTGTTCAAGAAGCCTTGACCCCCAAGCCGCCGCTGAACCCCTGTGGGAGCTGGCTTGCCTGCGATGGCTTTGGTGAATGCACCGCCGCCATCGCAGGCAAGCCAGCTCCCACTAAAAGCACAGCCGCTTTGCTTAGGCCTTGAGGGTTTTGACGCCTTCAGCGGTGCCCAGCAGCAGCACATCCGCCGGGCGTGCGGCGAACAGGCCGTTGGTCACTACGCCAACGATGGCATTGATCTGGCTTTCCAGCTCCACCGGGTTGGTAATCTGCATATTGAACACGTCAATGATGATGTTGCCGTTGTCAGTCAACACGCCTTCACGGTACACCGGGTCGCCGCCGAGTTTTACCAGCTCGCGGGCCACGTGGCTGCGGGCCATCGGGATCACTTCCACCGGCAGCGGGAATGCGCCGAGCACCGGCACCAGCTTGCTGCCGTCGGCGATGCAGATGAAGGTCTTGGCCACGGCCGCGACGATCTTCTCGCGGGTCAGGGCTGCGCCGCCGCCTTTGATCAGGTTCAGGTGCGCGTCACTTTCGTCGGCGCCGTCGATGTAGAACTCCAGGTCGCTCACGGTATTGAGTTCGTACACCGGAATGCCATGGCCTTTGAGGCGTGCGGCGGTGGCTTCGGAGCTGGCGACGGCGCCGTCGAATGCGCCTTTGTGCTGGGCCAGTGCGTCAATAAAGCAGTTGGCAGTGGAGCCGGTGCCGACACCGACGACGCTCTTGTCGTCGAGTTTGGGAAGGATTAAATCGACGGCGGCCTGGGCCACTGCCTGTTTGAGTTGATCCTGGGTCATGCGGGCTCCGGAACGGGCGGGGACTAAAGAGGGGCGCGAGTATAACCCAACAAAACCTCGGGATTCGTGTGGTCGCCCGGCCAAACGCTGGGTTAGACTCCTTGGCCCTGCCCAACCTGCTCAGTGATTTCCGCCGATGCTTGAACAGTACGTCAAAAAGATCCTCACCTCGCGCGTCTACGACATCGCCGTGGAAACCCCGTTGCAAACTGCTCGCCAGCTCTCCGAGCGGCTGGGCAACAACGTTTGGCTCAAGCGCGAAGACTTGCAGCCGGTGTTCTCGTTTAAGATTCGCGGCGCCTATAACAAGCTGACCCAGTTGACGGCTGAGGAGCGCGCGCGCGGCGTGGTTACGGCGTCGGCGGGCAACCATGCTCAGGGCCTGGCACTGGCCGCTAAAGTATTGGGGGTGAAAGCCACCATCGTGATGCCCAAGACCACGCCCGAAATCAAGGTTGAAGGCGTGCGTTCGCGTGGCGGCAAAGTGGTGCTGCATGGCGATACCTTCCCGGAAGCGTTGGCCTATTCGCTGAAACTGGTCGACGAAAAAGGCTACGTCTACATTCACCCTTATGATGACCCACACACCATTGCCGGGCAGGGCACCGTGGCGATGGAAATTCTGCGTCAGCACCCGGGGCCACTGGACGCGATTTTCGTGCCGGTGGGCGGCGGCGGGCTGATCGCCGGTATCGCGGCGTACGTGAAATACCTGCGCCCGGACATCAAGATCATCGGCGTTGAGCCAGACGACTCCAACTGCCTGCAAGCCGCCATGGCTGCGGGTGAGCGCGTGGTGTTGCCAACCGTGGGCATTTTTGCCGACGGCGTGGCGGTGGCGCAGATCGGCCAGTACACCTTCGAAATCTGCAAAGACTATGTAGATGAAGTGATCACCGTGAGCACCGATGAAATCTGTGCGGCGATCAAGGATATCTACGACGATACGCGTTCGATCACCGAGCCTGCGGGCGCCCTGGGCGTGGCAGGCATCAAGAAATACGTGGAGACCCGTGGTGTCACCGGGCAAACCCTGGTCGCCATCGACTCCGGCGCCAACGTGAACTTCGACCGCCTGCGCCATGTGGCCGAGCGCGCCGAGCTGGGTGAAGGCCGCGAAGCCATCATCGCCGTGACCATCCCCGAGCAGCCGGGCAGCTTCAAGGCGTTCTGCGAAGCCGTGGGCAAGCGCCAGATCACCGAATTCAACTACCGCTACCACTCCGGCCGCGAGGCGCACATCTTTGTCGGCGTGCAGACTCACCCGGAAAACGACCCGCGCAGCACGTTGATCGCCAGCCTTACGGGCCAGGGTTTCCCGGTGCTGGACCTCACCGAAAACGAACTGGCCAAGTTGCACATCCGCCATATGGTCGGTGGGCATGCGGCCAAAGTCAGTGACGAGTTGGTGTTTCGCTTCGAATTCCCGGAGCGCCCCGGCGCGCTGTTCAACTTCCTCAACAAGCTGGGCGGGCGCTGGAACATCTCGATGTTCCACTACCGCAACCACGGCGCCGCCGATGGCCGTGTGGTCGCGGGCCTGCAAGTACCGGCGGACGAGCGCCACCTGGTGCCGGCCGCTCTGGCCGAAATCGGTTACCCGTACTGGGATGAAAGCGAAAACCCGGCCTACCAGCTGTTCCTCGGTTGAGCGACTACGCTGACTGAGCGGCCCTTAAGGAATAGAGACCATGGAAACGCTGACCACCCTCAAGGTTATCCACATCACCGCCACCGTATTGCTGCTGCTCAGCGGCCTCGGCCTGGCGGTACTGGCCTGGCGCAAACGCAGCGCCGGCCCAGCGGTGACCGTGCAACGCCCGTGGGTGTTTGTGTGGCTACTGATGGGCGTTTGCCTGGTGAGCATGCCGTTTACCGGCTGGTGGCTGGCGCATCTGATCGGCTGGCCGCTGGGGCAAATCTGGATCCTGGGCTCCAGCATTCTCTACACCGTGGCGGCGCTGGCGTGGTTCTGGCTGGTGGCGCGGCTTAATCGCCTGCGCAAAGGCGAGGGCGGCAACCTGAATTTCACCCTGGTACTGGCGGTGGTCAGTCTGGTGGGGTTTGTGGCGATTGCCGGGTTGATGGGCGCCAAGCCGGTTTAAGGCTCAAGACCGAGTCGGCTTCATCGCAGGCAAGCCAGCTCCCACCTTTGACTGTGTTCACAAATCAAAAAGGTGGGAGCTGGCTTGCCTGCGATAGCGCACTCAGCTGCGCAGCGTAATCACCGGCCACCCACGCTTCTCGGCCTCTGCACGCAAATTCGGGTCCGGATCCACCGCCACCGCATGCGTCACCTGCTCCAGCAACGGCAAGTCATTCATCGAATCGCTATAAAAGTAGCTGTCTTGCAGGCTATTCCCTGTCTCTTCCAGCCAGCGGTTCAAGCGCGTCACCTTGCCTTCACGGAAGCACGGCACGTCGGTGCTGCGCCCGGTGTAGCGGCCATTTTCCATCTCGCACTCGGTGGCGATCAGGGTTTCCACGCCCAGGCGCGCAGCAATCGGCGCAGTCACGAAGCGGTTGGTCGCAGTGATGATCACCAGCTTGTCGCCGGCGGCGCGATGCCTGGCCAGCAGTTCCTCGGCCAGCGGCAGCATCAGCGGCTCGATGCAGTCGCGCATAAAGTCGTTGTGCCATGCCTGCAGCTGAGCCATCTCGGTGCGGCCGAGAATTTCCAGGCTGAAATTCAGGTAAGCGGCGTTATCCAGCTTGCCGGCCAGGTAGTCCTGATAGAACGCGTCGTTGCGTGCCTTGTAGGCCACCGGGTCGAGAATCCCGCGTTCACAGAGGTAATCGCCCCACGCGTGATCGCTGTCACCGCCGAGAAGGGTGTTGTCCAAGTCGAATAAAGCCAGGCGCATTGCAGTTACTCGCTGAAAAGTCTGTAAAAAGGCGTCCAGAATACGGTCTTTTCACAAGAGTGCACATAAGGTAAGAAGCCTCGTTGCCGCTTGATGAACCTTTGTGGAACAATGCGGCGACATGCGTTTGCGAGGTTGTTGCCGTGATCGACCCCGATGGTTTCCGTCCTAATGTCGGGATTATTCTTACGAATGATGCCGGACAGGTGCTATGGGCTCGCCGAATCAACCAAGATGCCTGGCAGTTTCCTCAAGGTGGAATCAACCCCGACGAAACCCCTGAAGACGCCTTGTACCGTGAGTTGAATGAAGAAGTCGGCCTTGAGCGCGAAGATGTGCAAATTCTGGCCTGTACCCGTGGCTGGTTGCGCTATCGTTTGCCGCAACGCCTGGTGCGTACCCACAGCCAACCGCTGTGCATCGGCCAGAAGCAAAAATGGTTTCTCCTGCGCCTGATCTCCAACGAGCAGCGGGTGCGGATGGATTTAACCGGTAAACCGGAGTTCGATGGCTGGCGTTGGGTCAGCTATTGGTACCCGTTGGGCCAGGTGGTGACATTCAAGCGCGAAGTTTATCGTCGCGCTCTCAAAGAGCTTGCCCCGCGCCTTTTAGCGCGCGACTGACGACGGAGTTCGACCCCGAGCCATGCTCAATACGCTGCGCAAGATCGTCCAGGAAGTTAACTCCGCCAAGGATCTCAAGGCGGCGTTGGGGATTATTGTGTTGCGCGTCAAGGAAGCCATGGGCAGCCAGGTCTGCTCGGTTTACCTGCTGGACCCCGAGACCAACCGTTTTGTGCTGATGGCCACCGAGGGCCTGAACAAGCGCTCCATCGGCAAGGTCAGCATGGCGCCCAATGAAGGTCTGGTGGGCCTGGTGGGGACGCGTGAAGAACCCCTGAACCTCGAAAACGCGGCCGATCACCCGCGTTACCGCTACTTTGCCGAAACCGGCGAAGAGCGTTACGCCTCGTTCCTCGGCGCACCGATCATTCACCACCGCCGCGTCGTCGGCGTGTTGGTCATCCAGCAAAAAGAGCGCCGCCAGTTCGACGAAGGTGAAGAAGCCTTCCTTGTGACCATGAGCGCGCAGTTGGCCGGGGTTATTGCCCATGCCGAGGCGACGGGCTCGATTCGCGGCCTGGGCCGTGAAGGCAAGGGCATCCAGGCAGCCAAGTTTGTCGGCGTGCCGGGTTCGCCGGGCGCTGCGGTCGGTACGGCGGTGGTCATGTTGCCGCCGGCGGACCTGGACGTGGTGCCGGACAAGACCGTCAAAGACATCGAAGCCGAAATAAAACTGTTCAAAACCGCGCTGGAAGGCGTGCGCGCCGACATGCGCAACCTGTCGAACAAGCTGGCCACCCAGCTGCGCCCGGAAGAGCGCGCACTGTTCGACGTGTACCAGATGATGCTCGACGACGCGTCCCTCGGGAACGAAGTCAAAACTGTGATCAAGACCGGCCAGTGGGCCCAGGGCGCGCTGCGTCAAGTGGTGACCGATCACGTTAACCGCTTTGAAATGATGGACGACGCCTACCTGCGTGAGCGGGCCTCGGATGTGCGCGACCTCGGTCGCCGTCTGCTGGCTTACCTGCAGGAAGACCGTACGACCAACATGGTGTTCCCCGCCAACACCATCCTGGTCAGTGAAGAGCTGACCGCCACCCAGCTCGGCGAAGTGCCGGAAGGCAAGCTGGTGGGATTGGTCTCGGTGCTGGGTTCGGGTAACTCCCACGTCGCGATCCTGGCCCGAGCCATGGGCATCCCGACCGTGATGGGCCTGGTGGACTTGCCGTATTCCAAAGTCGACGGCATCGACATGATCGTCGATGGCCATCGCGGCGAGGTTTACACCAACCCCAGCGACTTGCTGCGCAAGCAGTTCGCCGAGGTGGTGGAAGAAGAGAAACAACTGGCACTGGGCCTGGATTCTCTCCGCGAACTGCCCTGCGTCACCCTCGACGGCCACCGCGTGCCGTTGCTGGTCAACACCGGCCTGCTCGCCGATGTAGCCCGTGCGCAACAGCGCGGCGCTGAAGGCGTGGGGCTGTACCGCACCGAAGTGCCGTTCATGATCAACCAGCGTTTCCCGAGTGAGAAGGAGCAGCTGGCGATTTATCGCGAGCAACTGTCCGCCTTCCATCCGTTGCCGGTGACTATGCGCAGCCTGGACATCGGCGGCGACAAGTCACTGTCGTATTTCCCGATCAAGGAAGACAACCCCTTCCTCGGCTGGCGCGGTATTCGTGTAACGCTCGATCACCCGGAAATTTTCCTGGTACAGACCCGCGCCATGCTCAAGGCCAGTGAAGGCTTGAACAACCTGCGTATCCTGCTGCCGATGATCTCCGGCACCCATGAGCTGGAAGAAGCGCTGCACCTGATCCACCGCGCCTGGGGCGAAGTGCGCGACGAAGGCTCTGACGTGCCGATGCCGCCGATTGGCGTAATGATCGAGATTCCGGCGGCGGTATACCAGGCCAAGGAATTGGCGCGCCAGGTGGACTTCCTGTCGGTCGGCTCCAACGACCTGACCCAGTACCTGCTGGCCGTGGACCGTAACAACCCACGGGTCGCCGACCTCTACGACTACCTGCACCCGGCGGTGCTGCAAGCCCTGCAACACGTGGTGCGCGACGCCCATGCCGAAGGCAAGCCGGTGAGCATCTGCGGTGAAATGGCCGGCGACCCGGCGGCGGCAGTGCTGTTGATGGCGATGGGCTTCGACAGCCTGTCGATGAACGCCACCAACTTGCCGAAGGTGAAGTGGATGTTGCGCCAGGTGGAACTGGGCATGGCCAAGGATCTGCTGGCGCAATTGATGACCATCGACAACCCGCAAGTTATCCACAGCTCGCTGCAATTGGCGCTGAAGAACCTGGGGCTGACGCGGATGATTAACCCGGCCTCGGCGAAAACCCTTTAGACCGAAGCGCGGCTATCGCAGGCAAGCCAGCTCCCACATTTTGAACTGCATACACAGTCAAATGTGGGAGCTGGCTTGCCTGCGATGGCGCCAGTCCAGACACCGCTAAATCATCAGTTCGACTTCACCGAGCCGCCCCCCATGCGGCCCAAAACTGCGCTCCACCATCCGCCGCGACCCATCCGCATTCACAATCAGCGCCGTACTCGCCCGCGTCCCATAACTCGGGCTGGCAATAAACACGCTGGATAAAAGGCTCTCCGTCGCCAACCCCACCCCGGTGTCCGGCAAGTCAGCGAACGGCGCGGTCTGCGCATCACTCAAAATCCCCAACAACGGCTCCGGCTGTGGATCCTCCAGCAACCTGCTCAGTGCCGCCTTGGCCTTGAGCAACTTGGGCCACGGCGTGTCCAGCCCGGCATTGGATAACCCATATACCCCGGGCTGCAATCGCGTGGGCTCGGTGTCATTGGCGTTGTAATGCCACAGCTCATCCCGCGTGCCCAGCAGCAGGTTGAACCCGGCGTATTCAATCGAACGCCCGTTAACGTCGGCCAAGTATTCGTCAATCGACAGGGATCCACTCAGAAAGCGCGCCACCAACTCCCCACGGGACTTGCGCGCCGGTGGCTGGTGAGGGTCGCGAATATTGGTCAGGGCCGCAAAACGTCCGGCTGCATTCACCCCAAGCCAGGTACCACCGGCTTGCTGATCACGGCCGGCATAGATATCGGGAACATCCGGCCACTGCGCCAGCGGCAGGCTCGGGCGGGCGTAGAACTCATCGCGGTTGGCCGCGACGATCAGCGGTTGGGCGTGGCCCGGCCGCCAGGCAAAAACAATCAGGCACATCAGGCGATCCCTTTTGTGTTTTTTGCCACTCTACCCACTCAGGCACAGGCGTTCCATCGTATCCAGTTGGGTCGCATGCCTTCCATCCGTTAACATGCCGGTCTTTGTGGATGACCGTCGGCTTCCTCGGCGAATAAGTTTCTTGATGTAACGCAGGCTTAATCGCGCCCGGGCAAGGTCCGGTCGCCATGACTAATGATTAACGAGGAGTCGCAATGCTGCCTTACCCGCAGATCGACCCGGTGGCCCTGGCCATCGGTCCGCTGAAAATCCACTGGTACGGGTTGATGTACCTGATCGGCATCGGCGGTGCCTGGTTCCTGGCTTCCCGGCGCCTGAACCGTTTTGATCCGACCTGGACCAAAGAGAAACTTTCTGACCTGATTTTCTGGCTGTCGATGGGGGTCATCGTCGGCGGGCGCCTGGGGTATGTGCTGTTTTACGACCTGCCGGCCTACATCGCCAACCCCACGCTGATTTTTGAAGTGTGGAAGGGCGGCATGGCGTTCCACGGCGGGTTTGTTGGCGTGATGATCGCCGCGTGGTGGTTCGGCCGTCGCAACGGCAAGTCGTTTTTCCAGCTGATGGACTTCATTGCGCCAATGGTGCCAATCGGCCTGGGCGCCGGGCGTATCGGTAACTTCATCAACGCCGAGCTATGGGGCAAGCCGACCGACGTGCCATGGGCCATGGTGTTCCCGCCGTTCAGTGACCCGGCGCAACTGCCGCGCCACCCGTCGCAGCTCTACCAGTTCGCGCTGGAAGGCGTGGCGCTGTTCCTTATCCTCTACCTATTCTCGCGCAAGCCACGCCCAACAATGGCCGTGTCCGGCATGTTCGCGTTGTTCTACGGGATCTTCCGCTTTATCGTCGAGTTCGTCCGCGTGCCGGATGCACAGCTGGGCTACCTGGCGTGGGGCTGGTTGACCATGGGTCAGATTCTCAGCCTGCCGATGATCATCGCTGGCCTGGGCCTGCTGTGGTGGGCTTACAATCGCCCGCAACCGATCAAGAACGCCGCGCTTTAAATACGAACGCCGGGGCGTGCGCGCCTCGGCTTCTTTGATACAGGTAAAAACATGAAGCAATATCTCGAACTACTGAACGACGTCGTGACCAATGGATTGACCAAGGGCGATCGCACTGGCACCGGCACCAAGGCCGTGTTCGCCCGTCAGTATCGGCATAACTTGGCCGACGGCTTCCCGCTGCTGACCACCAAGAAGCTTCATTTCAAAAGCATCGCCAACGAATTGATCTGGATGTTGAGCGGCAACACCAACATCAAGTGGCTGAACGAAAACGGCGTGAAAATCTGGGACGAATGGGCCACCGAAGACGGCGACCTGGGCCCGGTCTACGGTGAGCAGTGGACCGCCTGGCCGACCAAGGACGGCGGCACGATCAACCAGATCGATTACATGGTCGACACGCTGAAGAACAACCCCAACAGCCGTCGCATTCTGTTTCACGGCTGGAACGTCGAATACCTGCCGGACGAAACCAAAAGCCCGCAGCAAAACGCCCGTGACGGCAAGCAAGCCCTGCCGCCGTGCCACCTGCTGTACCAGGCGTTTGTGCACGACGGTCACCTGTCGATGCAGTTGTACATCCGCAGCTCCGATGTGTTCCTTGGCCTGCCGTACAACACCGCCGCCCTGGCGCTGCTGACCCATATGCTCGCCCAGCAATGCGACCTGATCCCGCACGAGATCATCGTCACCACCGGCGACACCCACGCCTACAGCAACCATATGGAACAGATCCGCACCCAGCTGGCGCGCACGCCGAAGAAGCTGCCGGAACTGGTGATCAAGCGCAAACCTGCGTCGATCTACGACTACAAGTTCGAAGACTTTGAAATCGTCGGCTACGACGCCGACCCAAGCATCAAGGCCGACGTCGCCATCTGAAAGCGGCCTCGGTCAAAAAATGTGGGGGCTGGCAAGCCAGCGCCCACATTTGAATCAGGTTGCCAGGCTGAATCAATGGCCGTGGCTTCTGCCCACATGGGAAGGCTCGGCCTCACTGGCCGTCACGCCACCGCTGACCTCCAGCCGCTGCAAGATCCCGCACTGATCCCCGCCGCCGCAGCGCTGGCGCAAATCGAGCAAATGCTCTTGCAAGGCCAGTAGCCCGTCGATCCGCGCTTTTACATGGTGGATATGCTCGTCGATCAACGCATTCACGCTTTCGCACTGGTCTTGCGGGCTGTCGCGCAGCCCCAACAGGCTGCGGATTTCCTCGAGGGTCATGTCGAGGCTGCGGCAATTGCGGATAAAGATCAGCCGCTCGGTGTGCGCCTGGGTGTACACGCGGTAGTTGGCGTCCGTGCGGGCCGGGGGCGAGAGCAGGCCTTCCTTCTCGTAATAACGGATGGTTTCCACCTGACAGTCGGTCAGTTTGGCCAATTCGCCGATCTTCATTGCAGCAATCTCCAAATGGGTGCTTGACCCTATAGTGGCTACAGGGTCTTTACTTGGCAACAGGCACCTTTACGGACGCGACAGAATGAGCGACTCCCTCCACACCCCGCACAAACACGACCATGATCACGATCATGACCACGATCATGCCCCGAAAAAACTCACGCCTGTGCATAACCATGGCCACGGCGGCGCCTGCTGTTCCGGCACGCCAGCCCCCGCGTTGGTGCAACTGAGCGAAGCACCCACCGCCGGCTCGCGCCTGAGCACCTTCCGCATTGAAGCCATGGACTGCCCCACCGAGCAGACGCTGATCCAGAACAAACTGGGCAAGCTCGCCGGTGTGCAGCAACTGGAATTCAACCTGATCAATCGCATTCTCGGCGTCACCCACGACCTGCCGAGCACTGCGCCGATTGTCGAGGCGATCAAATCCCTCGGCATGCAGGCCGACCCCATCGAAGAGGGCGTCGCCGCCGCCGAGCCACCTGCAAAGAAACACTGGTGGCCGCTGGCTGTCTCCGGCGTAGGCGCGTTGGGTGCCGAGGTGCTGCATTTCAGCGGCGTCGCACCGACCTGGGTCATCGCACTGGTGGCGCTGGTGTCGATCCTCAGCGGCGGCCTCACCACCTATAAAAAGGGCTGGATCGCGCTGAAAAACCTCAACCTGAACATCAATGCGCTGATGAGCATCGCCGTCACCGGTGCGATCCTGATCGGCCAGTGGCCGGAAGCGGCCATGGTGATGTTCCTGTTCACCGTGGCCGAGTTGATCGAGGCCAAGTCCCTGGACCGGGCGCGCAATGCCATCAGTGGCTTGATGCAGATGACGCCGGAGCAAGCGACGGTGCAGCAGGCCGACGGCTCCTGGGCTGAACAGGAAGTCAAAAGTATTGAAATGGGCGCGATCGTGCGGTTAAAGCCCGGCGAGCGCGTTGGCCTGGACGGTGAAGTTACCGCCGGTCAATCCACCATCGACCAGGCGCCGATCACCGGTGAAAGCCTGCCGATTGAAAAGACTGTGGGCGACAAAGTCTTCGCCGGCACCATCAACCAGGCCGGTTCCCTGGAGTACAAAGTCACCGCTGCCGCCAACAACTCCACCCTGGCGCGCATCATCCACGCCGTGGAGCAAGCCCAGGGCGCGCGGGCGCCGACCCAGCGCTTTGTCGACAGCTTCGCCAAGGTCTACACCCCGGCGGTGTTCCTGTTTGCCCTCGGCGTGGCGCTGATTCCGCCGCTGTTCATGGCAGGCGTCTGGTTTGACTGGATCTACCGCGCCCTCGTGCTGCTGGTAGTCGCTTGCCCTTGTGCACTGGTGATTTCCACCCCGGTGACCATCGTCAGCGGCCTCGCGGCAGCGGCGCGCAAAGGCATATTGATCAAGGGCGGCGTGTACCTGGAGGGCGGTTACAAACTCGACTACCTGGCCCTCGACAAGACCGGCACCATCACCCACGGCAAGCCGGTGCAAACCGATTACCTGGCGCTGTTTCCCAACATTGAAGACAGCGCGCCGGCCCTGGCGGCCAGCTTGGCCGGTCGTTCTGACCACCCGGTGTCGCTGGCCATCGCCAACGCAGCTGTGGATAAAAACCTGCCCGCCCACGTTGTGGATAACTTCGAGGCCCTGGCCGGTCGCGGTGTGCGCGGCGACATCAACGGCGAAACCTACCACTTGGGCAACCACCGCCTGGTGGAAGACCTCGGCCTGTGCTCGCCGGCGCTGGAAGAAAAACTCTTCGCCCTGGAAAAACAAGGCAAGTCCGTGGTGCTGCTGCTCGACAAATCCGGCCCGCTGGCGCTGTTCGCCGTGGCCGACACCGTCAAAGACAGCAGCCGCGAAGCGATCCAGCAACTCCACGCGCTGGGCATCAAAACCCTGATGCTCACCGGCGACAACACCCACACAGCGCAAGCGATTGCCGCCCAGGTCGGTATTGATCAGGCCCAGGGCGACCTGCTGCCCACCGACAAACTGCAAGCCATCGAAGCCCTTTACGGCAAAGGCCACCGCGTGGGCATGGTCGGCGACGGCATCAACGACGCCCCGGCGCTGGCCCGCGCCGAGATCGGTTTTGCCATGGCCGCTGCTGGCACCGACACGGCCATCGAGACCGCCGACGTGGCGTTGATGGATGACGATTTGCGCAAGATTCCGGCTTTCATTCGGTTGTCGCGGCAAACGTCGAGTATCCTCAAGCAGAACATCGCCCTGGCGTTGGTGATCAAGGCGATCTTCCTCGCGGTCACGTTCCTGGGCCTGGCCACCATGTGGATGGCGGTGTTCGCCGACATGGGCGTGAGCCTGCTGGTGGTATTCAATGGTCTGCGTCTGTTGCGCAAATAAACGATGAGAGGGTGGCGTGCTGAGTGCCGAGCTGAAGGCTTTTTACATGGTCGCCCGCCTGGGCAGCATCACCCAGGCGGCGAAAAAACTCGGCCTGAGCCAGCCCACGGTCACCACCCAGATTCGCAACCTGGAAAGCCAATACAGCGTTGAGCTGTTCTACCGCGGCGGGCGCCGCCTCACCGTCAGCGACGACGGCGCGCGGTTGCTGCCGATGGTCAAGACGCTGTTGCAGCAGGAAGCGGACATCGAGTTTTTCCTGCGCAACACCGGCCAGGTTCAGGGCGCCTTACGCATTGCCGCAACGGCGCCGTATTACATTCTCGATCTGGTCAAAGCCTTTCGCGAGCGCCTGCCCCATGTGGACGTCTCGGTGGAAATCGGCAACTCCCAGCAGGTGCTTGAAGCGCTGGATGACTACCGCGTAGACGTCGCGGCCTCCTCGCAACTGCTCGAAGACCCGCGCCTGATTCGCCGCGTGCTGGGCACTGATCCTCTGGTGCTGGCGGTGCATCGCAATCATCCGTTGGCCAACCTCGATCACGTGCCGTTAAGTGCCCTGGCCGGGCACACCTTGTTGATGCGCGAAGCCGGCTCTACCACGCGGCGGCTGACCGAAGAAATGTTGCAGGGCGCCGGCGTGAGTTATGGGCCGCTGCTGGAAATCGGCAGCCGCGAATCGATTCGCGAAGCAGTGCTGCGCAATATCGGCATCAGCATCATCGCCCGGCAGGAAGTGCCCCACGACCCGCAGTTGCGGGTGCTGACCATCGAAAACGCGCCGCAGATTCCGGAGTATTTGTACTGCCTCAAGGAAAGAAAGGCTGCGCGGCTGCCGGCGGCGTTTCTGGGGCTGGCGCAGGAAATGTCGCCAATCTGAGGTTTAGTGCCGGCCCTTGAGTTGCTATCGCAGGCAAGCCAGCTCCCACATTTTGATGGGTGAACACCGTCCAATGTGGGAGCTGGCTTGCCTGCGATGGGGCCCGCCCCGACAACACACCTGCTGAGCCCTACCCAAATCCACCAATACCACTATCACTGCCTTTTGCCTTCCTGCCACAACCGCGACGCATTGCCCGCCTAGCATGGCCTTCATCAGTTTGATGAGGTGCCTCCATGAACACAGCCCTGACCCACCCCGGCGCGCCGATGACAGTGCGTGGTATCCAGAAGCGCTTTGGCGCCTTTACCGCGTTGGACAACGTGTCCCTGGACGTCGCCGCCGGCGAGCTGGTGTGCCTGCTAGGCCCGTCCGGCTGCGGCAAGACCACCTTGCTGCGCTGCATCGCCGGCCTGGAGCGCCAGGACAGCGGTGAACTGCGTCTGGGCAACCGCGACGTGTCTCTGTTGCCGCCACAAGCGCGGGACTACGGCATTCTGTTCCAGTCCTACGCGCTGTTTCCCAATCTCACCGTTGAAGCGAATATCGGCTACGGCCTGATGGGCAATGGCCGCGATGAAGTGCGTCAGCGCGTCGGCCAGATGCTGGAACTGGTGGGCCTGGTCGGCAGCGAAAAAAAGTACCCCGGCCAGCTTTCCGGCGGCCAGCAACAACGTGTCGCCCTGGCCCGTGCCTTGGCCCCGGCGCCTTCCTTGTTACTGCTGGACGAACCCATGTCCGCCCTCGACGCCCGTGTGCGTGAGCATCTGTGCACCGAGCTGCGCCAGCTGCAACGGCGCCTGGGCATCACCACGCTGATGGTCACCCACAACCAGGACGAGGCCATGCTGATGGCCGACCGCATTGCCGTGATGAACAACGGCAAGGTCGAGCAGTACGCCACGCCGCAGGAAATCTACGACCGCCCGGCCACGCCTTTCGTGGCGGAGTTTGTCGGCCAGGGCAACTGGCTGCCATTCAGCCGTAACAGTGCCAGCCACGCCCAGGTTGGCGGGATGAATATGCGCTTGTCCGACGATGCGGGCGTGGCCAAATCCGGCCGGCTGTTCTGTCGCCCGGAAGCCATCAGCGTCAACCCGCCGGTGCATGAAGAAAACCTGTTCCCGGCCAAGGTCCGCGAGATCACCTTTCTGGGTAACCGCTGCCGCATGAGCTTTGAGCTGGAGCAACTGCCAGGGCATCCATTGCTCGCCGAGCTGGCCCCGGAAGCCATGCCGCGCCTCGGTGCGCAGGACATCTGGGTAGCCTTGCCGCCGCGCAGCCTGCAGGTGTTTGCCTGACATGGCCGCCGTGATGACGTTGCCGCGTCAGGCATCACGTGCCGAAACGGGCGACCGTATTTTCGTGGTCGGCGGCAAACTGCTGTGGCTGTTACTGCTCGGCATCGCCGTGTTGATGCCGTTGCTGGCGATCTTCTGGCGCGGCTTCAGCAGTGACGCCGGGCAGGGCGGCGGCCTGGTGGCTGCGCGCGAACTGGTGACCAGCGACAACTTCCACTGGCTACTCGGCAACAGCCTTAAAGTTTCCCTCAGCGTCGCGGCCATCGTCGTACCGCTGGCTTACCTGTTTGCCTACGCCCTGCAACGCACGCTGATTCCCGGCAAGGCGATCTGGCGCGGCCTGTCGCTGCTGCCGTTGATGGCGCCGTCGATGCTGCCGGGGATTGCGCTGGTGTACCTGTTCGGCAATCAAGGCCTGTTGCGCGGCCTGCTCTCGGACAACATCTACGGCTTCTGGGGGATTGTGCTGGGTGAGGTGATCTACACCTTCCCACACGCCCTGATGATTCTACTGTCGGCGCTGTCTCTGGCAGATGCGCGCTTGTTTGATGCCGCTTCCAGCATGGGCGCCAGCCCGGCCCGGGCGTTTCGCAGCATCACCTGGCCGGCCACACGCCAGGCGGTGTTCGCGGCGTTCTGCCTGGTGTTCACCCTGACCATCACCGACTTCGGCGTACCCGTGGTGGTCGGCGGCGATTATCAGGTGCTGGCGCTGGAAGCCTACAAGGCGGTGGTCGGCCAGCAACAGTTTGGTCGCGGCGCGTTGATTGGCATGGTGTTGCTGCTGCCGGCGCTGTTCAGTTTTGCGGTGGATGCCTGGCTGCGCCGTCGCCATGGCGACTCCATGAGTGGCCGCGCCCAAGTGTTCCAGCCCGCGCCGTCGCGGTTGCGAGACGGCTGCTACCTGGCCATCGTGCTGATGATCTGTGCCGTGTTGCTGCTGGTGTTCGGCATGGCGGTGTATTCCTCGCTGGTGAAATTCTGGCCGTACAACCTGTCGCTGTCCCTCAGCCATTACCAATTCGAAGACACCGCGGGCGGCGGCTGGCTGGCCTACCGCAACAGCCTGACCATGGCGCTGTGCACAGCGTTGGTGGGCAGTGTGCTGATCTTCACCGGCGCTTACCTGATGGAAAAAACCAAGGGCCAGAAAGGCCTGAACCTGGCGCTGCGCATGCTCAGCTTTGTGCCGATGGCCGTGCCGGGCCTGGTGCTCGGCCTGGGCTACGTGTTCTTTTTTAACCTTAACGGCAACCCGCTGCATGTGTTCTACGGGACCATGACCCTGCTGGTGGTGTGCACCATCGCGCACTATTTGACCACCGCGCAGATGACCGCGACCACCGCGCTGCGCCAGCTGGACGCCGAATTCGAAGCCGCCGCGCTGTCCCTCAAGGCGCCGCTGTACCGCCATTACTTGAAAGTCACGGTACCGATTTGCCTGCCCGCCTTGCTGGACATCGTGCGCTACCTGTTTGTGTCGGCGATGACCACTGTCTCCGCCGCGATCTTCCTCTACAGCCCCGACACCATCCTCGCCGCCGTCGCCGTGTTGAATATGGATGACGCCGGCAACGTGGGCGGCGCGGCGGCGATGTCGACCCTGATTTTGTTCACCTCGGCCGGCGTCTCGCTGCTGCTGGCGTGGGCCTCACGTGGCGCGTTGCGCCGCTCCCAAGCCTGGCGCCAGACCGCGCCCGGCCAATAATTGTCCCTGTAGGAGGTGTTCCATGTTCAAGCCCCTGGCGCTGGTCGCTGCGGTACTCACTGCATTCAGCCTGAATGCCTTCGCCAAGACCGAGCTGACCGTGTACACGGCCCTCGAAGCCGAGCAGTTGAAGACCTACAAACAGGCCTTCGAAAAGGCCAACCCGGACGTCGAAATCAAATGGGTACGCGACTCCACCGGCATCATCACCGCCAAGCTGCTGGCTGAAAAAGACCGCCCGCAAGCCGACGTGGTCTGGGGCCTGGCTGCTTCGAGCCTGGCGATCCTCGACCAGCAGGGCATGCTGGATAACTACGCGCCCAAGGACCTGGACAAGATCGGCAAGAACTACCGCGACGCCGCCAACCCGCCGGCCTGGGTCGGCATGGACGTGTGGGCCGCGACCATTTGCTTCAACACGGTCGAAGCCGAAAAGCAGGGCCTGACCAAACCGGTGAGCTGGCAAGACCTGACCAAGCCTGAGTACAAGGGCAAGATCGTGATGCCGAACCCGGCGTCATCCGGCACCGGTTTCCTCGACGTCAGCGCCTGGCTGCAAACCTTCGGCGAGAAACAGGGCTGGCAGTTCATGGACGACCTGCACCAGAACATCGGCCAGTACGTTCACTCCGGCTCCAAGCCGTGCAAGCTGGCGGCGTCGGGTGAGTTCCCGATTGGTATTTCCTTCGAATACCCGGCCGTGCAGTTGAAGCGCCAGGGCGCGCCGCTGGACATTATCCTGCCGAAAGAAGGCCTGGGTTGGGACATCGAAGCAACGGCTGTGATCAAGGGCACCGCCCATGCAGACGCCGCGAAAAAGCTGGCTGACTTCTCCGCGAGCCCCGCAGCGATGGAGCTGTACAAGGACAACTTCGCCGTGCTCGCCCAGCCGGGTATTGCCAAGCCGCAGACCGAATTGCCGGCTGACTACGAACAGCGCCTGATCAAGAACGACTTCGCCTGGGCCTCAAAAAACCGCGACAGCATCCTGACTGAATGGCGCAAGCGCTATGACGGCAAGTCGGAAAAGGTGGCAGGTCAGTAAGTTTTCGTTAGGGCTGATGGCCTCATCGCAGGCAAGCCAGCTCCCACACCTGGAATGCATTCCCCTGTGGGAGCTGGCTTGGCTGCGATAGCGGCCTCGAATTCAGGACATCACGACATGACACAACCAAACGACCTGCTGATTGTGGGCGCCGGCATCCTCGGCCTGTCCCACGCCTTTGCCGCCGCCAAACGCGGCCTCAAGGTCAGGGTCTTCGAACGCAGCGCCACGCCACTGGGCGCCTCGGTGCGCAACTTCGGCCAGGCACTGGTCACCGGCCAACCACCGGGGCCAATGCTGGACCTCGCCCGCGAAAGCCGCGACATCTGGGGCCATTGGGCCCAAGCGGCCGGGCTGCAGCTCAAGCGCAACGGCTCGTACCTGTTCGCCCGCACCGAAGCTGAAGAGCATCTGCTGGAAGCCTTCTGCGCCGGTCGCGCCAGGGAACACGGCTACAACGTCGAGCTGCTGCAAGGCGCAGCGATGAAGGATGTGTACGGCGGCCAGTTCCGCCATCACCGCGCGGCGCTGCACGGCAAGGATGATCAGCAACTGTATTCGCGCGAAGCGATTCCGGCGCTGATCAACTACCTGGCGCAGGAGCTGAACGTGGACTTTCACTTCTCCACCCTGGTGCGCGACGTCGAGCCCGGCCAACTGCACAGCACCGCAGGCAGCTTTCGCGGCGAGCAGATCATTGTCTGCTCCGGCCACGATTACCAAACCCTGCTGGCCGAATCGATTGCCGAACTCAACCCGAGTATCTGCCGCCTGCAAATGCTGCGGGCGCGGCCTGCAATAGACCTGAACCTGCAACATGCCTTGCTGACGGGGTTGAGTTGCGTGCATTACGGCGCCTTCGCCGACCTGCCGGAAGCCGCGCCAGTGCGAGCGCACATCCTTCGCGAAACGCCGTACCTGCATGAGCACGGGATTCACTTGCTGATCAGCCCCACGCCCCAGGGTGAGCTGATCATCGGCGATTCCCACGACTACGGCAGCGATGCCTCACCGTTCAATGCCGAGCAGGTCGATGACTGGATGATCGAACTGGCCGAGCAGACCCTGGGCTGCAAGATTCAAGTGGTGGAACGCTGGCAAGGCGTGTACGGCTCGCGTGGGCCGGGGCCGTTTTCGTTCCTGCGGGCAGCACCGGGCGTGAGCGCGGCGCTGATGCACACCGGCGTCGGCATGAGTGTGGGGCCGGCGATGGCCGAGCGAAATATCGCAACGTTGTGGGGAGAGGCGTGATGAACCCGGAACAGGCGATTGCCGACGTCTTCGGCTTGTACGAACAGCACGGCACCGCGGATTACATCGGCGAGCCGGTGTCGCAGATCGAGCACATGTCTCAGGCGGCGCAACTGGCAATGGCCGAAGGCTTTGATGATGAGGTGGTGTTGGCCGCGTTCTTTCACGACATCGGGCATATCTGCGGCCAGGGCGGCGCGAACATGGGCTGCTATGGCGTGGTCAGCCATGAGCGCCTGGGCGCGGATTATTTGCGCCGCGCAGGCTTCAGCGAGCGCATCGCCAAGTTGGTGGAGTATCACGTGCAGGCCAAGCGCTACCTGACCTTCAGCCAGCCGGACTACTACGCCCGCCTGAGTGAAGCCAGCCGTCGTACCCTGGGTTATCAGGGCGGGGTGATGAGCGCCGAAGAAGCCCGGGCGTTTGCGCAAGACCCGCTCTGCCAAGTCAGCCTGCGCCTGCGCCACTGGGACGAGCAAGCCAAGCAAATGCACGTGCCGGTGCTTGACCTTGACGTGCTCAAGGCCAAAGCGCGACGGTTGCTGGCGGCTTAGGTCGCGTCCAGGCGCTGAGCCAGCGCTTCGACCTGTTCCTGGCGCTCGGCCTGACTCAATTTGGCGTGGGGGTTGAGTGACGACCATTGCGGGTGGGCGCGGGCTTTGTGCAGTGCGTCCGGGAGCTTGCCTTCGCGCCAGGTTTTGTCCTGGGGCGTGTCGACCTTGATGCTGTGCAACGCCGCATGGCCGCGCAGGTTGAGGGCCTTGAGCAACTGGCGTTGGCGCAGGGCAAGCAGGCGCAGCACGCTGTCGTCCACGGTCAGCTCGCGTTGGCCTTTGATCTTGCCGAGCAAGCGGCTGCCGTAGCTGCGGGCGGTTTGCAGTGCGCCGCCGGCAATCGCGCCAGCCAGGGCGGCGGCGCCGAGGGTTAAGCCGCCGACCAGTAAATCCACGCCTGCACCGGCCGCCGCCCCTGCAGCAATTCCGCCGCCGACACGCACGCCCAGTTGCTTGAGGGTTTCGGGGTTGAACAGGTCGTCGCCCCAGCGCCCGTCGAGCAACGGCAAGTCGCTGGCGGCGGCGTCCTGTGGGCGGAAGCCGAACAGCTTGAGCAGGGCCTCCACGCATTTTTGTTCGCGCTGGCGCACGGCTTTGCGCAGGTCGTTGATGGCGTGCGGCTCATCCTCGGTGACCACGCTGCGCCGGCACGCGGCGCAGTCGATCAGCAACTCGGCAATCAACCGCGCGGCGCTTTGTTGGCGGGCCTGGCGTTGGGCTTGCTGATCGAGGATCAGCCGCTCCAACTGTGGCCGCGCGGTTTCCAGCAGCAGGGCGAGGCTTTCATACAGCCGCCGCTCGCCGTCTTCCGGTGGCGCGACGCTGTCGAAACGCACCAGCGCATGCAGGCCAAGGCGCGCCAGGGCTTCGCGCCAGTCCGGCTCGCGGTGGTCGTTGCTGCTGACAAAATTGAGTACCGGCAGCAAGGGTTTACCGCAACTGGCGAGCACTTGCAGCTCATCGCGGTACTTGGCCAGCACCGGCTCGCGGGCATCGATTACATACAGTCCCGCGTCGGACGCCAGCAGTTGGCGCAGCACTTTGGCTTCCTGCTCGAAACGCTGGCGGGCTTCGCTGCCCTCCAGAAAACGCGCCAGTCGGGCCGGGCCATCGAGGCGTTCGCCGGGTCGGTCCAGGCGTTCCAGATAGTCGAGCAAGGCGATGGCATCTTCCAGGCCGGGCGTGTCGTAGAGCTCCAGCAAGGCTTCGCCGTCCACCGACAAGCGCGCGCCTTCCACATGCCGCGTGGTGCTGGGGCGATGGGAGACTTCGCCGAAGCCCACATCGCGGGTCAGCGTACGCAGCAGCGAGGTCTTGCCGACATTGGTGTGGCCGACCACGGCGAGTTTCAGCGGTTTAGTCATGACCGGTCTCCAGCCAGTTCAGCGGCGCGCAATCGGCGAAGGGCAGCTCAAGCTGTTGCAGCGCGGTGTGCCAGTCGCCCAGGCGCTCGGCGTCCAGCGCTTGGCCGGTGGGCGCTTGCAGCAGCCATACGCGGGTGGCGGTGGCACTGCGCGCCAGTTCGGCGATCAGTGCCAGGCTGCCACGGTCCGGCGAGCGGCGTGGGTCGCAGGCGATCGCCAGGCGCGCGGGCGGGAAGCGCGTGAGTTGCTCCAGCAGTTTGTTGCGCGATTCGCGGCTGTCGAGGATACCGGCGTGTTTGATGCTGTTTGGCAGCTTGGGCGGCCAAGGGTGTTGGTCGTCCAGCTCGATGGCGACTAGCAGCGCGCCGTCGCTTTCCAGTTCGCTGACGCCGCCGCTGACGTGATGCAGCTGTTCGGGCGCGGCATCGTTGACGCCGAGGCGCTCACTGCTCGGCATCAAACGCTCGCGCAACTGGCTGTAGCCCGGCAGATTCAGGTCCAGGCGCAATGCCGCGCGCCCGCGTTTCCAGCGCCACAGGCACAGCAGGGCGAGTATCAGGCGCGGCAGCAGGCCGTAGACCAGCAACACGCCGACCAGCCACGCGGCCCAGGCCTGACGGGCGCTTTCGATATTCAGAGCGGAATCGCCGCTGGCGCGGATCATCTCGACGGTGGGCACATTGAAGCCGAGCAAGGCGGGCAGGGTGCCGAGGGCACTGGTCACGGCGACGAAGGTGTCGGCGCCGAGGATGGTGGTTTCCCACACGAAGCCGTAACGGCGTGTGGCGAGCAAGGTGAGAAGAATCAGCATGGCACTGAGCAAGGCCAGCAGCCACAGGCTGTTGACCAGCACACCGACCGCCCAGCGATTGAGCTTTTGTCGCTGCAACAACAACAGCAGCGCGGGCGCCAGTTGCGCGGCCTTGGCGTCTCGGGCGAGCTTTTCGCTGAGCCACAACCACAGTCGCCCAAGGGCGGCGCTGTGCTCGCCGGCAAACAGCAGGCCCAAGGCCCAACTGGTCAGCAAAATCAGATTCAAGCCAAGCAGGCTGCCCAACGCCCAAAACACATTCACTGGGGTCAGGCCGTTGCCCAATGCGGCAAAGGCCAGCCCGGCGCCGCTGATAACCGCGACTATCGCCAACAGCACCAGCGCCAGACGCGCGCCTTGCAGCCAGCGGGTAAGGGCGGCGGTGAGGCCATCGCGCTCGGCCAGGTGCAGCGCGCGGTTCTGGATGCGCGCCGGCAAGTCGCCACCGGCCGTGCGGGCCAGACGGTTGGCTTCCAGGTCTTCCAGGGGACCGGCGTGTTCTTCACGCAGGCGCACGGTTTCCGTCAGCCAGAGTTTTTGCAGGGGGTTCAGTGCAGTCACGCGCCATCCTGTTGAGCAAGTGAGCCTGGAGCATAACCGCTGACTCGCGGCTCTGGTATTCTCGTCGCCATGAAAAAAACTCTCCCTCTAAGCCTGATCGCAGCCCTCGGTGAAAACCGCGTGATCGGCGTCGACAACAGCATGCCCTGGCATTTGCCGGGGGATTTCAAATATTTCAAGGCCACCACGCTCGGCAAGCCGATCATCATGGGGCGCAAGACCTGGGACTCCCTGGGCCGACCGTTGCCGGGGCGTTTGAACCTGGTGGTTAGCCGTCAGACCGATCTTGTGCTTGAAGGTGCGGAAGTTTTTCCGTCACTGGCAGCAGCCGTGGAACGCGCTGAGGCGTGGGCACTGGAGCAGGGTGTGGATGAGCTGATGCTGATCGGCGGTGCGCAGTTGTATGCGCAGGGGCTGGAGCAGGCGGATCGCCTGTATTTGACGCGGGTGGCGTTGAGCCCTGAGGGGGATGCGTGGTTTCCGGCGTTTGATTTGAACCAGTGGAATCTGGTGTCGAATGTTGAAAACCCGGCTGAGGGCGATAAGCCGGCGTACAACTTTGAGGTTTGGGAAAAGGCCTAAGAGCATCGCAGGCAAGCCAGCTCCCACAGGTTGATCCGGTTTCTTCAGAAAAACTCGGTCAACTGTGGGAGCTGGCTTGCCCGCGATAGCGATCTGTCAGGCTTGCGCTAATTCGGCATGCTCATCGGCATCCAGCAACGCTTTATCCGTCTGCCCCATAACCTGGCTGGTAATCGCCCCAGCCGTCATCGAACCGTTCACGTTCAGCGCCGTGCGGCCCATATCAATCAGCGGCTCCACGGAAATCAGCAGCGCCACCAGTGACACCGGCAAGCCCATGGCCGGCAGCACGATCAGCGCAGCAAACGTTGCACCACCGCCCACGCCCGCCACACCGGCCGAACTCAAGGTCACAATCGCCACCAGCGTCGCGATCCACAGCGGGTCCAGCGGGTTGATGCCGACGGTCGGCGCCACCATCACCGCCAACATCGCAGGGTAAAGCCCGGCGCAACCGTTCTGGCCGATGGTCGCGCCGAACGAAGCGGCGAACCCGGCGATGGATTGCGGAATGCCCAGACGGCGCGTCTGCGCTTCGATGCTCAGCGGAATCGCCGCCGCGCTGGAGCGGCTGGTGAACGCAAAGGTCAGCACCGGCCACACCTTTCGGAAGAACCGCAGCGGGTTGATCCCGGCCAGCGACAGCAGCAGGCCGTGCACCACAAACATCAGGCCCAGCGCCAGGTACGACACCACCACAAAACTACCGAGCTTGATGATGTCTTGCAGGTTGGAGCCGGCGACCACTTTCGTCATCAGCGCCAAAACGCCATACGGCGTCAGCTTCATCACCAGGCGCACCAGCCGCATCACCCAGGCTTGCAAGGTGTCGATGGCGTTGAGCACTTTCTGGCCTTTTTCCACGTCATCCTTGAGCAGTTGCAGCGCGGCAACCCCCAGGAAGGCGGCGAAAATCACCACGCTGATGATCGAGGTCGGCTTGGCCCGAGCCAGGTCGGCAAACGGGTTGGCCGGCACAAACGACAACAGCAGTTGCGGGATATTCAGGTCGGCGACCTTGCCTGCGTAATCACTCTGGATCACTTGCAGGCGCGCCATTTCCTGAGTGCCGGCCACCAAACCTTCGGCGGTGAGGCCGAACAGGTTGGTCAGGCCGATGCCGATCAGCGCCGCAATCGCGGTGGTAAACAGCAACGTGCCAATGGTCAGGAAGCTGATCTTGCCCAGTGACGAGGCGTTATGCAGACGCGCCACGGCACTGAGGATCGAGGCGAATACCAGCGGTATCACGATCATTTGCAGCAACTGCACATAGCCGTTGCCGACCAGGTCGAACCAGCCAATCGAGGCTTTGAGCACCGGGTTGCCGTCGCCGTAAATCGTGTGCAGCACCGTGCCGAATATCACGCCCAGGGCGAGCGCGAACAGGACCTTCTTGGCCAGGCTCCAGTTTGTGCGGCGGGTTTGTGCCAGGCCCAGCAACAGGGCCACGAACACCAGTACGTTGAGAATCAGGGGCAGATTCATTGAAGCTCCGTTGAGAGTGCTGCCAATCGCGTGAGCCTGCGATTGCGAACCGAAAATGCTAACAGCTTGAAATATATTGATTTAATACCGATATGGAATGGTGACTGTCGTTTTTGGAATAAGCGTTTGACGCTCAGGTGTATGGCTGTGGCGGGATCAGAACGCGCACCGTCGTGCTCGACTTGGGAATTGTCACAAGAGTTTGTTAGCGTCGATGTCTTTCACTCAGGGAGAAAACGCTTATGAAGTTCGCGCCCACGTTGCTTGCCGCCGCTTTTTGCCTCGGCCTTGCCAGCCAAGCCTTTGCCGCCACCGAGTTGAAGCACTGGCCGGCGCCTGCCGCCGAGCAACTGAACAAGATGATCGCCGCCAACGCCAACAAGGGTAATTTCGCGGTGTTCGACATGGACAACACCAGCTACCGCTACGACCTCGAAGAGTCCTTGCTGCCGTACATGGAAAACAAGGGCCTGATCACCCGCGACAGCATGGACCCTTCCCTGAAGCTGATGCCGTTCAAAGACACTGCCGACCACAAGGAAAGCCTGTTCAGCTATTACTACCGCCTCTGTGAAGTCGACGACATGGTCTGCTACCCGTGGGTTGCGCAGATTTTTTCCGGCTTCACCCTCAAGGAACTCAAGGTCCAGGTGGATGAGTTGATGGCGTCCGGCAAACCGGTCCCCGTCACCTACTTTGAAGGCGACGTGGTGAAGAAGTCCGAGGTGCAGCCGCCAAAAGTCTTCACCGGCCAGGCCGAGTTGTACAACAAGCTGATGGAAAACGGCATCGAGGTGTACGTGATGACCGCCGCGTCGGAGGAACTGGTGCGCATGGTCGCGGCTGATCCGAAGTACGGCTACAACGTTAAACCCCAGAACGTCATCGGCGTGAGCACGTTGCTCAAGGACCGCAAGACCGGGGAGCTGACCACCGCGCGTAAGCAGATTACCGCCGGCAAGTACGACGAGAAGGCCAACCTCGGTCTGGAGCTGACCCCGTACCTATGGACCCCCGCGACCTGGATGGCCGGCAAGCACGCGGCGATCCTCACCTACATCGACGAATGGAAAAAACCGGTGATCGTGGGCGGCGATACGCCGACCAGCGATGGCTACATGCTGTTCCACGATGTGGACGTGGCCAAGGGTGGCATTCACTTGTGGGTCAACCGCAAGGACAAGTACATGACCCAGTTGAACGGCATGATGGCCAAGCATGCGGCTGCGCAGGCTAAAGAAGGTTTACCGGTGACGGCGGACAAGAACTGGGTGATCGTCAAGCCTGAGGACATCCAGTAAAGAGTTTTAAGTCGAAGTACGGTCAGTGTGGGAGCTGGCTTGCCCGCGATGGCGGTGTATCAGTTTTTATAGATGCAAGCTGACACACCGCTATCGCAGGCAAGCCAGCTCCCACAGTTGATCTGCATTGTTTGATGGAGGTTTATCAGGCAAAAAATGCCCCGCACTTGGCGGGGCATTTTTATGGGCGAGGCTTACAGGCCGTCGAGCATCGCCTTGTTACGCACCGCACCCTTGTCGGCACTGGTGGCCAGCAGGGCATAGGCTTTCAACGCGGTCGTCACTTTGCGCGGACGCTTTTCAACCGGTTTCCAGCCTTTCTTGTCTTGCTCAACCCGGCGTGCCGCCAGTTCTTCGTCGCTGATCAACAGGTTGATCGAGCGGTTCGGAATGTCGATCAGCACCTTGTCGCCATCCTGCACCAGGCCAATCGCGCCGCCGGCAGCGGCTTCCGGCGAAGCGTGGCCGATGGACAGGCCCGAGGTGCCGCCGGAGAAGCGGCCATCGGTGAGCAAGGCGCAGGCTTTGCCCAGGCCTTTGGACTTCAGGTAGGACGTCGGGTAGAGCATCTCCTGCATACCCGGGCCGCCTTTGGGGCCTTCGTAGCGGATAATCACGATGTCGCCTTCTTTGACTTCGTCGGCGAGGATGCCGCGCACCGAGCTGTCCTGGCTTTCGTAGATTCTGGCGCGACCTTCGAAGACGTGGATGGATTCATCCACACCGGCGGTTTTCACCACGCAGCCATCCAGCGCGATGTTGCCGTACAGCACGGCCAGGCCGCCTTCTTGCGAGTAGGCGTGCTCGACACTGCGGATGCAGCCGTTTTCACGGTCGTCATCCAGTGTTTCATAGCGGGTCGACTGGCTGAACGCGGTTTGCGTCGGGATGCCCGCCGGGCCGGCCTTGAAGAAGGTGTGCACGGCTTCGTCGTCAGTCTGGGTGATGTCCCACTTGGCGATGCCTTCGGCGAGGGTCTTGCTGTGCACGGTCGGCAGGTCGGTGTGCAACAGGCCGCCACGGGCCAGGGAACCCAGGATCGAGAGGATCCCGCCGGCGCGGTGCACGTCTTCCATGTGGTACTTCTGGATGTTCGGCGCGACTTTGCACAGTTGCGGCACGTGACGGGACAGGCGGTCGATGTCGCGAAGGTCGAAGTCGATCTCGGCTTCTTGCGCGGCGGCCAGCAAGTGCAGGATGGTGTTGGTGGAGCCGCCCATGGCGATGTCCAGCGTCATGGCGTTTTCGAACGCCTTGAAGTTGGCGATGTTGCGCGGCAACACCGACTCATCGTTGTCGTGGTAGTAGCGCTTGCACAGCTCGACGATGGTGCGGCCAGCCTGCAGGAACAGCTGCTCGCGGTCGCTGTGGGTGGCCAGCGTGGAACCGTTGCCAGGCAAGGCCAGGCCCAGGGCTTCGACCAGGCAGTTCATCGAGTTGGCGGTGAACATGCCGGAGCACGAACCGCAGGTCGGGCAGGCGCTGCGCTCGTATTCCGCGACCTTCTCGTCAGAGGCGCTGGAATCGGCGGCGATGACCATGGCGTCGACCAGGTCCAGGCCGTGTGAGGCCAGCTTGGTCTTGCCGGCTTCCATCGGGCCGCCGGACACGAAGATCACCGGGACGTTCAGGCGCAGGGCGGCCATCAGCATGCCGGGGGTGATCTTGTCGCAGTTGGAGATGCACACGATAGCGTCGGCGCAGTGGGCGTTGACCATGTATTCCACGGAGTCGGCGATGATCTCGCGGCTCGGCAGGGAATACAGCATGCCGTCATGGCCCATGGCGATGCCGTCATCCACGGCAATGGTGTTGAATTCCTTGGCTACACCGCCGGCGCGTTCGATCTCGCGGGCGACCAGTTGGCCCAGGTCCTTGAGGTGGACGTGGCCGGGTACGAACTGGGTAAACGAGTTGGCAATCGCGATGATCGGCTTCTTGAAGTCGTCATCTTTCATCCCCGTGGCACGCCACAGTGCGCGCGCGCCGGCCATGTTGCGGCCATGGGTGGATGTTTTCGAGCGGTAATCAGGCATTGGAGCACTCCGGGCGGCTAATCGGTATCAAAGGGAGTGAGCTTCTATTGACGTCTGGAACACCCGAAAAATGGCCGTGTGTCCAAAAGTTGCCACTCGCGTCGCGGGATCGCCGCGTGCTTGGGCCTTGAGCTCATAAACCCGCCGGGGGATGACTGGCGATGAATAGCGTCGATTCTACACCGCTGGCGGCGGGAGGGAATGGCCGCCAGTGTGAAGTTAGCGGTTACGGGACGTGTGGCGGGGCATCAACGGCTGACCCGCGAATTTGTCAGCCAACCCCATAAGCTGAAAGCGATGAAGCTGATGGCAATAGTCATCAACATATGGCTGCCAGCCTGCGCCAGCGCGGCGCTGCTGACGGCTGCGGTGAGAAACATGATGCTGTTGCCAGCCGATGCCGCCGTGCCCGCGCTGTTTGAGAACAGCAACATGGCCGCAGAAATCGCGGCAGGTCTAACCAGCGTGACGGCCAGGGCGCTGATCAGCATCGGGACCAGCAGGGTCACGGTGGTGATGGCCTCGAAGCTGATGATCAGCGTCAACAGCACGCCGGCAACGAGAAGCAAGCCGAGGCCGAGGTTGATCTGGCGGGACAGCGAGATGTGTTTTTGCAAGTACGAGGCTGCCACGCCGCCGAGCAGGTACGCCGCGCCGTACACCATCAGCACCAAGGCGTACTGGTATTCGGAGAGCTTAAAGGCATCCATGAAAATCATCGGTGTCACGCTGATCAGCGCGAAGTAACAGGCAAACACCAGCGCGGCGATCCACCAGTAGCGCAGAAAGTCTCGATTGCGTGCGACGGCCTTGAGCGTGCCGAAGATCGACACCGGCGCCCGATACGGGCTGGCGGATTTGGACGGCAGAATGCAGAACGCATGGATCAGCATCCCCAGTGCCATCAGCGCAAAGCCGTAGAAGCTGCCTTGCCAGTCGAAGGTAGTTTGCAGCCAGGAGCCAATCAGCGGTGACAGCGCCACAAACGAACCGCTCAGGGTCATGTAATAGAGGCGCACGCGGGCGCGGTCTCGTTCTTCGAATAGATCCTCTACCAGCGCGTGGCCGAGCACAAAGAAGCCACAGCCCATGGCCTGCACGCCGCGAAACAGCAGGAAGGTCAGGTAGCCCGAAGCCAGTGCGCAACCGATAGCTCCGAGGATCGACAGTGTGATGCAGCCGATCAGGACTTCTTTGCGACCCCACTTATCCGACAGCGGGCCGGCGATTAGCTGAGAGACCGAGAAGACCAGCGTGAACAGGCTGATGGACAGCGCAATATCGGCAGTTGGGGTGTCGAACCGTGCAGCCAGGGCGGGGAATGAGGGCAGCAGGATATTGATCGGGAAGAAGCTGATCAGGGAGATGCAGGTGATGAGGATGAAGCGGGAGAGGTACGGCCCAGACATTGTTTTTGTTTTCCGGAGTAATTCCAGAAACCGATACTAGTCTGCAAAAAATGGAATTCAATCAAAATGTGGGAGCTGGCTTGCCTGCGATAGCGGTGTATCAGCCAATGCATCTATTGACTGATCCTCCGCCATCGCAGGCAAGCCAGCTCCCACACTTGATTTATGGTGGGTCAAAGCGCTGTGCTGGCCTTAGCTATTAGGCAACAACCGGCACGTGATGCTTTTGATGTAGCGCGTCTCGGCAATCGCCGGGTGCACCGGGTGATCCGGTCCCTGGCCGCCGCGTTCGAGCATCTGGATATTGCGATCCAGGTGACGTGCGCTGGTCAGCAGGATGTTTTGCAGGTCGTCTTCCGGCAGGTGCATGGAGCACGAAGCGCTGAAGAGGATGCCGTCTTTGCTGAGCAGGCGCATGGCTTGCTCGTTCAGGCGGCGGTAGGCGCCTTCGCCGTTTTTCATGTCTTTTTTGCGTTTGATGAAGGCCGGTGGGTCGGCGACGATCACGTCGAAACGCTCTTCGCTGGCTTTCAGTTCCTTCAGGGCTTCGAACACGTCGCCTTCGATGCAGGTCATCTTCTCGGCAACACCGTTCAGTGCCGCGTTGCGCTCCACACCGTCAAGGGCGAAGGCCGAAGCGTCGACGCAGAACACTTCACTGGCGCCGAAGGCTGCAGCCTGTACGCCCCAGCCGCCGATGTAGCTGTACAGGTCGAGCACGCGTTTGCCTTTGGCATACGGGGCCAGGCGCGCGCGGTTCATGCGGTGGTCGTAGAACCAGCCGGTTTTCTGGCCCTGAATCACCGGGGCTTCGAATTTCACGCCGTTTTCTTCCAGCGCAACCCACTCCGGCACCAGGCCGAACACGGTTTCGACGTAGCGGTTGAGGCCTTCGGCGTCGCGCGCGGCGGAGTCGTTCTTGAACAGAATGCCGCTCGGCTTGAGCACTTGGGTCAGCGCGGCGATCACGTCTTCCTTGTGCGCTTCCATGGTCGCCGAGGCGATCTGTACCACCAGGATGTCGCCGAAACGGTCGACTACCAGGCCTGGCAACAGGTCGGAGTCGCCGTAGACCAGGCGGTAGAACGGCTTGTCGAACAGGCGGTCACGCAGGGACAGGGCGACGTTGATGCGGTGCACCAGCAGCGATTTGTCCAAAGGCAGCTTGATGTCGCGCGACAGCAGGCGCGCACAGATCAGGTTGTTCGGGCTCATGGCCACGATGCCCAGGGTCTTGCCGCCGGCCGCTTCCAGGATGGCCTGGTCGCCTGCCTGGAAGCCGTGAAGTGGGGTGGCGGCCACGTCGATTTCGTTGCTGTAGACCCACAGGTGGCCGTTGCGCAAACGACGATCGGCGTTGGCTTTGAGACGCAGGCTTGGCAGGGACATGACGTCGCTCCGGAAAAAAGAGCGGGAGTATACCGTGTTGTGCAGGAAACCGTGGCGCCGCCGGACATGTGGGCTGTGATGCCCCTGTGGGAGCCTGGCTTGCCCGCGATGCAGGCGACTCGGTATGTGAAGGAACCGAGGTGATGCTATCGCAGGCAAGCCAGCTCCCATACAAGCCCGCTCCCACATTTGATCGCGTGTCGGATCAGGTTTTTGAGGTGTCGGTCAGGTTCCCATAGAGGTTAGAATCCGCGCCTAGCCCAGAGTGTGTACTTATGTCCCAAGAGCTTTCTCCCGAGCAGATCCAGCAGGTCCTGCAGGGCATCAGCGTGCCGCCCCAACCGCAAATCATGGTGGATTTGCAGATGGAGCAATACATGCCCGACCCGGACCTGGAAGTGATCGCGCGGCTGATCTCCCAGGACCCGGGCCTGTCCGGTGCCTTGCTGAAAATCGTCAACTCGTCGTATTTCGGCCTGAGCAACAAGATTGCCTCGATCCAGCGCGCGGTGAACCTGCTGGGCAGCCGTTCGATCATCAACCTGATCAACGCGCTGTCGATCAGGGGCGAGATGAGCGACGACACTATCGTCACCCTCAACCGTTTCTGGGACACCGCCCAGGATGTGGCCATGACCTGCCTGACCGTCGCCAAGCGCACCGGCTCCCAAGCTGTCGACGAAGCCTATGCGCTGGGCCTGTTCCACGATTGCGGCGTGCCGCTGATGCTCAAGCGCTTCCCCAATTACATGGCCGTGCTGGAAGAGGCGTACGCCAACGCTGGCCCGGATTGCCGTGTGGTCGATACCGAGAACAACGCGTTTCACACCAACCATGCCGTGGTCGGCTATTACACCGCCAAGTCCTGGCGCTTGCCGGAGCACGTGACCGACGCTATCGCCAATCACCACAACGCCCTGGCGGTGTTCAGCGATGAGTCCACGCGCAATCCACAGCTTAAAAACCTGCTGGCGATCCTGAAAATGGCCGAGCATATTTGCTCGTCGTATCGCGTGCTGGGCAACCAGGCGGTGGACCATGAGTGGAACGCCATCGGCCATCTGGTGCTGGATTACGTGGGCCTGTCGGACTACGACTTCGAAAGCATGAAGTTGTCGATCCGCGAACTGGGCGCGAACTGACCCTTTCTGCAAGAGGTATGCATGCCCGAGTTACCAGAAGTCGAAACCACCCGGCGGGGCATTGCACCGCACCTTGAAGGCCAGCGCGTCAGCCGCGTGGTGGTGCGTGAGCGGCGCTTGCGCTGGCCGATCCCCGAAGACCTCGATGTGCGCCTGTCCGGGCAGCGCATCGTGCAAGTGGAGCGGCGAGCCAAGTACCTGCTGATCAACGCCGAAGTGGGCACCTTGATCAGCCATTTGGGCATGTCCGGCAATTTGCGTTTGGTGGAAGCCGGTTTGCCGGCGCTCAAGCATGAGCATGTGGACATTGAGTTGGAGTCGGGCCTGGCCCTGCGTTACACCGACCCGCGGCGTTTTGGCGCGATGCTCTGGAGCCAGGACCCGCACAACCACGAACTGCTGATTCGCCTGGGGCCGGAGCCGTTGACCGACCTGTTTGATGGCGAGCGCCTGTTCAAGCTGTCCCGCGGGCGTTCGATGGCGGTGAAGCCGTTCATCATGGACAACGCGGTGGTGGTGGGCGTGGGCAATATTTATGCGACGGAAGCGTTGTTTGCGGCGGGGATTGATCCGCGTCGGCCCGCCGGCGGCATTTCCCGTGGGCGTTATTTGAAGCTGGCGATCGAGATCAAGCGCGTGCTGGCGGCGGCCATCGAGCGTGGCGGTACGACATTGCGGGATTTTATCGGCGGCGACGGGCAGCCAGGGTATTTCCAGCAGGAATTGTATGTGTATGGCCGGGGCGGTGAGGCGTGCAAGGTCTGCGGGACAGAATTGCGCAATGTGGTGTTGGGGCAGCGCGCGAGTGTGTTTTGCCCAAGGTGCCAGAGCTGATGACGGTGTGATGGTTGATATCGCCATCGCAGGCAAGCCAGCTCCCACCTTTGAATGTATTCACATTTCTAAATGTGGGAGCTGGCTTGCCTGCGATGAGGCCCTGAAGGCAATAAAAAGCCTCAAGCCTTACCGGTAATCTTCCGGTACTTCTCCATCAACTGCTCTTCCGATTCCGGATGCGCTTCATCCAGCGGAATGCAATCCACCGGGCACACTTGTTGGCACTGCGGCTCGTCGTAGTGGCCGACACACTGGGTGCACAGGTTGGGGTCGATCACGTAGATCTCCTCACCCTGGGAGATCGCGGCGTTCGGGCACTCGGGTTCGCAGACGTCGCAATTGATGCAATCGTCGGTGATGATCAGGGACATGGAAACTCCTGCCAGGGCTGTCAGCCAAGGCATCTGAAAACTAATGCGCGCAATTGTGCCGTATTGGCGCCCGCAGTGCGAGCAGGTCTGACCTGTGGCCAGCAAGCTTGGTGTGGTGGGCGGGCTTGTTGTGGCGAGCGGGCTTGCCCCGCATTGGGCTGCGAAGCGGCCCCAGTAAAGACACCGCATAGTTTCAGCCTGAACCGTGCCGCCTGGTTTCAGGGCCGCTGCGCGCCCCAACGCGGGGCAAGCCCGCTCGCCACAACAAGCCTCTACTTCTTGAAGCGCAGCGTCAGCGCATCAGCCACAGCTGGGTGCACGAACTTGGTGATATCCCCGCCCAAAGCGGCGATTTCACGGACCAACGTCGAGGAAATGAACGAATAACGTTCCGACGGCGTGAGGAACAGGCTTTCCACCTCCGGCGCCAGTTGGCGGTTCATGTTGGCCAGCTGGAATTCGTATTCGAAATCCGACACGGCGCGCAGGCCGCGCAGGAACACGTTGGCATTCTGCTCTTTGGCAAAATGCGCCAGCAGGGTCGAGAAGCCCATCACTTCCACATTGGGCAAGTGTTTGGTGACTTCCTGCGCCAACTCCACGCGCTGTTCCAGGGGAAACAGCGGGTTTTTCTTGGGGCTGGCCGCGACCGCGATGATCACATGGTCGAACAAGCGCGAGGCGCGTTCGACCAGATCGCCATGGCCTTTGGTAATCGGGTCGAAAGTACCTGGGTACAACACTCGGTTCATCGCGTCGTCCTGGCGGAGTCCGTTGGGGAACCGGATGGTATCGCAGCCGTCCCGGTCGGCCAAGTCAACTTATGCATAAGAAAGCCGAATAGACACCGCGAATAGCGTGTTTTTTCACGCTGTTTTCAGACGTTCGGCCAATGCGCTCGCCAGTTGCGCAGTCAAACCGTAGACCGACAATTGCGGGTTAGCCCCAATGCTGGTGGGGAATAGCGAGCCATCGTGGATCGACAGGTTGCGCAGTTGGTGATGTCGCCCGAGGCTGTCGGCGACTGCATGTTTCGGGTCTTCGCCCATGGCACAACCGCCCATCACATGGGCGCTGCCCAGCGTGGTGCGATGCAGTTCCAGGCTCAGCCCGTCAATCATGCTTTTGGCTTCGGCCAGCGTGGTCACGTAGCGCGCATCGTGGTGCAGTGGCTTGACCGACTTGGCGCCTGCCGCGAACTGAATCTCGGCCATGGTATGAAAGGCCCGGCGCAGGCCGTCCCAGGCATAAGCCGATACCTGATAATCCAGCACCGGCGTGCCGTCCCCGCGCAACTCCACGGTGCCGCCGGGGCTGTCGGGGTGAAACCCGTCGCGCAGCAATGCGAGCATGGCGTGGGTGTGAGGCAGTTGGCGCATGTCCAGCGCGTTTTGCGTGCCGTAGCCGCCGAACAACGTACTTGCCAAGCCCGGGTGCAGGGGCGGCGCCTCCAGCTTGTAAGACATTTTGCCGGTGGTGCCATCCAGCCATTGGAAGTGGTCGGAATAAATCGACTGAGGCGCGCCATAGAACGGGTTGATCACCTCGTCGAACAGCCCTGCGGAGAAATTCACCAGGTGCAGAAAGGTACGCTTGCCGAGCCGTGAATGCGGGTCGGGCGCGTCCGAGCGCATCAGCAGTGCCGGGCTGTTGATGCCGCCACCCGACAGTACGTAATGCTTGGCCTTGACCGTAATGTTGCGCCCCGTGGGTGCCACGCAACGCTCGTCCATCGCCACGCAGTGGAGGCTGCTGATGGTGTCGCCGCTGTAGTTGAGGCGTTCGGCGCGGGCCAGGTAGAGCAGTTCGCCGCCGTTTTCCAGGGCCGATGGAATAGTGGTCACCAGCATCGACTGCTTGGCATTGACCGGGCAGCCCATGCCGCAATACCCCAGGTTGAAACAGCCGCGTACATTGCGCGGGATCACGTGCCAGCTGTAGCCGAGTTTTTCGCAGCCTTTGCGGATCACATCATTGTTGGCGTTGGGTGGGATGGCCCAGGGCGCGATGCCCAGGCGCTGTTCCATTTTCTCGAACCAAGGCGCCATCTCCAGGCTGCTGTGGCCCTTCACCGCGTATTCGCTGGCCCAGTGGGCGAGGGTAGCGTCGGGCGTGCGGAAACTGGACGTCCAGTTGATCAGCGTGGTGCCGCCCACCGCCCGGCCCTGCAGGATAGTGATCGCGCCGTCCTTGCTCATGCGGCCGATGCCTTCCTGGTACAGGCTGGCGTAGGCCTCGTCTTCAAGCAGCTTGAAATCGCTGCTGGTCTTGAGCGGGCCTTCTTCGATCAGCAACACCTTGTAGCCAGCGGCGCTGAGGATTTCCGCTGTGGTACCGCCACCAGCGCCGCTGCCGATGATCGCCACGTCGGCTTCCAGGGTCAGGTCGCCGCCGAGGGCGGCGCCGTTGTGGGTTTTCCAGCCACGGGCCAGGCCGTCGCGGAACAGATCGGGTACGGGCATGGGGTTGCTCTCTTATTTTTATACGAAGTTGCAGTCACTGTGGGAGCTGGCTTGCCTGCGATAGCGGTCTGCCTGCCGACACATTCTTTGCTGATATACCGCGATCGCAGGCAAGCCAGCTCCCACAGTGAATTGGGGTATCAGGGCTAGATCTTTGGTGGGCCGGGGTAGCCGCAATGCACCCACGCCGCAGGCCGGAAGTACCAGGCCATGATCACCAGCTTGAGCAGCGAGCCCTGGCCCATGCGCAGCAGGTTCAGGTAGCTGTTTTCCCAGCGGTGCAGGAAGCTGCGGATCTGCTCGGCGCTGGCGTTTTCCCAGCTGCCCCAGATACCGGTCAACGGGCCTCGGGTGATGCCCATGCCCAGCACGTCAAACAACTGCTGGGTGAGCTTGAACATCTCTGGCGACAGGTGCTGCAGGCTGTAGTCGAGCTTTTTCAGGGTGTCTTCGATGCCGGCAACCACCTCCTCGACGCTGGCCGCACCTTCGAGCAGTACCGGGATCACCGCGCGTAAAAACGGCAAGTCACTGCTGCGCAACATGGCAAAACCAGTGGCCGGCGTGCTGCTGGAGCAGCCACTGAGGCTCGCGCCCAGCCCGGCGGTGGCCAGGAACGCGCTGGCGCACAGGCCGATTTTCAAAACGCCGCGCCGCGACAGCGCAGGTGAGTCAGTCAGGCTGGGGTTCATTGTTTGGGTCCCGTGAGTGGCGCTATCAGCGGATAAACAACGTCTGGATCAGCTTCTGGATGGATTTACCGTAGGGCGGGTAAATCAATTTCGCCGCGTTCAGGCGTTGCTTGACCAACACACCCTTGGCCTTGCTGAACGTCAGAAACCCTTCATGGCCGTGGTAATGGCCCATGCCCGACGGGCCGATGCCGCCAAACGGCATGTCGTCCTGAGCCACGTGCAGCAACGTGTCGTTCAGGCACACGCCGCCGGAATGGGTTTCGTGAAGTACGCGGTTCTGTTCACGCTTGTTGTAGCCGAAGTAGTACAGGGCCAGTGGGCGCGGCCGTGCGTTGATGTAGGCAAACGCCTGGTCAATGCCGCGATAAGGCACTATCGGCAGCACCGGACCGAAAATTTCGTCCTGCATCACCGTCATCTCATCGCTGACGTTCAGCAACAGGCTGTGAGCCATGCGCCTTGCCTGGCTTTGCTCGTAGAGGGGAATGAGGGTGGCGCCTTTGTCCGTGGCGTCCTTGATGTAGGCATTGAGCCTGGCCAGTTGCCGTTCATTGATGATGGCGGTGTAGTCCGGGTTGTCGACGAGCGTGGGATAAAACCCGCGCACGGCGGTGGTGTAAGCCTCGACGAAACCTTCAACGCGATCTTCCGGCACCAGCACGTAGTCCGGCGCCACACAGGTTTGCCCGGCGTTCAGGGCTTTACCGAAAGCGATGCGCTCGGCAGCGTCCTTGAGCGGCACGTCGGCGGAAACGATGGCCGGCGATTTGCCGCCCAGTTCCAGCGTGACGGGGGTCAGGTTTTCGGCGGCGGCGCGCATCACGTGCTTGCCGATGCTGGTGGCGCCGGTGAACAGCAGGTGATCGAAACGTAAACTGGAGAATGCAACGCCCATATCGGCTTCGCCGAGCACCACGCACACCAGGTCCTCGGGGAAGACTTTCGCCAGCAGCGCCTTGAGCAGTTTACCGGTCGCGGGCGTGGATTCGCTGAGCTTGAGCATTACCCGGTTACCGGCAGCGAGGGCGCCCACCAGCGGGCCAATGGCCAAATACAACGGGTAGTTCCACGGCACGATCACGCCGACCACGCCCAATGGCTGATAAATGACTTTGGCCGACGCCGGCTGAAACGCAATGCCCACCGCCCGCCGGGAAGGTTTCATCCAGCCTTTGAGGTGTTTGCTGGCATAGTGAATGCTGTGCAGACTGGGCATAAGTTCGGCGAACAGGGTTTCATCTGCGCTGCGGTTGCTGAAGTCACTGCTGATCGCGTCTATTAACGACTGACGTTCGTCGCTGAGCAGGTCGCGCAAGGCTTTGAGCCATTGTTGACGTTGCGCAGCCGGTGGCATCGGGTTGGCGGCATAGGCGCGGCGTTGGGCGTCGAACAGGTGTTGGAGTTCGTCCAGCGCCTGGGGATCGTGCAGATAGGCGACGTTGGCAGGCATGGCGCAGTTCCCGATTGTTATAGGTCTGCCTGGATTTTTAGAGTTATTGCTCTAAGTTGTCAAATGTCGTTGCATCAACCTGCGGATTCATCCCGTTGAGGATAGACCGTAAGATGCTTCATCACGTGTATGGAAGCTGATCCCCTATGGCGCCACGAATTAAGACCAGCGAACGCATTGTGCAAACCAGCCTGGAGCTGTTTAACCAGCAGGGCGAGCGCAGTGTCAGCACCAACCATATTGCCGCTCACATGGAAATTTCCCCGGGCAACCTGTACTACCACTTCCCCAACAAGCAGGCGATTATCGCCGTGCTGTTTCGTGAGTACGAAGCCCTGGTAGACAGCTTCCTGCGCCCGCCCGAGGGCCGAGCCGTCACGGTCGAAGACAAACGCTTTTACCTGCAAGCCGTGCTGGCGGGCATGTGGCGTTACCGTTTCCTGCACCGCGACCTCGAACACATGCTGGACAGTGACCCGGAATTGGCCACCAGCTACCGGCGCTTCTCTCAGCGCTGCCTGAGTCAAGCCGCTGCGATTTACCAAGGGTTTGTCGACGCCGGCATCCTCAATATGGACCCGGTGCAAACTGAGGCCCTGACGCTCAATGCCTGGATCATCCTCACCTCCTGGGTGCGTTTCCTGTGCACCACCAATGAAAATTCCGCCCACTTGAGCGCCGAAGCAATCAAGCGCGGGGTGTATCAGGTGCTGTTGCTGGAGGCGGGGTTTGTCACGCCCCAGGCGAAAGAGGCGGTAGACGCCTTGTTCAAAGAGTTTTATGTGCCGTTGAATCAGGCACTGGAAGAAGTGAAGTAGGACCTTTCTCGAATCTGTTCACAGGAGTCCGTCATGCCGCTTGCCCAACTGATCAGCCCCCAGCAACTGGCCGAGCGCCAGAAGGCCGGAGGGCTGGTGACCCTGGATTGCCGTTTTGCCCTGGAAGACCCGGATTACGGGCGCTGCAGTTATGCCGAAGGGCATATCGAAGGTGCGCAATACGCTGATTTGGAACGCCACCTCAGTGGCCCGGTGACCAAAAGCGTGACCGGCCGTCACCCGTTGCCGGCGGCCGATACCCTGGTTCGACAGTTGCGCGCGTGGGGCATCAATGCCGACACCGACGTGGTGCTGTACGACGACGGCCCAGGCGCCTATGCCGCCCGGGCGTGGTGGTTGCTCGCCTGGCTGGGCAAGCGAGATGGCGTGTTTATTCTGGACGGTGGCCTCAAGGCCTGGCACTCGGCCGGTTTCCCTCTGAGCCTGGATGCACCGGTGATCGAGCCGGGGACTTTTTCCGGTACGCCGGACAATCACCTACTGCTGGACGCCGAGCATTTGCAAAAACGTCTCGGCCAGCCTGGCCTGACGCTGATCGATGCCCGTGCCCAAGCGCGCTTTCGTGGCGACGTGGAACCCATCGACCCGGTCGCCGGGCACATTCCCGGTGCGCAATGCGCAGCGTTCAATGAAAACCTTGGCAGTGACGGGCGTTTTCTGCCGCCGGAGCAGCTAAAGCAGCGGTTTGCCGCGCAATTGCAGGGGCGTTCGCCGGATGAGTTGGTGGCTTACTGCGGCTCGGGCGTGACGGCGTGTCATAACCTGTTTGCCTTGAGTTTGGCGGGTTACCCGTTGGGCAAGTTGTATGCAGGGTCGTGGAGTGAGTGGATTACTGATCCCGATCGGCAGATTGCGACGGGTGACTGATTCGTCTGCTGTGTAAACCCAATCCAACTGTGGGAGCTGCGGTGCGACGATTCGACTTGCCTGCGATAGCGGTGTGTCAGCCCCAAAAAAGGTAGCTGACACTCCCTCATCGCAGGCAAGTCGAATCGTCGCACCGCAGCTCCCACAGTTTTAACTGTGTTGTGTCAGCAGCCATTGGGGAATTCGGCGCTCCAGGTAATAGCTTGGCCGCTTCAGCGAACCGTCCACAAACCCCACATGCCCACCTTTCGCCAGTAACTCAAACTCGGTGCACTCCGACAACTCACTCGCCTCGGGCAAGCTGTGGGCGAATACAAACGGGTCATCCGCAGCCTGGATAATCAGGGTTGGCGTGCGGATATCGCCCAGGTAGTACCGACTCGACGCACGACGGTAATAGTCCTCGGCACTGAGGAAACCGTGCAGCGGCGCAGTTACCCGCCCGTCGAAATCCCAGAACGTGCGCATCTTTTCCAGCGAGCCCAGGCCTTCCAGGGTTTTCAGCCCGTCAGCCCGACCATCCTGCACAAAGCGGCTTTGCTTGACGCGGATATACGCGAGCATTTCGCGCATGAAGTGCTTTTGATACACCCGCGAAAAACCCAACCCGATGCGGTCTGCGCATTGGTCCAGGCGAAACGGCACCGACACCGCCGCTGCGCCTTGCAGCCCTGACGCCACGCCGGTTTCCCCGAGATGCTTGAGCAGCACATTGCCCCCCAGGGAGTAACCCACCGCGTACAGCGGCGCCAACGGCCGCTTGGCACGCAGGTGGGCAATCGCTGCCGCCAGGTCTTCGCTGGCGCCGGAGTGATAGCTGCGCGCCAGCAAGTTAGGCTCGCCCGAGCAGCCGCGCCAGTTCAACGCCGCACTGGCCCAACCCTGCGCGGCGAGGACTTTTTGCAGGCCAGCGACGTAAGGCGAGTTGGATGAGCCGGTCAGCCCATGCAGCACCAACACCAGCGGCGCCTGTGCGTCGTGCGGGCCGTGCCAGTCAAGGTCGAGAAAGTCGCCGTCGTCCAGCCACAGGCGCTCGCGTTGGCGTTCGATGTGGGTAGTGGGCCGCCACAATGGGCCCCACAGCGTTTGCAGATGGGGGTTGCCGAGGCCGAAGGCGGGGGTGAACAGGTCGGAGGAAGGCTTCATGAAACTCTCTGTGGGCAAACGCACGTACCTGTGACGGTGGAGCTCGGTTGTGGCAAGCAGGCTTTCTGTGGCGAGCGGGCTTGTAGTGGCGAGCGGGCTTGCCCCGCGTTGGGCTGCGCAGCAGCCCTATCAAGATCGCTGCATTTATTCAGGCAGAGCGCGGTTGCAGGTATTAGGGCTGCTGCGCAGCCCAACGCGGGGCAAGCCCGCTCGCCACAACAAGCCTGCTTGCCACAATTAGACCGCTCGCCACAACAAGCCCGCTCGTCACAAATGAATCAGGCGGCGCTTTCGACAAAGCGGTGCCACAACGCGTAATACACTCGGCCGGACTTCTGCTCCCGGTGCAGGCGCCAGGCGCCCGGCAGCCCAAGGGTCGAAGGCGCGGTCTCGCTTTCAGTGTAGATCCACGAATCCGGCGCCAGCCATTGGCGTTCTTCCAGCAACGCACACACGGTCGGCAACAGGTTCTGGTTGAACGGCGGGTCGAGGAACACCACGTCGTATTGGCTGGCCGGCTGGGTTTCCAGGTAGCGCAACGCGTCGGCGGTTTGCACCTGCCCGGTGGTGCAACGCAGCGTGCCCAAGTGTTCCTTGAGGCTGGACACTGCGACATTGCTGGCGTCCAGCGCCTGGCCCAAGGCTGCGCCACGGGACAGGGCTTCGAGGAACAGCGCGCCGCTGCCCGCGAACGGGTCGAGTACCTTGGCCCCGCCGATGTACGGCGCGAGCCAGTTGAACAGGGTTTCACGCACACGGTCCGGCGTCGGGCGCAGGCCCACGACGTCGGGGAAGCTCAGCTTGCGGCTGCCCCATTCGCCGCCAATGATGCGCAGCTGGCCCACACCGTTATGAACGTTGTGGACGGGTTTTTTCGGGCGAGATGAACTGGCCATTAATGCTCCGGAACCCCGAGCGGCTGCTCGGCGGGTTTATCAGTGGGGGGCGGTAGTGGCTTTTGCGCAATCGTCGGGCCGGCGGTCACGATGACCATCTTGTCGGCGCTCAAGTGTTTATTCATGGCAGCCTTGACCTGCTCTACGGTCAGGGCCTGGGATTGTTTCATGAAATCCTCAAGATAGCTCAGCGGCAGGTTGTAGAACCCCATGGCGCCCAACTGCCCGACGATGTCGGCGTTGCTCGCGGTAGACAGCGGGAAGCTGCCGGCCAGCTCACGCTTGGCATCATCCAGTTCCTTTTGCGTCGGGCCGGTCTTCAGGTAATCGGCCAGCACGTCTTCCACCAGGCGCAGCGTCCCGCCGCTCATTTCGGCGCGGGTCTGCAGGTTGATCATGAACGGGCCGCGCACTTGCATCGGCGAGAAGCCCGAGTAGACGCCGTAGGTCAGGCCGCGTTTCTCGCGCACTTCACTCATCAAACGGGTGCCGAAGCCACCGCCGCCAAGGATCTGGTTGCCCAGGGACAAGGCTGCGTAGTCCGGGTCTGCGCGGTCGATGCCCATTTGCGCGAACAGCAAGTGCGTTTGCTTGGACGGGAACTCGATATGGCTCAGGCCCGCTTTCGGCTCGGTCGGCTGGGCGATCTTCGCCAGCGCCGGGCCTTTGGGCAGCGATGCCGATACCTTGGCCGTCATGGCTTCAGCTTCGGCGCGCGTCAGGTCGCCTACAACCGCGATCACCGCGTTGCCAGCGGCATACGCCTTGGTGTGGAACGCCTGCAATTGCGCCAGGGTAATCGCCGGGATGCTTTCAGGGGTGCCTTCGCTCGGGTGAGCGTAAGGGTGATCGCCGTACAAGCGCTTGAACAGCTCCAGGCTGGCCAGTTTGGCCGGGTTCTGTTTCTGGTACTCAAAACCGGCGAGGATCTGGTTCTTGATGCGCGCCAGTGAGTCGGCGGGGAAGGTCGGCTTGCCGATCACCTCGTCGAACAGCGCCAGCGCTGCATCGCGCTTGTCGCTGTCGCTGAGGCTGCGCAGGGAGACCAGCGCCATGTCGCGGAACGCGCCATTGCCAAAGTCAGCGCCCAAGCCTTCAAAGCCACTGGCGATCTGGCTGACATCCTTGCCCGGCACGCCTTCATTGAGCATGGCGTTGGTCAGCAGTGCCACGCCGGGCGTGTTGCCGTCCTGGCTGCTGCCGGCGGCGAACAGGATGCGTATGTCGAACATCGGCAACTCATGGGCTTCGACGAACAGCACCTTGGCGCCTTCGGCGGTGGTCCAGGTTTGCACGTCGAGCTTGCGGTTGGTCGGCGCCTTGCCGTCCAGTTCCGCCAGGGATTGCAGTTTGTTGCCCGACTGGGCTTTTTCCAGCGCAGGGCTGGCAACCGACTCGCTCGGGCGCAGGAAGTACACGGCGCCCGCGGCGATCAGGGTGACGACCACCAGGCCGGGGAAAATCAGACGGCTGCTTTTGCGATCACTCATGAGCGGTCTCCTCAGGCAGAACATGGGCGACGCTGAGACGTTCGCGGGTGAAATAGGTGCGTGCGGCGTTCTGGATGTCTTGCGGGGTCACGCTTTGCAGGTCGGCCAGCTCGGTGTCCATCAGCTTCCAGGACAGGCCAACGCTTTCCAGCGAGCCAATGGCCGTGGCCTGGCTGGTGATGGAGTCGCGCTGGTAAACCAGGCCGGCTATCACTTGGGCGCGGATACGCTCCAGTTCCTCGGTGGTCGGCGGCTTGGCTTTCAACTCATCCAGCAAGCGCCACAGGCCAGCCTCGGCTTGGGCAATGGTCTTTTTCTTCTGCTGGTTTGGCGTAGCGCTCAGGGTAAACAGGCTGTCGCCACGGGTGTAAGCGTCGTAGTTGGTGGACGCGGCGGAAACAAGTTCTTCACCGCGCTCAAGTTGCTCGGAGATACGCGCGCTGTAGCCGCCATCCAGCAGCGCGGAAATCAGGCGCAGGGCTTGTACCGAGCGCTTGTCTTCGGCCGTGGCCAGGCCGGGCACATTGAAACCGAGAATCACGCTCGGCAGTTGGGTTTGCACATGCATCGTCAGCAAGCGCTCGCCCGGCTCGGCCAGCTCCAGAGGCACCTTGGCGGGTGGCACATCACGCTTGGGGACCGGGCCGAAGTAACGCTGGGCGAGGGTCTTCACCTCGTCCGGGGTGACGTCGCCGACCACCACCAGCGTGGCGTTGTTCGGCACGTACCAGGACTGGTACCAGTGGCGCAGTTCTTCAACTTTCATGCGTTCAAGGTCAGCCATCCAGCCGATGGTCGGCGTGTGATAGCCGCTGGCCGGGTAGGCCATGGCCTTGAAACGTTCAAAGGCCTTGGACAGCGGGTTGTCGTCGGTGCGCAGACGACGCTCTTCCTTGATGACTTCGATTTCGCGGCTGAACTCGTCGGCCGGCAGACGCAGGCTGGCCATGCGGTCGGCTTCCAGCTCGAAGGCGACGCCCAGGCGATCACGGGCCAGCACTTGGTAGTAGGCGGTGTAGTCGTCACTGGTGAAAGCGTTTTCTTCGGCGCCGAGGTCGCGCAGGATCAGCGAGGCCTCGCCAGGGCCGATTTTGGCGCTGCCCTTGAACATCATGTGTTCCAGGGCGTGGGACAAACCGGTTTGGCCCGGGGTTTCATAGCTCGAGCCGACCTTGTACCAGACCTGGGAAACCACCACCGGCGCGCGATGGTCTTCGCGCACGACCACTTTCAGGCCGTTATCGAGGGTGAATTCATGGGTGGGTTGTGGGTCGGCAGCCAAAGCTGAAAGGGGCAGACAAACTGTGCCGAGCAGCAGGCCTGCAGCGCGGCGGGCTAGAGCATTCATTCGTTTTTAAACCTGTTGGGCTGCCCGCTTGGTCTTAGCGTCGGCGGGCGAGGAGGTGCTAGGATACTGATCCGGTTTGGACACGGCCACTGCGGCGGTCATCTTGTCCCGGATTCGGTCGTAGGAATGTAGGAAATGGCGTTGGTTTTCTCCGACGATCTTCTACTTTTCGCCGATTTTGTCGCTTCAGTCCTTTATTGAAACGATTCGTTAAGGCCTTTATTTTACGCCTTACAAAATGTTGCGCATGAACAAGCGAGCCTTAAAGCAGTCTGTTCTGCATCGAATTTATTTACCGAGGCGCCCTGGCGCATCGCCACTTTGAGATAGCCGTCCTCCATGTTTGGTTCCAACGACGACAAAAAGAGCCCAGCTGCGGCTGGCGAGAAAAAAGGCCTGTTCGGATGGCTGCGCAAAAAGCCGCAGGAAACCGTCGTCGAACAGCCGCAGGTTCAACCTGAGCCTATCCTTGAACCTGTAGTGGAAGCCGAACCGGTCGCTGAAACGCCTGCGCCGATCGTGTTGACCCTGGCTGAGCCGGTATTGCAGCCGGTGCTTGAACCGGAGCCCGAGCCTGAGCCTGAGCACAAACCGTGGCCGCAGTTGCCGGTGGCTGAAGAGCCCGTGGCGTTGGTTGAAGATGTACAGGCCGAGCACGTGGCGCCGCCGATTCCGGTAGTGGTTGAGCCGGTTGAAGACGTTGTAGTCCAAGCGCCGCCAGCCAGCATTGAAGTGCCAGAGCCAGCCGTTGTAGAGCCTGCGCCTGTTGCGGTCATCGCTGCGCCCGCCGTTGTTGAGGTCGAGCCAGCGTCAGAGCCCGTCGCTGCACCCGCTGAAACCAGCAAAACCGGTTTCTTCGCCCGCCTCAAGCAAGGCCTGAGCAAAACCAGCGCCAGCATCGGCGAAGGCATGGCCAGCCTGTTCCTCGGCAAAAAGGTCATTGATGACGAACTGCTGGAAGACATCGAAACCCGCCTGCTGACCGCCGACGTGGGCGTCGAAGCCACCGCCGTGATCATCCAGAGCCTGACCCAGAAGGTCGCGCGCAAACAGCTGACCGACGCCGATGCGCTGTACAAATCCCTGCAGGCCGAACTGGCCGCCATGCTCAAACCCGTTGAAGCGCCGCTGGTGATCACGCCGAACAAGCCGTTCGTGATCCTGGTCGTTGGCGTCAACGGCGCCGGCAAGACCACCACCATCGGCAAGCTGGCCAAGAAGCTGCAACTGGAAGGCAAGAAAGTCATGCTCGCCGCCGGCGACACCTTCCGCGCCGCTGCCGTGGAACAGCTGCAAGTCTGGGGTGAGCGCAACAAGATCCCGGTGATCGCCCAGCACACCGGCGCGGATTCCGCCTCGGTGATCTTCGACGCCGTGCAAGCCGCCAAGGCGCGCAACATTGACGTGTTGATCGCCGATACCGCCGGTCGCCTGCACACCAAAGACAACTTGATGGAAGAGTTGAAGAAAGTGCGCCGCGTGATCAGCAAGCTCGACGCCGACGCCCCGCACGAAGTGTTGCTGGTGCTCGACGCCGGCACCGGCCAGAACGCCATCAGCCAGGCCAAGCAATTCAACCAGACGGTGCAACTGACCGGTCTGGCATTGACTAAGCTCGACGGCACGGCCAAGGGCGGCGTGATCTTCGCCCTGGCCAAACAGTTCGGGTTGCCGATTCGTTATATCGGCGTCGGTGAAGGCATCGACGACCTGCGCACCTTTGAAGCCGAACCCTTTGTACAGGCACTTTTCGCCGAGCGGGAGCGTTCATGATTCGATTCGAACAGGTCGGTAAACGCTACGCCAACGGGCATGTGGGCTTGCATGAGCTGAGCTTTCGCGTGCGTCGCGGCGAGTTTTTGTTTGTAACCGGTCACTCGGGCGCCGGCAAAAGTACGCTGTTGCGCCTGCTGCTGGCCATGGAACGCCCGACCACCGGCAAGCTGCTGCTGGCCGGCCAGGATTTGGCCACCATCAGCAATGCGCAAATTCCGTTTCTGCGCCGCCAGATCGGCGTGGTGTTCCAGAACCACCAGTTGCTGTTTGATCGCACGGTGTTCAACAACATTGCCCTGCCATTGCAGATTCTTGGGCTGTCCAAGGCTGAAATCATCAAGCGGGTGGATTCGGCCCTGGAGCGCGTGGCGCTCTCGGACAAGACCGACTTGTACCCTGGCGACCTGTCCACCGGGCAGCAACAGCGCGTCGGCATTGCCCGCGCTATCGTCCACCGCCCGGCCTTGCTGCTGGCGGATGAACCTACTGGTAACCTCGACCCGCGTCTGGCGGCCGAGATCATGGGTGTTTTCGAAGACATTAACCGCTTGGGCACCAGCGTGCTGATCGCCAGTCACGACCTGGCGCTGATCGCGCGCATGCGTCACCGCATGCTCACCCTGCAGCGCGGCCGTCTGATCGGTGACGGGGAGGCCGGTGTATGAGTGCTACCCGCAGCCCTAAAGTGTCCGAACGCGTGGCGCCGAAACCGGCCGACCCACAACCGAAAAAGAAGAAAAAAGACGAAGACGACGGCCCGGACTTCAGCACGCTGCTGCGCGCCTGGATCGAAAGCCATCGCGCCAGCCTGCTCGACAGCCTGCGGCGTCTGGGCAAACAGCCGATCGGCAGCTTTTTTACCTGCCTGGTGATGGCCGTGGCCTTGAGCCTGCCAATGGGTTTGTCGCTGCTGCTTAATAATGTGGAACGCCTGGGCGGCTCCTGGCAACGCGCGGCGCAGATTTCCCTTTACTTGAACATCGACGCCAGCGCCAAAGACGGCGAATCCTTGCGCGATGATATCAAGAACCTGCCGGGCGTGGCGGATGCGGAGTACATCAGCCGCGATCAGGCCCTTGAGGAGTTCCAGCAGCAGTCCGGCCTGGGTGAGGCGCTCAAAGAGCTGCCGCAGAACCCGCTGCCGGGCGTGGTGCTGGTGACGCCGAATGAAGTCGACAAACCCGCGCTTGAAGCCCTGCGACAAAAACTCGCAGAAATGCCGAAGGTGCAACAGGCGCAACTTGATCTAGTCTGGGTAGAGCGCCTGGCGGCGATCCTCAAGCTGGGCGACCGCTTCGTGTTCGGTCTGACGGTGCTGTTGGTGTCTGCATTACTTTTGGTGATAGGTAATACCATTCGTCTTCATATTGAAAACCGTCGCACCGAGATAGAAGTGATTAAACTGGTCGGCGGCACGGACAGCTATGTGCGTCGTCCTTTTCTGTACATGGGCGCGCTTTATGGCTTGGGTGCCGGGTTTCTGTCCTGGGGCGTGCTGGCGTTTGGCCTGGACTGGCTGAACGACGCGGTTGTCGGGCTGGCCGGACTCTACGGCAGCGATTTTGCCTTGGCTGGCGTGCCGGTCGCCGATGGTCTGAGCCTCTTGCTTGGCGCAGTATTGTTGGGGTATATCGGTGCGTGGATTGCGGTGGCGCGGCATTTACGTGAGCTGGCACCGAAGTAGTTTGAAATCGTTAATGTCAGATTAATGTGGTTTCGATTGTATTGACCGTATCAGTGGTTTAGGGAACTTGTCCTACGGTTCTCGGTCAATTTTCGCAGTGCTGAACTGCACGAGTTATGTAAGTCGGAGGTTTCGTATGACCACTTCTTTGCAACCTGCCTATGCGCTGGTCCCGGGTGCAAACCTGGAAGCCTATGTGCATACGGTGAACAGCATTCCATTGCTGACGCCTGAGCAGGAGCGTGAACTGGCCGAGAGTCTCTACTATGAGCAGGATTTGGGGGCGGCTCGGCAGATGGTGCTCGCCCACCTGCGTTTTGTTGTACATATCGCCCGTAGCTATAGCGGCTACGGCCTGGCTCAGGCTGATCTGATCCAGGAAGGCAACGTTGGCCTGATGAAGGCTGTAAAGCGCTTCAACCCTGAGATGGGCGTGCGTTTGGTATCGTTTGCCGTGCACTGGATCAAGGCGGAAATCCACGAGTTCATCCTGCGCAACTGGCGCATCGTGAAAGTGGCTACCACCAAGGCCCAGCGCAAACTGTTCTTCAACCTGCGCAGCCAGAAGAAACGCCTGGCGTGGCTGAACAACGAGGAAGTCCACCGCGTGGCCGAAAGCCTCGGCGTGGAGCCCCGTGAAGTGCGCGAGATGGAAAGCCGCTTGACCGGCCATGACATGGCCTTCGACCCGGCCGCTGAAGCGGACGACGACAGCGCCTTCCAATCGCCGGCCAACTACCTGGAAGACCACCGGTACGACCCGGCGCGTCAACTGGAGGATGCGGACTGGAGCGACAACTCCAACCACAACCTGCACGAAGCGCTGGAAGTGCTGGACGACCGCAGCCGTGACATCCTCTACCAGCGCTGGCTGGCAGAAGAAAAAGCCACGCTGCACGACCTGGCGCAGAAGTACAACGTGTCGGCCGAGCGGATTCGTCAGCTTGAGAAAAGCGCGATGAACAAGCTGAAGTTGTCGATCGCTGCTTAAAACACAGCAATAAAAAATGCCCCGATTGAAAGATCGGGGCATTTTTGTTTGTGTCCGAAAAGCCTGAGCCCAACTCGGTTTAACACTGTGGGAGCTGGCTTGCCTGCGATAGCGGTGTGCCGGTGTGCAGAAGGCTGGCTGACAGGGCCTCATCGCAGGCAAGCCAGCTCCCACAGGTGTTTTGCAGTGTGTCAGTCAGACCAAGGGGCTTTTCTGGAGTTGTTCAGCTCCACCAGGTAACCATCCCCGCCCAATTGGCTCATCTGCTGCCGAATCCACGCCGCCCGCCTTGCCACATACGCCGTCGGATGGCTGGCACTCCACACCCGTGGGTTGGGCAGTACCGCCGCCAGATAGCTCGCCTGCTGGCGAGAAAGCCCCTTGGCACTGACGCCAAAGTGATGCCGCGCCGCCGCCTCCGCGCCAAACACGCCGTCATCCCATTCCACGCTGTTGAGGTACACCTCAAGAATCCGCTGCTTGGGCCACAACACTTCGATCAGCCCGGTAAACCACGCCTCCAGGCCCTTGCGCAGATAGCTGCGGCCGGTCCACAGGAACAGGTTTTTCGACACCTGCTGGCTCAACGTGCTGGCGCCGCGAATTGAACCGCCGCGCTCGTTGTGCAGGATCGCCGCCTGGATCGCGTCGAAATCAAAACCCCAGTGCTGCGGGAAACGCTGGTCTTCACCGGCCATCACCGCCACTTTAAGGTCGTCGGAGATCTCATCCCACGGCACCCAGGTGCGCTGCAGGTCAATCGGTTCGCCGTCGAACCAGGATTCGACCTTGCGCTCCACCATCAAGGCGGTAAACGGCGGCGGCACGACGCGAAACAGCAGCACCAACAGCACACTGGCGATGGCAAACCATTTCACGACGTTGAGTAAGCGTTTGAAGAGGAGACGCAGCATAGAGATGGCTTGGCCGAACCCGTTGAGCGGGCCATTATACAGACCCTGCCCGATGAGTCTGACTGGAGTTCCTCATGCTGCGTAGCTTTCTGATGCTGGCTGCCTTTTTCGGCTTTACCGGCGTCGCCCTTGGCGCTTTTGCCGCCCACGGCCTGAAAAACCGCCTCAGTGCCGAGTACCTGGCGATCTTCCACACCGGCGTCACCTACCAATTGGTCCACGCGTTGGCACTGTTTGGCGTGGCGCTGCTGGCCGCGCACATTCCTGGCCGATTGATTGGCTGGGCAGGTATCTCGTTTGCCGTCGGTATCCTGCTGTTCTCCGGCAGCCTGTACGTGTTGACGCTGACTGGTTTCAGCAAGCTCGGCATCATCACGCCGTTTGGCGGGCTGGCGTTCCTGCTCGGCTGGTTCTTCCTCGGTTTGGCCGCCTGGCGATTGCAGCCCATCTGACCGGGGGGCTTGGGCCGGCAACGCCAATCGGGCTAGAATGCTGGCCCCTAAAAACGATGGCGGCTTGCGGCATGCGCATTCAGTTGAACGGCGAACCCCTTGAACTGCCCGACGGTGAAACCGTTGCGGCCCTGCTGACCCGTCTGGATTTAACCGGGCGTCGCGTCGCAGTGGAGCTCAACCTGGATATCGTCCCGCGTAGCCAGCATGCCGAGACCGCGCTCACCGAGGGTGACCAGGTCGAAGTGGTCCACGCCATCGGCGGCGGCTAGTCGCGCAGCTTGCTGAATTCTGCAGAACCTCACCCCATTTCGAGGATTTCCCATGAGCATCGTTCGTAGCGACAAGCCCTTCGTCCTGGCCGGTCGTACCTACCAGTCCCGCCTGCTGGTCGGCACCGGCAAGTACCGCGACATGGAAGAAACCCGTCTGGCCATCGAAGCCTCGGGCGCCGAGATCGTCACCTTTGCCGTGCGCCGCACCAACCTCGGCCAGATCGAAGGCGAGCCGAACCTGCTGCAAGTGCTGTCGCCGGACCGCTATACCTTCCTGCCGAACACCGCCGGTTGCTACGACGCCATTGAAGCCGTGCGCACCTGCCGCCTGGCCCGTGAGCTGCTCGACGGCCACAACCTGGTGAAGCTGGAAGTATTGGCCGACCAGAAAACCCTGTTCCCCAACGTGATCGAAACCCTCAAGGCCGCAGAAACATTGGTCAAGGAAGGTTTTGACGTGATGGTCTACACCAGCGATGACCCGATCATCGCGCGCCAACTGGCTGAAATCGGCTGTATCGCCGTGATGCCGCTGGCCGGTCTGATCGGTTCGGGCCTGGGCATCTGCAACCCGTACAACCTGCAGATCATCCTCGAAGAAGCCAAAATCCCGGTGCTGGTGGATGCGGGCGTGGGCACTGCCTCCGATGCCACCATCGCCATGGAACTGGGCTGCGATGCGGTGCTGATGAACTCAGCCATCGCCCACGCCCAGCAGCCGATCATGATGGCCGAAGCCATGAACCACGCCATCGTCGCGGGCCGTCTGGCCTACCTCGCTGGCCGTATGCCGAAAAAACTCTACGCCAGCGCCTCCTCGCCGCTGGATGGTCTGATCAAGTAAGAGCCATTGATGACTGAATCAAACGAAACGCCGAACACCGTGGAAGAAGGCGACGAGTCCAAGCACCGCCGCATCAAGAGTTTTGTGATGCGCGCCGGTCGCATGACCGAAGGCCAGCAAAAGGGCCTGGAGCAAGGCACGCCGCTGTTCGTGTTGCCGCTGGCCGACGCGCCGGTGGACTACGATCAGGTGTTCGGCCGTTCGGCCCCGCGTTCCCTGGAAATCGGTTTTGGCATGGGCCACTCCCTGCTGGAAATGGCCGCAGCCTCGCCGGAACAGGATTTCATCGGCGTTGAAGTGCACCGTCCGGGTGTCGGCGCGCTGCTCAACGGCGTGCTCACTCAGGGCCTGACGAACCTGCGGGTTTACGACTGCGACGCGATCGAAGTGCTCAACCGCTGCATCGCCGACAACAGCCTCGACCGCCTGATGCTGTTCTTCCCCGACCCATGGCACAAATCCCGTCACCACAAGCGCCGCATCGTCCAGGCTTCCTTCGCGGAGTTGGTGCGCAGCAAGCTCAAGGTGGGCGGCATTCTGCACATGGCCACCGACTGGGAACCGTACGCCGAATACATGCTGGAAGTGATGGCCGTCGCCCCTGGCTACCGCAACCTGGCCGAAGACGGCAAATGCGTGCCACGCCCGGCCGAGCGCCCAATCACCAAGTTCGAACGCCGCGGCGAGCGATTGGGGCATGGGGTGTGGGATTTGAAGTTCGAGAAGATCGACTGACAATACGCGAGCAAAAAATGTGGGAGCTGGCTTGCCTGCGATAGCATCACCTGGGTATCACTGATACACCGAGGTGTCTGCATCGCAGGCAAGCCAGCTCCCACATTTGTTTTGTGTTGGGCTTTAAATCAGCGGCGGTCGGCTACTACGCCAATCAACACCAGCACCACCACCAGCACCGGCGCCAGGCTGTAGTTATTGAACTGGCTCAACCCGCGCACAATCCACGGCGTGGCATAGATCAACGCCGCGCCGCTGCCGATCAGGCACAGTAACGCCATCAACGGTACGCGCAACGCGCCAGCGATGCTGCCAAGTCGCGCTTCCACCCAGCCCTTGATGTCAGCGCCAAACAGCACCAGCAAACAGCCGACAAGGGCCAGGGAAATTTCCGACAGGTTGCTGCGGCTCCAGCGGGATACGGTGGCGAGCAGGTCGAGTACCAAATCCATTCGATTTCCTTAAGAGCGATCAGCTCAAAAACGTCTGCAACAGGTCATTGAGAAAGAGTTGCCCGCGGTCGGTGGCCGCCAGGCGTGACGGTTCGACCTGCATTAAGCCACTTTGTTCTGCCTCGCGGCGCCCTTCCTCGATGCTGGCCAGGTCGAGGCCGGTGCGCTCGGCGTACAGCGCTGAATCAACACCTTCGGTGAGGCGCAACGCGTTCATCAGAAACTCGAAAGGCAGCTCTTCGTTAGTCAGTTCTTTCGCCCCCGCCTGGAAGCTTTTGGCCGGATTAAGGTAGTCCTTCGGCGCGCGGGTTTTCCAGGTGCGCACGATGCGCCCGTCCGGGTGGCTGAGCTTGCCGTGGGCGCCGGCGCCGATACCGATAAAGTCGCCGAAGCTCCAGTAATTCAGGTTATGCAGCGCCGGGCGACCGGGTTGGGCGTAGGCTGAGACTTCATACTGCGCGTAACCGTGTTCGGCGAGCAGCGCCTGACCGGCTTCCTGAATGTCCCACAGCGTGTCGTCTTCGGGCAGCGCGGGCGGCTGGTTCCAGAACACGGTGTTGGGTTCCAGGGTCAGTTGGTACCACGACAGGTGTGTTGGTTTCAGGGCGATGGCTTGGCGCAGGTCACTCAGCGCATCTTCCAGGGACTGATCGGGCAAGCCGTGCATCAAGTCCAGGTTGAAGTTATCGAACCCGGCCTGGCGGGCCATGCCGGCGGCGCGCACGGCTTCGTCGCCGTTGTGGATGCGGCCCAGCGCTTCAAGTTTTTGTTGCTGGAAGCTCTGAATGCCGATGGACAGCCGATTGATACCAAGCTTGCGGTACGCCACGAACTTCTCTTGTTCGAAGGTCCCGGGGTTGGCTTCCAGGGTGATCTCGATGTCGCTGGCAAACGCAATGCGTGCCTCCACGTCCTTGAGCAAGCGGCCCAGCGCGGCGGCGCTGAACAGGCTCGGCGTGCCGCCGCCAAAGAAGATCGAACTGAGTTCACGGCCGTAAACCGCGTGCAGGTCTTGATCCAGGTCGGCGAGCAACGCGTCCACATACGCTTCTTCCGGCAGCACCTTGCTGGCGGTGTGGGAGTTGAAGTCGCAATACGGGCATTTGCGTACGCACCACGGAATGTGGATGTACAGCGCCAGGGGCGGCAGCACAGGCAAAGCCGCCCGAGGCGTTTGCGCGCCGCCGTGAATCAGCGGCTGCGCAGAGGTGTTCTGGGTCATTTCAGTTCAGGCCCAGGCGCTGGCGCAGCAAGACCATGGCGCGGGCGCGGTGGCTGATCTGATTCTTGTCGGCCGGGCTCAGTTCGGCGCTGGAAACATTGCGTTCCGGCACCCAGAACAGCGGGTCATAGCCAAACCCATGTTCGCCACTGGCTGCCTGCAGGATGCGCCCGTGCCACAGGCCTTCGCAGAGAATCGGCAGCGGGTCGTCGGCATGGCGCACCAGGGCCAGCACGCAGACGAACTGTGCACCGCGCATCGCGTCCGGCACATCCTTGAGCGCGTCGAGCAACTTGGCGTTATTCGCCGCGTCGCCTTTGCCGTCGGCATAACGCGCCGAATAGATACCCGGTGCGCCGCCGAGAAAATCCACCGCCAACCCGGAATCGTCCGCCAGCGCGGGCAGGCCGGAAATGCGTGCTGCGTTGCGTGCCTTGAGGATGGCGTTCTCGACAAACGACAGGCCGGTTTCTTCCGGCTCCACCTGGCTGAACTCGCCAATTGAGCGCAGTTGCACGGACTCGCCGAGCATGGCCTGAAGTTCTTTGAGTTTGCCGGCGTTATGGCTGGCGAGTACGAGTTGGGTGAGGTTCATCATTCGGCCGGAAACAGTTCTTGGACAAAACTGAAACCGTGGGCTTTGCCGCCGGTTTCAACGTTGATGGTGAAAGTCTTGAACTCCTGCTGTGGCACGGAGTAAGGCGCGAGGTAGTTGGTCGAACCCTTTTCGGTGATTTGCTTGAATGTCAGCACTTCGCTTTTGCCACTCAGGTCTTTGATGGTGCCGGTCACTTGCGCCACCACGGGCGTTACGCCCTTGAACACCGACACGTTGATCAAGCCCTTGTTCTTGCTGCGCACCACGCCCACGGCCTGAGCCGTTTCCGGTTGCAGAAAGCTTGAGGTAAACGTGTTGTAGCGCACGGTGATGTCGCCAAATTCCTTGGTGCGGTTAGGGTCGATAACGTCGGCGGCCATGGCGTTGGCGCCCAGCAAGGTGGTCAATAAAAAAATAGCCAAACGACTCATGAGCGTCCCTCTTGAAAATGATTAGACGGCAATCTTGTGGTCGGTCAGGCCAGGGCTGCTGACCCGGTAAATACCAATTTCGCCCAACAGGTTGGGCCATAGCTTACTCGCCCAGCCGTGGCGGTGTTGTTGATCGACGGCAAGGCGGTTGATGACCTTGGCCTGACGCTCGCCGCACAAGGCTTCGAAGTCTTCGAAAGTGCAGAAGTGAATGTTCGGCGTGTTGTACCAGGTGTACGGCAGGAAGTCCGACACCGGCATACGGCCTTTGGTGGCCAGGTACCAGCGGCAACGCCAGTGGCCGAAGTTGGGGAACGTGATGATGCACTGGCGGCCCACGCGCAGCATTTCGTCGAGAATGCGGTCCGGGTAGTGCACAGCCTGCAGGGCCTGGGTCATCACCACGATGTCGAAGCTGTTGCTGGCAAAATTGCCCAGGCCCTTGTCCAGGTCCTGCTCGATCACGTTGATGCCCTTGGCCACGCACTGGGCGATGTTGTCCGGGTCGTTTTCGAGGCCATAGCCGGTGACTTGCTTGTTGTCCCGCAGCCAGCTCAGCAGTTCGCCATCGCCGCAACCAAGGTCGAGCACGCGGCTGCCGGCGGGGATCCAGTCTTGGATGATTTCCAGGTCGGCTCTCATGGCGTTCTCACACAGTAATCCGGTTCATGTAGTTGCTAAAGGCCTGCAAGTAACGCGGGATCGGAATCAGGAAGGCGTCGTGGCCTTGCGGAGCGTCGATCTCCAGGTAGCAGACGTCTTTGCGCGCAGCCATCAACGCGTCCACCAGTTCACGCGAGCGCGCCGGCGAGAAACGCCAGTCGGTGGTGAACGACATCACACAGAACTTGGCCGTGGCGACCTCGAAGGTTTTCGCCAGGTCGTCGTCGTGGTTCGCCGCCGGGTCGAAGTAATCCAGCGCCTTGGTCATCAGCAAGTAGGTGTTGGCGTCGAAACGCCCGGAAAACTCCTCGCCCTGATAGCGCAGGTAGCTTTCCACCTGGAACTCGACGCTGTGAAAATCGTAGTTGAGCTTCTCGCTCTTGAGGCCACGGCCGAATTTCTCGCCCATGGAGTCATCGGACAGGTAGGTGATGTGCCCGACCATGCGCGCCAGCATCAAGCCACGCTTGGGGATCACGCCGGCTTCCTGGAACGAACCACCGTGAAACTCGGGGTCGGTGAGGATGGCTTGGCGCGCCACTTCGTTGAAGGCGATGTTTTGCGCCGACAGTTTTGGCGCCGAAGCGATGGCCAGGCAGTGACGTACGCGGTCCGGGTAGGTGATGGTCCATTGCAACGCCTGCATGCCGCCCAGGCTGCCGCCGATCACCGCCGCCCATTGGTGAATGCCCAGCAGGTCAGCGAGGTGCGCCTGGCTGTGCACCCAGTCTTCCACGGTCAGCACCGGGAAGTCGGCGCCGAACGGCTTGCCGGTTTCCGGGTTGATGCTGCTCGGGCCGGTGGAACCGTTGCAGCCGCCGAGGTTGTTCAGGCTGACCACAAAGAATTTGGTGGTGTCGATGGGCTTGCCGGGGCCGATGCAGCTGTCCCACCAGCCGGGCTTGCGCTCGTCGACGGAGTGAAACCCGGCAGCGTGGTGATGGCCGGACAGGGCGTGGCAGATCAGCACGGCGTTGCTCGCCGTGGCGTTCAGTTGGCCGTAGGTTTCGTAGATCAGGTCGTAGGCTGGCAGCGAACGGCCACAGGCCAGGGCCAGTGGTTCGCTGAAGTGCGCCACTTGGGGCACGACCAGTCCAACAGAATCGGGGGGGAAGGCAGTTGGCATCGACCCTGCTCTCGTTTAAATGAGGCGTAAGTCTAAAGAGCGGGAACCCCAGCGGCAAGCAAACCCGCAGATACACAATGGGGGAGTGAACTTGTGTGGGAGCTGGCTTGCCTGCGATTGCATCACCGCGGTGTCACTGACACACCGAGGTGCCTGCATCGCGGGCAAGCCCGGCTCCCACACAAGCCCGCTCCCACAGGAGACCGTGTCAGATCAAACCAAACAGCTCTGTTGGCATGTTCGCAAAGTACGCCAAACGCGGAATCAACCAGCTTTGCAGCAGCTGGATCGCGATAAACGCGAAGATCGGCGAGATATCCAGGCCGCCCAGGTTCGGGATCAGCCGACGGAACGGCGCCAGCACCGGCTCGGTAATCTGCGCCACCAGTTCAGCGCCAGGGCTGCGGCTGCCCGGTGCGACCCACGAGAGGATCACGCTGATGATCATCGACCAGAAGATGATCTTCAAAAACAGCGAGAAAATACCGATCAGGCCCCATGGCAACAGCAGCACGGTGTGGGCCACGTAGCCTTTCAACAGCAGGATCACCACGAACAACAGAATTTGCAGCAGCAGCGCCAGCACCAGCGACGACATGTCCAGCCCGAACATGCTCGGGATCACGCGGCGCAGTGGCTTGAGCAGCGGTTGCGTGGCCCTGACCACGAACTGGCACAGCGGGTTGTAGAAGTTCGCCCGCACCAGTTGCAGGATAAAACGCATCAGCACGATCAGCAGGTACAGGCTGCCCAGGGTCTGAATGATAAAAATGGCAGCGTCATTGATTCCGAGCATGTTTGTTTCCTATCTAGTCCAGTTGCAGGGGACGACTATTTGCCCAACTGTTCGGCCATTTCGGCCGAACGATGTGCAGCGGCACCCAGTGCCTTTTCCACCAGGGCTTCAAAGCCCCCGGCTTGAAACGATTCAATGGCCGCTTGTGTGGTGCCACCCGGCGAGGTCACCCGGCGGCGCAGTTCAGCGGCGTCTGCGTCGCTGGCCACCGCCATCTTCGCAGCGCCCAGAGCCGTTTGTTCGGCCAATTGCTCGGCCACTTCGTGGGGCAGGCCGAGTTTCACACCGGCGGCAGTCATGGCTTCGATCAACAGAAAGAAATACGCCGGGCCACTGCCGGACACGGCGGTGACCGCGTCCAGTTGCTGTTCCTGTTCCAGCCACAGCGCGATGCCCACGGCGGACAGCAGATCCTGAGCCTGATCACGCTGTTGGGCCGTGACTTCATGCGTGGCATACAAACCGCTCACGCCCTGGCGCAGCAGCGACGGGGTGTTGGGCATGCAGCGCACGATGGGCTGGGCGCCGAGCCAGGTGTTCATGCTGGCGCACGTGATACCGGCGGCAATCGACACCACCAATTGATGGGGTTGCAGGCTCGGGCGCAGGCTTTCGCACACGGCTTTCATGGCTTGCGGCTTGACCGCCAGCACGATCACATCCACGCCTTGAATGGCCTCGGCGTTGTCGGCAAAGGTTTCGATACCGTGCTCGGCGCTGACGCGGGCGCGGGTGTCGGCGCCCGGGTCGCTGGCGCGAATCTGCTGGGCTTGCAGGCCTTTGGCCCGCAGGCCGCCGATCAAGCTGGCTGCCATGTTACCGGCGCCGATAAAGGCAATACGCGTGTCGCTCATGACAGGTCCTTACTCAAATGGAAGTCAGCCATTTAGCGGCTGGCCGTAGTCGCGGGCGCCAAACAGCGCGGTACCGATCCGCACCCAGGTGGCGCCTTGGGCGATGGCCGACTCAAGGTCGTGGCTCATGCCCATGGAAAGTGTGTCCAGCGCCAGGTTCAAGCTGGCTTGCAGGTCGCGCACGGTGGCGAATGCTGCGTCTTGCTCGGCGCGATCGTCGGTCGGCTCGGGGATTGCCATCAACCCACGCAGTTTCAAACGCGGCAGGGCGCTGATCGCCTCTGCCAGCGCCGGCAGGTCGGCGGGCGTACAGCCGGACTTGCTGGCTTCGCCACTGACGTTGACCTGGATGCAGATGTTCAGCGGCGGCAGGTCGGCCGGGCGTTGCTCGGAGAGGCGTTGTGCGATTTTAAGGCGGTCCACGGAATGCACCCAAGCGAAGTTCTCGGCGATCGCGCGAGTCTTGTTCGATTGAATGGGGCCGATGAAGTGCCAACTCAAGGGCAGGTCGGTTAATTCGGCCTGTTTGCCCAAGGCTTCCTGCAGATAGTTCTCGCCAAAATCGTGCATCCCGGCGGCATAGGCATCGCGCACCGCTTGCGCGGGTTTGGTCTTGCTCACGGCCAGCAGGTGGATGCTGCTTTCGTCGCGCTGCACGGCGTGGGCCGCGGCGCGGATGCGCTGGCTAACCTGGCCAATGTTGTCTGCTATCGTCGACATTCAAGATGCACCCGTGGATATGGAGTCCGCGGCATTCTACTGGAAATGGAAAGCCCTATGGATATCACTGAATTGCTGACGGCAGGCGTGCGCCGTGGCGCCTCCGACCTGCATTTGTCGGCCGGCCTGGCGCCGATGCTGAGAATCGACGGCGAGGTCTGGCCGCTGGATGCGCCGGTGCTTTCGCCTACGCAAGTAGCGGACCTGTTGAGCCCTTTACTCAATCAGCACCAGCAAAAGGATTTCGAAACATCTCTTGAAACGGATTTTGCGTTCGAGCTGCCGGGCGTGGGGCGGTTCAGGGCCAACGTGTTCCAGCAGGATCGCGGCATGGGGGCGGTGTTTCGCACTATTCCGTGCGAAGTTCAGAGCCTGGAAAGCCTCGGACTAGGAGCGGTGTTCCAGCGTATTGCCCAGTTGCCCCGTGGGCTGGTGCTGGTGACCGGGCCTACCGGGTCCGGCAAATCCACCACGCTGGCGGCGATGATCGATTTTCTCAACAGTCATCGGCGCCAGCACATCCTCACGCTGGAAGACCCTATCGAATTTATCCACCGGCCAAAAACCGCGCTGATCAACCAGCGCCAGGTGCACCGCGACACCCACAGCTTTTCAGCGGCCCTGCGTTCGGCGTTGCGTGAGGACCCGGACGTGATTCTGGTGGGCGAGCTGCGCGACCTCGAAACCATTCGGCTTGCGCTGACGGCGGCTGAGACCGGGCACCTGGTATTTGGCACGCTGCACACTTCGTCGGCGGCAAAGAGCGTGGACCGGCTGGTGGACGTGTTCCCGGCGGGGGAAAAGGCAATGGTGCGCTCGATGCTGTCGGAGTCGCTGCAGGCAGTGGTTTCGCAGGTATTGGTGAAGAAGCTCGGCGGCGGTCGGGTGGCCGCCCATGAAATCATGCTGGGCACGCCAGCCATTCGGAATTTGATCCGCGAGGACAAAGTGGCGCAAATGGTCTCGGCCATTCAAACCGGTGGGGCGTTGGGGATGAAGACGCTGGACATGAGCTTGAAGGCGTTGGTCAGTGAAGGGCTGATCAGCCGGGAGGATGCGCGGGAGCAGGCGAGGGTGCCTGGGGATATCTGAGGCTGATGAAATCAGTGTGGGAGCAGGCTTGCCTGCGATGAGGGAGTGTCAGCGTGCAGGGTACTGCCTGGCAGTCCGCTATCGCAGGCAAGCCAGCTTCCACAGTTGAATGCATTTCAACTGGGGAGGCTGGTGCCTGTTGGTATCAGCGCTGAACAACCCGCAGGTTGTTGTTCTGCTCTTTAGGCAGAACCCGCTTGGCGATCACGTAGTTCTTGTCCCAGAACGGCTTTTTCAGCGTGTCGATGCTGACCGACTTGCCACGGCGCGGTGCGTGGATAAAACGGTCGTTGCCCAGGTAGATGGCAACGTGGTTAACCTGGCGGCTCTTCAACTTGAAGAACAGCAGGTCGCCCGGTTTGAGGTCTTTGCGATCAACTTTCAACCCGTGGCCGGCAGCCATGGCGTTGGAGGTGCGTGGCAAATCCACCGCTTTTACGTCGTTAAACGCGTATTTCACCAAACCACTGCAGTCGAACCCTTTACTTGGGCTGCTGCCGCCCCAACGATAAGGGGTACCGAGCACGTTAACGGCGCGGCTGAGGACATTGCTGCTTTGTTTGGTGTTGACGGCCATCAAGCCTGGGGCTGTTTTACCGTGCTTGCCATGAGTGTTGTTCACTACAGTGGGGCGGTTGACGGTCAGCTTTACCGATTTGGCAGTGCCAGGTGTGCTGTGAGCCTTAGGGGTGAAACCGTTAACATTAGGAAGTCGTTGCTCACGATTGGTGGCGTGGGCGGCCAGTGGCATTAATAGGCAAATGGTTAGCCATGTCTTGAAAAATGGTCGCATTAGGCGTGGCTCTTTTAGGTTTGCGCGCAACTTTATATCAGCTTTTGGTGTCGTTCTCAGGCCGTTTGTCGACTGAACCCTGTGGTCAACTTCAGGAAAAACGCGGCGAATCGTCGCAATTGTCCGACAGAAGTCAGGTGGCATAAGGCTTTGCGGGAAGGAAGATACCATTGGCCGTACGTCGGGCGCCCGTAAAAAAGTCACAAAGAAAATGAAAAATTTTATCTATCAGGGCAAAAGAGGTAGTTCATGAACACCTATCGACAGGATTATTCCCAGCAAGACACCCACAGCAAAGTGATCGGTTACTTGCTCTGGATTCTCGGCTTCACCGGCGCGCATCGCTTCTATTACGGCAAGCCGGTCACCGGGACGATCTGGTTTTTCACCTTTGGGCTGTTGGGTATTGGCTGGCTGATCGACCTGTTTCTGATCCCGGCCATGGACCGCGAAGCGGACCTGCGTTTTACCGCCGGGCCGATTGAATACAACGTGGCGTGGATTCTGTTGGCGTTTCTGGGCGTGTTCGGCGTGCACCGCATGTACCAAGGCAAATGGATCACCGGCCTGATCTACCTGCTGACCGGCGGTTTGTTCCTGGTGGGTGTGCTGTATGACTTCTGGACGCTGAATACGCAGGTGTCGATCCGCAATGCCGAGCGCAACGCCGGACGATAAGATTTGTGGAGATCCAAATGTGGGAGCGGGCTTGCTCGCGAATGCGGTGGTTCAGTCAGTAAATTCGGTGACTGACACTCCGTATTCGCGAGCAAGCCCGCTCCCACATTGACTGTGCCCACTTTGGATCGGGTTCAGGCCTGGTAGCTGATCCGTCCGTCAACCAAGGTGTACCGCACCGCCGCCGGCAGGCTATGGCCGATGAACGGGCAGTTCTCACCTTTCGACAGCCAGTGCTCCCCGGCCACCGTAGAACTGGCCAGGTCAAACAGCACCAGATCCGCCGCCGAACCCACCGCCAACTTACCCGCCGGCAAGCGCAACGCCTGGGCCGGGCCTGAGCTCAGGCGCGCCAACAGCGTCGGCAAATCCAGCAAACCGTCTTCGACCAAGGTCATCGCCAACGGCAGCAACAGCTCAACACTGCTGATGCCCGGCTCAGTCGCGCCAAATGGCGCCAGTTTGGCATCGCGTTCGTGAGGCTGGTGGTGGCTGGAAATCGCCGACACCACACCCGACTTCACCGCCGCGCGCAAACCGTCACGGTCGGCGCGGGTGCGCAGCGGCGGTTGCACGTGGTACAGGCTGGAGAAGTCGATCAACGCCTCGTCCGTCAAAATCAGCTGATACAGCGCCACATCCGCCGTCACCGGCAAACCACGCGCCTGCGCCTGGGCAATCAACGCAACGCCGCGCGCGCTGGTCAGCTGGCTGAAGTGCGCGCGCACGCCGCTTTGTTCCACCAGCAGCAGGTCCCGGGCCAGGGCCACGGTTTCAGCGGTTTCCGGAATGCCCGGCAAACCGAGGAAGCTGGCCACGGCGCCTTCATGGGCCAGGCCGCCTTCGGCCAGGTCGCGGTCCTGGGAATGGAAGATCACCGTCAGATCGAAAGTGGCCGCGTATTCCAGGGCTCGGCACAGGGTGCGGGTGCTGCGAAAGCTTTCCAGCCCGTTGCCAAAGCCCACGCAACCGGCGTCGCGCAGGGCGATCAGCTCGGCGAGTTGTTCGCCTTCCAGGCCTTTGCTCAGGGCGCCGATGGGGAACACTTTGCAATTGCCGGCTTCGCGGGCGCGGTCGAGGATCAGCTCGGTCACCGCCGAGGTGTCGAGGATCGGCTTGGTGTGCGGCGGGCAGCACAGGCTGGTTACGCCACCGGCGGCGGCGGCGCGGGTTTCGCTGGTGATGTTGCCCTTGCGGCTGTAACCCGGCTCGCGCAGGGCGACGTTCAGGTCCACCAGGCCCGGCGCGGCGACCAGGCCTTTGGCGTCAATGGTATCGCTCGCGCTGAAACCTGCCGGGGCCGCGCCCATGGCGATGATCTTGCCGGCTTCCAGGTGCAAATCGGTAATTTGATCCAGGCCACTGGCTGGGTCGATGACTCGGGCGCCGAGGATGCTGAGCTTCACTGGGCGTTCTCCTGCTCGAATTGACGTTGCGCGGTTTGCCCGCTCATGGCCATGGACAACACTGCCATGCGGATCGCGATGCCGTAGGTGACCTGATTCAAAATCACCGATTGCGGGCCGTCGGCCACCGCCGACTCAATCTCCACGCCGCGGTTGATCGGGCCTGGGTGCATCACGATGGCATCCGGCTTGGCACCGGCCAAACGCGCGGTGGTCAGGCCGAACAGGCGGTAGAACTCGCCTTCGCTCGGCAGCAGGCCACCGGACATGCGTTCGCGTTGCAGGCGCAACATGATCACCACGTCCACATCCTTGAGGCCTTCGGCCATGTCGGTGTAGACCTTCACGCCGTATTGCTCGATGCCGATCGGCAGCAGGGTTTTTGGCGCAATTACGCGGATATCCGGGCAACCCAGGGTTTTCAGGGCCAGCATGTTCGAACGCGCGACCCGCGAGTGCAGGATGTCGCCGACGATGGCCACCGAGAGGTTTTCAAAGCTGCCCTTGTGCCGACGAATGGTGAGCATGTCGAGCATGCCCTGGGTCGGGTGGGCGTGGCGGCCGTCGCCGCCGTTGATAATCGCCACCTGCGGGCACACGTGCTCGGCGATGAAGTGCGCGGCGCCGGAGTCGCCGTGGCGCACCACGAACATGTCGGCGGCCATGGCTTCGAGGTTGCGCAGGGTGTCGAGCAGGGTTTCGCCCTTGCTCGCCGACGAGGTGGACACGTTCAGCGTGATCACGTCGGCCGACAGCCGCTGGGCCGCCAGTTCAAAGGTGGTACGGGTGCGGGTGGAGTTCTCGAAGAACACGTTGCAGATGGTTTTGCCGCGCAACAGCGGGACTTTTTTCACCGCCCGGCCGCCGACTTCGAGGAACGAGTCGGCCGTGTCGAGGATTTCGGTGAGCAGTTCGCGGGGCAAACCGTCGAGGGACAAGAAGTGTTGCAGCTGGCCCTGAGCATTGAGCTGCAGCGGTCGCTTGGCATCTAGAGGCGTCATCGCGGGGACTCTATACAAGGCGGTTTAAAGGGCAAGGTCTTGCAGTTCGAGTTCGAGCGGCGTGGGACCGGACAATTTTACCCGTTGATGGGCTTGCAGCGACAGGGTTGCGCCGACTACATCCGGGCTGATCGGCAATTCGCCGGCTTCCAGGTCCAGCAGGCACACCAGCGTCACGCTGGCCGGGCGGCCGTAGTCGAACAGCTCGTTCATGGCGGCGCGGATGGTACGGCCGCTCATCAGCACGTCGTCGATCAGCACCAGGTGCTGGCCTTCGATTTCAAACGGCAGGGCCGACGGGCGCACTTGCGGGTGCAGGCCGTTCTGGCTGAAGTCGTCGCGGTAGAACGACACGTCCAGCGTGCCCAGCGGCGAGTCGCTGCCCAGTGCTTCCAGCAAGGCCTGGGCCACCCACACACCGCCGGTGCGGATGCCGATAAAACGCGGCTCGCTGATGGCGCGGTGTTGCAGATGGGCGGTGAGGCTCGTCGCCATCTGGCTGATCAGTTCGGCGGGATTGGGCAGGCTCATGGTGGCTCCTTCAAGGCCTCGCGCGGCGGGATAGCGGCAAGGTCCGGGCTCAAACGTAAAAAGACGCGGCAAGCCGCGTCAGTCAGGATTCAAATAAAGCGGTGTTTTCATCCAGCCAACCCTGCAACAGCAAGGCGGCGGCGATGGCGTCCACGGGGTTGTCGCGGTAGCTGCCTTTTTGCCCGCCACGGTCGCGGCGCTCACCCTTGGCTTCAAAGGTGGTCAGGCGTTCATCGTGGGTATAGAAGGGCAGGTTGTAGCGGCCATTGAGGCGGCGGGCGAATTTTTCGGCGCGCAGGCACATCTCGCTGGGGGTGCCGTCCATGTTCAGGGGCAGGCCGACGACAACCGCGTCGGGCTTCCATTCCTTGATCAGGGCTTCAACCTGATTCCAGTCCGGCACGCCGTTCTGTGCTTTCAGGGTACACAGCTCGCGGGCCTGGCCGGTGATGACCTGGCCGACCGCCACGCCGATCTGTTTGGTGCCGTAGTCAAAACCGAGGATCAGACGCAAGGCCATCAGGCGTGCCCCGCCTGGCTGGTCAGCAGGCTGAGGTTGACCCGCAGCTTGGCGGCGGCTGCTTCCAGGCGCAGTTCGCTGGCGGTATTAAAGAGGATGTCGGCGTCATACGGGCAGGTGAGCCAGGCATTACTCGCCAATTCGGCTTCCAGTTGCCCGGCCTCCCAGCCGGCGTAGCCGAGGGTGATCACGCTTTGCTCAGGGCCTATGCCGTCGGCGATGGCGAACAACACATCCTGGGACGTGGACAGCGACACGCCGTCAAGGTCGACCGTGGCCTGGAACTTCGGCCCGGAGGGGTGCAGCACAAAACCGCGATCGGTCTGCACCGGCCCGCCTGTGTAGATAGGCACGCTCTGGCAACGCGCTGGCGGGTCGATTTCCGGTCGCAACTGCTCAAGGATGTCCGCCAGGTTCAGCTCTTGCGGACGGTTGACCACCAAGCCCATCGCACCATTGGCCGTGTGCTCGACGATGTAGGTCAAGGTTTGCGCAAAGTTCGGGTCGGCCATGTGGGGCATGGCAATCAGGAATTGGTGCTTGAGGTAGGTCGGGCTGACATTTTTCATGTCCACTAGTGTGGCGTTGGAGGGGCGAACTGACAAGCTGCGCCGGGCCTTAAATGATGGACCGTTGTGGCGGGGGAACGATCAGTTGCTGGAGAGGCGGTCGCCTCGGGCAAACTTCCAGGTGCGGATGATTTCCAGGCGGTCGATGTCGTTCAGGTCGCCGGTAAACGGCGCGAAAGGCGCAGCCAGGCGCACGATGCGCTGGGCGGCCTGGTCCAGCAGCGGCTGGCCGGAGGACTCCAGTACCTGCACTTCATACAGCGTGCCGTCGCGGTTGATTGACACCAAAAGACGCAAATTGCCGTAAATCTGCTGGCGCCGCGCTTCATCCGGGTAGTTGAGGTTGCCGATGCGCTCGACCTTCTTGCGCCATTCGTCCTTATACCAGGCGCCCTTGTCGCGCATGGTCGAGGCCGCGTTCAGGCGGTAGATACGTGGGCGCTTGGCGTACAGCTGCTGTTCATTGGCCAGTTCGGCCTCAAGGCTGGAAATCTGGTCGGACAGCTGCGAGCTGTCGAAGGTCGGCGCCGGTTTGACTGGCTCAGGCGTCGGCTCGGTCTTGGTTTTTTCGCGCTGGGTCGGGGCTTTTTGCGGCTTGGGCGCAACAGTCGTCACCGCTGCCTTGGGCGCGGCCTGTTTCACCTCGGGCTTGGGCGTGGGCGGCGGGGTGACTTTATTGACCTTGTTGTCCTGGAACGGCGCCACTTCAGTGGTCTTGGGCACGGCTTTTTTGTCCAGCGTGCCGCTGCCTTGCTGGTTTTCCTGAGCGAGAAAGTCAGCCTTTTCGGGCTTCTTTTCGCTTTTGAACGTGGCGAGGGTGATTTCCAGGGTTTTGCTGATTTGCTTGGGTTCGGCAAAGGTGAAACCCAGGCCGAGGATCAAGGCAAGGTGGATCAATGCAGCGAGGAACAGGGTAAATCCGAGCCGATCAGCCGGGCGCACGCCGCTGTGGGAGAGTTCGGGGGGCAGATCGGACGGGAGTGTCATGACAAAAAAACCAACATCGCGCGTTTCACAGGTGGCGCATGATAACGCAATGTTGGTTCGTGTCCGGCTGTTCTATGTCACTTGGCTTGTAGCTTGCGCTCAATGGCCGCCATCAGCATTTCGCCGATGTTCGTGCCAAATGCGTTGTCGATCTCGCGAATACAGGTCGGGCTAGTGACATTAATTTCAGTGAGGTTCTCACCAATTACGTCTAGTCCTACAAACAGCAGGCCTTTTTCGCGCAGGGTCGGGCCGACCTGGGCGGCGATCCAGCGATCCTTGTCTGTGAGTGGGCGCGCTTCACCGCGACCACCGGCCGCCAGGTTACCGCGTGTTTCGCCAGCCGCTGGAATGCGCGCCAGGCAGTAATCCACCGGCTCGCCGTCGATCATCAGAATGCGCTTGTCGCCGTCCTTGATCGCCGGAATGTACGCCTGGCCCATGATCTGCTGGGTGCCCAGCACGGTCAGGGTTTCCAGGATCACCGACAGGTTCGGGTCGCCCGCGCGGTGGCGGAAGATCGACGTGCCGCCCATGCCGTCCAGCGGCTTGAGGATCACATCACCGTGCTTGGCGGCGAATTCACGCAGCACGTCGGCGCGGCGGCTGACCACGGTGGGCGGCGTGCACTGCGGGAACAGCGTGGCGAACAGCTTTTCATTGCAGTCGCGCAGGCTTTGCGGCTTGTTGACGATCAGCACGCCAGCACGCTCGGCCTGCTCCAGCAGGTAGGTGGAATAGACGAATTCCATGTCGAACGGCGGATCCTTGCGCATCAGGATCACATCGAGGTCGGCCAGCGGGCTGTCGATCTCATCCGCCAGTTCGAACCACTTTTCAGGGTTGGCAAACACCTGCAGCGGGCGCATGCGCGCACGGGCTTCACCGTCGCCCTGGTAAAGGTCGCGCTGCTCCATATAGAACAGGGTCCAGCCGCGGGCCTGAGCGGCCAGGAGCATGGCCAGCGAACTGTCCTTTTTATAGGAGATGCTGGCGATAGGGTCCATGACAATGCCGACGCGAACGCTCATGGGGGATTTCCTCTAGCAAATTAGGGCGCATAAAAGTGGCGTCAGAGTGGCGCTGCGGCTGTTGTGGGTCAAGGAAAAACCACCGGGCCGGTCGCTCGATAGATTGCACCCCCGAGACTGTGCTAAAAAGACTGCCACGGCGCAGCAGCCCTTGAATTCCAAGGCTTGCGGCGTTCATCCTGTGAGACATCAGGCAGTACACACCGAAAACCGATTCGCTGTGGCGATGGTAGAGCAGATATGGAACAGCATTCCAACGCCTTGAGAGTGATGGTGATCGACGATTCAAAAACGATCCGCCGCACTGCTGAAACCCTGTTGAAGAACGCGGGCTGCGACGTCATCACGGCCATCGACGGTTTCGATGCCCTGGCCCGGATTGTTGATCATCACCCGCACATTATTTTTGTCGACATCATGATGCCGCGCCTGGATGGCTATCAGACCTGCGCGCTGGTGAAGAACAACCCGGCGTTCAAGTCGATCCCGGTGATCATGTTGTCGTCCAGGGACGGCTTGTTCGACAAGGCCAAGGGGCGCACCGTGGGTGTCGATCAATTTTTGACCAAGCCTTTCAGCAAGGAAGAGCTGCTGAGCGCGATCAAGGCCTACGTGCCTGCCTTCGCCGCAGTAGAACAAGCACACTGACACCGCCTTAAAAAGGCCGGCGTCCACCAATGTAGTGGGGAAAACCATGGCACGTGTTCTGATCGTCGACGATTCGCCGACCGAAATGTACAAACTGACCGGCATGCTGGAAAAGCACGGTCATCAGGTTCTCAAGGCCGAAAACGGCGCGGACGGCGTGGCCCTGGCCCGCCAGGAAAAACCCGACGCCGTGCTGATGGACATCGTGATGCCGGGCCTCAATGGCTTTCAGGCCACCCGCCAGCTGTCCAAGGAGCCGGAAACCAACGGCATCCCGATCATCATCATCACCACCAAAGACCAGGAAACCGACAAGATCTGGGGCGCGCGCCAGGGTGCCAAGGATTACCTGACCAAGCCGGTGGACGAAGAAACCCTGATTGCCACCCTGAACAAGGTGCTGGCCGGCTGACGGCACGCCATCATGACCGAGTCGCAAACCGCCTTTGAGCTGTTGCTGGACATCGACCGCCGCTGCCGTCTGCTGGCCGTCGACCTGCCGTCCCAGGAGGCCCGCCTGCAGCGCTGGAGCGGGATTGGCTTTCGGCTGGGGCCGCACTTGTACGTGGCGCCGATGGGCGAAGTCGCCGAGGTGTTGCACGAGCCGCGCTGCACTTTGATGCCGGGCGTCAAACCCTGGGTCAAGGGCGTGGCCAACCTGCGCGGGCGCCTGCTGCCGGTGATGGATTTGGGCGGTTTTCTCGGCCTTGAACTGTCACGGGCGCGCAAGCAACGGCGGGTGCTGGTGGTGGAATTCAACGACCTGTTTGTGGGGCTGCTGGTGGACGAGGTGGTAGGCATGCAGCATTTCGCACAAGACGCGTTGTTAACCAGCGCCACTCCCAGCGCGCCGTTTATTCAGGGCAGGTTCGACGGCGACCCGCTCTGGCAGGTCTTCAGCCCCTTCGCTTTAGCCCAGGCCCCAGGCTTCATGGATGTTGCCGCATGACCACCGTCACCCCGCTCAAACCTCAGGCCGCGTCGCGCAGCCGTTCGCAGATCATCGTGCTGTTTATCGCGCTGATCGTGTTCATCATGCTGCTGTTCGCCAACTTCGCGTACCTCAACACCCAATCGACTTACGACAAACAGTACATCGGCCACGCCGGTGAATTGCGCGTGCTGTCCCAGCGCATTGCCAAGAACGCTACCGAAGCTGCTGCCGGCAAGGCCGCCGCGTTCAAGCTGCTGGGCGATGCGCGCAATGATTTCGCCCAGCGCTGGGGTTACCTGAAAAAAGGCGACATCGAGACCGGCCTCCCGGCGGCGCCGAATGCCGTGCGTGCCGAAATGCGCGCGGTGCAGACCGATTGGGAAGCGTTGTTGAAAAACACCGACGCGATCCTCGCCAGCGAGCAAACCGTGCTGTCGTTGCATCAAGTGGCCGCGACCCTCGCCGAAACCGTGCCGCAATTGCAGATGGAGTCCGAAAAAGTCGTCGACATCCTGCTGCAACGCGGCGCCCCGGCCAGCCAGGTGGCGGTGGCCCAGCGCCAGTCGCTGCTGGCCGAGCGGATTCTCGGCGCCGTAAACACCGTGCTCGCCGGCGACGAAACCGCCGTGCAGGCCGCCGATGCCTTTGGCCGCGACGCCAATCGTTTCGGCCAGGTGCTGAACGGCATGCTCCAGGGCAACCCGGGCCTGCGCATCAGCCAGGTCGAAGACCCTGACGCCCGCGCACGGCTGGCGGAAATCGCCGAACTGTTCGAATTTGTCTCCGGCTCCGTGGATGAAATCCTCGAAACCTCGCCGCAGTTGTTCCAGGTGCGCGCCTCGGCGAGCAATATTTTCAACCTGTCGCAAACCCTGCTCGATGAAGCCTCGCACCTGGCCACCGGGTTTGAAAACCTCGCGGACGGGCGCAGTTTCGACACCATCGGTGGCTACGTGCTGGGCCTGTTGGCGCTGACGTCGATCATCCTCATCGGCCTGGTGATGGTGCGCGAGACCAACCGACAGCTGCGTGAAACCGCCGAGAAGAACGAGCGCAATCAGAACGCGATCATGCGTCTGCTGGATGAAATCGAAGACCTGGCCGACGGCGACCTCACCGTGACCGCCTCGGTCACCGAAGACTTCACCGGCACCATCGCCGATTCGATCAACTATTCTGTGGACCAGCTGCGCGATCTGGTCGCTACCATCAACCTCACCGCCGGCCAGGTTGCCGGCGCGGTCCAGGACACCCAGGCCACCGCCATGCATCTGGCCCAGGCCTCGGAGCACCAGGCCCAGCAGATTGCCGAGGCCTCCACGGCAATCAACCAGATGGCCCAATCCATTGATCAGGTTTCCGCCAACGCCGCCGAGTCTTCGGCGGTGGCGGAGCGCTCGGTGGAAATTGCCAACAAGGGCAACGAGGTGGTGCACAACACCATCCACGGCATGGACAACATTCGCGAACAGATCCAGGACACCGCCAAGCGCATCAAGCGTCTGGGCGAGTCGTCCCAGGAAATTGGCGACATCGTCAGCCTGATCGACGACATTGCCGACCAAACCAACATCCTCGCCCTCAACGCGGCGATCCAGGCGAGCATGGCCGGGGACGCCGGGCGCGGTTTTGCGGTGGTCGCGGATGAAGTGCAGCGGCTGGCCGAACGTTCGTCAGCGGCTACGCGGCAGATTGAAACACTGGTGCGGGCGATTCAGACCGACACCAATGAGGCGGTGATTTCAATGGAGCAAACCACCACCGAAGTGGTGCGCGGTGCGCGGCTCGCGCAGGACGCGGGTGTGGCGCTGGAAGAGATCGAAGGCGTGTCGAAAACCCTGGCGGCGTTGATTCAGAGCATTTCGAATGCGGCGCAGCAACAGACGTCATCGGCGGGGCAGATTTCCCTGACCATGAATGTGATTCAGCAGATCACTACGCAGACGTCGTCGGGTTCTACCGCCACCGCCGAAAGCATCGGTAATTTGGCGAAGATGGCCAGCCAGTTGCGCAGGTCGGTGTCGGGTTTTACCTTGCCGTCGCCCAAACAGGTCGATGATTGAAATACAGTCAAAAGAACACCACAGTCCAAATGTGGGAGCTGGCTTGCCTGCGATAGCGGTCTGCCAGATAAAAATGGGTTGCTGACCCACCGCCATCGCAGCGATGCGGCGACCCGACAAGCCAGCTCCCACAGTTGATCTCCATTGTTTCTGATAACACCGGCAACCCACGAATTTTTAGCGGAGCAGTTATGGTTGATCGGCACGACTACGTGGCCCTCGAATGGGTCAAGGGCGACATTGCCGAAACCCTGAAACAGGCCCGTTCGGCGCTCGACGCCTATGTCGAAACAGGCGACGGCGATGCCATCAGCGAGTGCCTGGGCGGCGTCCACCAAGTGCACGGCGCGCTGCTGATGGTCGAGTTCTACGGCGCGGCATTGTTGGCCGAAGAGATCGAAGAACTCGTCCTCGCCCTGCAAGGCGGGCGCGTCAGCCAGCGCGATGAGAGCATCCGCCTGCTGCAACAGGCCCTCGGGCAACTGCCGCTGTACCTCGACCGCGTGCACAGCGCCCGCCGCGACCTGCCGCTGGTGGTGTTGCCGCTGCTCAACGACCTGCGCAGTGCGCGCGGTGAAAGCCTGCTCTCGGAAACCAGCCTGTTCAGCCCGCAACTGCTGACCATCGCGCCGCTGCCCGATGAAGCGCTCGCGCAACGCGCGTCGCCCGAGCTGCACGAACACTTGCGCCAGTGGCACCCACTGCTGCAACAAGCCCTGGCCGGGCTGCTGCGTGAAGACCACGGCCCGAGCAACCTGGAAGACATGGCGCGGGTGTTCGCCCGCCTTGAAGCGCTGTGCCAGGGCGCGCCGTTAATGCCGCTGTGGCAAGTCACCTCGGCACTGGTCGAAGGCATGCTCACCGGCGTGATCGCCAACAGCCCGGCGCTGCGCAGCCTGCTCAAGGCCAGTGGCAAACAGCTCAAGCGCTTGCTGGCCCAGGGCATCGGCGGGATCAACCAGCCCGCGCCGGATGAGTTGCTCAAAAGCCTGTTGTTCTACGTCGCCAAAGTGACCCGGCCGACGCCGCGCATGCAGAGTTTGAAAGAGCGTTATGGGCTCGATGAAGCCTTGCCCGACAGCGCCGTGGTCGATGCCGAACGTGCGCGCCTCGCCGGGCCGGACCGCAACGCCATGGGCTCGGTACTCGGTGCCCTGTGTGAAGAACTGGTGCGCGTGAAAGAACGCCTCGACCTGTTCGTGCGCAGCGACCGCCAGCACATCAACGACCTTGATGCGTTGCTGGCGCCGCTGCGCCAGATCGCCGATACCCTGGCAGTGCTGGGTTTCGGCCAGCCGCGCAAAGTCATCATCGACCAGCTCGCCGTGGTGTTGAGCCTGGTCCAGGGGCAGCGCGAACCCAACGATGCGGTGCTCATGGACGTCGCCGGCGCCTTGCTTTACGTCGAGGCCACGCTGGCCGGCATGGTCGGCACGGTGGAACCGCAGAGCCGCGAAGAAAGCCGCCTGCCCACCACCGACCTGACCCAGATTCACCAATTGGTCATCCGCGAATCCTGCCAATGCCTGCGCCAAGCCAAAGAGTTGGTGATCGATTGCGTGGAAGCTGACTGGGACCGCCAGCGCCTGGAATCCCTGCCCGAGTTGCTCAGCCAGGTGCGCGGCGCGCTGGCGATGATTCCGCTGCCACGCGCGGCGAGCCTGATGCGCGGTTGCACCGATTATGTCGATGAACAGTTGATGGCCGGTGAGGCCGCGCCTTCCGAGGTGCAACTGGGCCACTTTGCTGATGTGATCAGCAGCCTGGAGTACTACCTGGAACGCATGCTTCAGGACCCCGATGCGGCGGGTGAAAAAGTCCTGGAACTGGCGATCCAGGGCCTCGCCGCACTGGGCTACTTGCCCGCCGAAAAGCCCTGGCGCCAGGCACTGGCCGCGCCGGATGGCGTGCTGTCTACTGACATCGCGCCCAGCCAGTCCCAATTCGACGCGCTCGCCAGCCCCACCTCGCGCCTGAACCCTCCGGCGCTGCAGCGCCCCGGCATCTTGCTGCCGCCACCGCCCGGTGAAGAACCCATCGACGATGAACTGCGCGAAGTCTTCCTGGAAGAAACCGACGAAGTCCTCGACGTGCTGCACCGCCATCTGCCCAACAGCGCCGACAAAACGGCGCAGGGCGAAATGCGCCGCGCCTTTCATACCCTCAAAGGCAGCGGCCGCATGGTCCGTGCGCTGGTGCTGGCCGAGCTGGCCTGGGCGCTGGAAAACCTGCTTAACCGCGTACTGGAACGCAGCGTGGCCCTCGACCCGGACGTGCAACAGGTGCTGGACGAAGCCGTGGCCTTGCTGCCCGAGTTGATTGCCGACTTCGCCATCGACGACCAGCGCCAGCGCGATGAAGTCGACGCCCTGGCCGCCCGTGCCCACGCCCTGGCCAGCGGCACTCAAGCGTCGGCTACCGAACCCCACGACCCGATGCTGCTGGAGATTTTCCGCAACGAAGCCCAAAGCCATCTGGAGAGCCTTAACCACTTTCTGCAACAGGCCGCCGAGCACGTGCCGCTGCAAGTCAGCGATGAACTGCAACGCGCCCTGCACACCCTCAAGGGCAGCGCCTACATGGCGGGCGTGCTGCCGATTGCCGAGCTGGCGCGGCCGCTGGACCACCTGACCCGCGAATACAAAGCCCACCGCCTGGCGCTGGACCTGGATGAAGTGGAGCTGCTGCTGGAGGCCGAAAGCCTGTTCCAGCGCGGGCTGCGGGAGTTGGACCGCGATCCGCTGGCGCCGATCAAAGGCGCCGACGACTTGATCAACCGTACCCAAAGCCTGCTCGACGCTAAGCTTCAAGCACTGCTCGACGCTCCGGCCACCGGCCTGCGCATCAAGCGTGACCCCCAGTTGATCGCCAACTTCCTGGCCCAGGGCATGGACATCCTGCTCGACGCCGAAAGCCTGCTGCGCCGCTGGCAACAGCACCCCGGCGAGCGCCAGGAATTGACTGCGCTGCTGGATGAATTGACCACGCTGGGGGAGGGCGCGCACATTGCCGAGCTGCACACCATCGACGAGCTGTGCGAAGCCTTGCTCGACCTGTATGGCGCCGTGGAAGAGAGCAGCCTGGCGGTCAGCGAGCGGTTTTTCCATGAGGCCGAGCACGCCCATGAAGCGCTGATCAACATGCTCGATCAGTTGGCTGCCGGCCAGGAAATCGGCCCGGCACCGGCGCGAGTCGCGGCCTTGCGCGAATTGCTGCACGAAGCGCTGGACCCGTCTGCAACCGGCTTGATCAAAAGCGACGGCAGCCGCGCGCTGAGCATCTCCGAACTGGGCGCGGCCACGGCAAAGCTCGAGCAAGAAACGGCGATGGACGACGAGATCGTCGAGATCTTCCTGGAAGAAGCCGTGGACATCCTCGACAGCGCCGGGCAGTCGCTCAAGCGCTGGCTGCTGGACCCCGACAGCCCGGCGCCGTTGTCCTCGCTGCAACGGGATTTGCACACCCTCAAGGGCGGCGCGCGCATGGCCGAAATCGGCCCGGTGGCCGAGCTGGCCCACGAGCTGGAATGCCTGTACGAAGGCTTGGTGGACCGCCGCTACAGCTACTCCGTCGAGCTGTCCCAGGTACTGATGGGCTGCCATGAACAGCTCGCCGTGCAGTTGGATGAGTTGCAAGGCCACCAACCCTTGAGCGACAGCGCAGCGTGGGTAGCCAAAGCGCGTGCGCTGCGTCAGAGCAACACGCCGGCGGCGCCAGCGCCCGCGCCCGCTCCGCAAGCTCAGGGCGCCGACCCTGAATTGCTGGATATCTTCCTCGAAGAAGCCGCCGACATTCTCGACAGCTCCAGCAGCGCGCTGCAGCGTTGGCAGGCCGAGCCGAGCAATCGCCAGGACGTTGAAACCCTGCTGCGCGACCTGCACACCCTCAAGGGTGGCGCGCGCATGGTCGAAATCGGCCCGATTGGCGACCTGGCCCATGAGCTGGAGTTTCTCTACGAAGGGCTTTCCGCCGGTTTACTCGCGCCGTCGCCCGAGCTGTTCGCGCTGTTGCAAGGTTGCCATGACCGTCTCGCACAGATGATCGACGCCGTGGCGGATGGCTTGCCGGTGGGCTCGGTGGACAAACTCATCGAGCGCATCAAAAGCCTGCTGCACCCCAGCGATGAGCCACTCGCCCCCGTGGCATTACCCGCGAGCAAAGCCGAGGCGGCGGTGGACCCCGGCGCCGACATGGTGAAAATCTCCGCCGATTTGCTGGATGATCTGGTCAATCTGGCGGGCGAGACTTCGATCTTCCGTGGCCGCATCGAACAGCAAGTCAACGATGCCCGCATCGCCCTCAACGAGGTGGAAACCACCATTGAGCGCATGCGCGACCAGTTGCGCCGCCTCGACACCGAAACCCAGGGCCGCATTCTCAGCCGTCAACAAGCCGAGGCCGAGCGCCTGGGGTATGAAGAGTTCGACCCGCTGGAAATGGACCGCCATTCGCAGTTGCAGCAGCTGTCGCGCGCGCTGTCCGAATCGGCCTCCGACTTGCTCGACCTCAAGGAAACCCTCGACCGTCGCAATGGGGACGCGCACAACCTGTTGCAGCAACAGGCGCGCATCAACACCGAGTTGCAGGAAGGCCTGATGCGCACGCGCATGGTGCCGTTCGAGCGCATGTTGCCGCGCCTCAAACGCATCGTGCGTCAGGTGGCGGAAGAACTGGGCAAGGACGTGGAATTTATCGTCGGCAACGCCGAAGGCGAGATGGACCGCAACGTGCTGGAACGCATGGTCGCGCCGCTGGAACACATGCTGCGCAATGCCGTCGACCATGGCCTGGAGTCCCGCGAGGCGCGTTTGTTGGCCGGCAAGCCAGAGAAAGGCCGCATCAGCCTGGACCTGACCCACGAAGGCGGCGATATCGTTTTCGACATGCGTGACGACGGCGCCGGTGTGCCGCTGGACGCGGTGCGGCGCAAGGCGATCAAGCGCGGCTTGCTTGCGCCCAGTCAGGAGATCAGCGACCGCGACGTGTTGCAGTTCATCCTGCAGCCGGGCTTTTCCACCGCTGAAAAAATCACCCAGATTTCCGGGCGCGGCGTCGGCATGGACGTGGTGCACGAAGAAGTGCGCCAACTCGGCGGCTCAATGGTGATTGATTCGACGCCGGGCGCGGGCGTGCACTTTCGCATTCGCCTGCCGTTCACCGTGTCGGTCAACCGCGCGCTGATGGTGCAGTGCGCGGATGACCAATACGCGATCCCGCTGAACACCATCGAAGGGCTGGTGCGCGTGTTGCCCCATGAGCTGGCCGGGCATTATCAGCAAGACCCGCCGCGTTATGAATACGCCGGCCAGCGCTATGAATTGTTCTACCTCGGCGACTTGCTGCACACCGTCAGCCGCCCGAAACTGCTGGGCCAATACCAGCCGGTTCCAGTGCTGCTGGTGCAGTGCAACGAGCGGCGCGTGGCGGTGCACGTGGATGCCATGGCGGGCACGCGGGAGATTGTGGTCAAGGGCCTGGGGCCGCAGTTTGCGGGGGTGCAGGGCTTGTCCGGCGCGACCATTTTGGGCGACGGCCGCGTGGTGTTGATCATCGACTTGCTGGCGCACATTCGCGCACGGCAACCGGTGCTGCCCGCGCAGACGGACGACGCGCCGCTGATCCTCAACGACCCCCTGAAAAAGCGCCCGCTGCTGGTGCTGGTGGTGGACGACTCTGTCACCGTGCGCAAGGTCACCAGCCGCCTGCTGGAGCGCAACGGCATGAACGTGCTCACCGCCAAAGACGGCATCGACGCCATCGCCCTGCTCGAAGAACACACCCCGGACCTGATGCTGCTCGACATCGAAATGCCGCGTATGGACGGCTTCGAAGTGGCCATTCAAGTGCGTAACGACCCACGCCTGATGCGCCTGCCGATCATCATGATCACCTCGCGCACCGGCCAGAAACACCGCGACCGCGCCATGGCCATCGGCGTCAACGACTACCTCGGCAAGCCGTACCAAGAGTCGGTGCTGCTGGAAAGCATCGCCTACTGGAGCAAGTCCCATGCTTGACCACCGCACCAGCCAACTCACCGGCCTGTTGCTGCCCCTGGCGGATCGCAACCTGGTGCTGCCCAACGTCGCTGTCGCCGAACTCATCGACTTTCAACGCGGCGAACCCGCCAGCGACGCACCGCCGTGGTACCTGCGGCAGGTGACCTGGCGTGATCGGCAGTTGCCGTTGATCAGCTTTGAAGCGGTGTGCGGCGAGGCGATCGTGACGGGGGAACGCTCAAGGATCGTGGTGCTGAACGCACTGGGCGGGCGGGCGACGTTGAAGTTTATTGCGCTGGTGATTCAGGGGATTCCACGCTCGTACAAGCTCGACAGCCAATTGAGCTACGTGGACGTGCCACTCTGCCCGCTGGAACTGGCCGCAGTGCAGGTGGGCGAGCACGTGGCAAAAGTGCCCGACCTCATGGGGCTGGAAGCGCTGCTGGTCGAATCCGGCCTTGCGTGACCATAAGCCTTGTGGAGATCTCATGTGGGAGCTGGCTTGCCTGCGATAGCGGCGTGTCAGTCACCCATTATCCAATTGACCCACCTCCATCGCAGGCAAGCCAGCTCCCACCTTTGATCTTCTGTGCCCGCCAAATCCTGGCTACTACTCAATCTGCGCAAACCGCTCGATCACCGGCTACTCCCGATGCTCGGCCTGCCATAAGTCATAGGCACTTTGCATCGCTAGCCATAACTGCCCCGTACTCACTCCTGCTCGTTCAAGCCGCACCGCCAAGTCCGGGCTCACCGGCGCATGGCCATGCAAGATCCTTGAGAATATCTCACGGGCAAATCCAAGGCGCCGGGCCATTTCGGTGATGGTGATGCCCAAGGCCGGGATCACATCTTCAAGCAGGATTTCTCCGGGGTGAGGTGGGTTGTGCATGGGCATGTTGATTCGTCCTGCGGTGATGGACATTCAGCCGAGAAGGCTAGACAGCACAGTTCCGAGCATCAACCCTAAAGCAGTGTACGAACCTTCCTATCTACCCTCCGGGTCTTCTTACTCTGGTCCAGATCGATCATACAAATGTCGGAATAGGATGGAGAGGCTGTAGGCGAGTTCTGTATCTGGATTCTGTGGGATGTTCAGTCCTAAGTGGGGTGCTAGGTTCTGCGCTCCTCACTGCCAGCAAGGACTAGCAAATGGCCGTACCGTTAATGCCGTCCGGTGTTTCCATTCTCGAAAATATGGCGACAGCCAAGTGCAAGAGTGTTCATCTCAAGTCAGGCTCGGCATTTGCCTATTCCTGGTTCTACTCTCAGGTCAGGGCTGCCGGGCCATGGAATTACAAGAAGCGGGGGCGTCAGTACGAGGCTTTTGGTAACTTCAATTATGGGGCCACGGGCACGGTGCTGGGTATTCCAGACCATGTTCTGTTACGTGCTGCAGGTGTCGCTCAAACGTTTGCAAAAACTACACGACCGGACTTTGGATCATGGTGGGGTGGTGATCCTTTCGGCGATGATCCGCGAGACCAATATTGGATAAGGAGAGGTATTGAGTATGCAATTTCTCAAGGCCATTAAGGCGCTCGTACCCATGCTGCGAAATTGCTTGCTGGTGGTTTGCCTGATCTACATCGGGGGCAGCTGGATCATGTCATCCGGTACACCTGACCTGGACGAAGTGGTGTTGAAACATTCTTTGGGGAACGGCACCTCGATCTATGGGGCGCGAGATAGCCAGGGTGGTGCGACGGTGGGCTTTTCCTACAGATACTACGTCCATGAAAATTTGGGGAGTGATCAGGAGATACTTGCTGCATTGGTGTCGGCGCATCCTTTTTTGAAAACAAAAGAGCCCGATGTGCACGTAGCTGTGGAAGGCGGTGTTCTCCATTTGGCTATTCATGGGCGCGTGTATGAGTACAGCAGCTATGCCCTGGAGGGTCTTGGGATTGTGAAAGTGGAAATGACTTTGTGATGCTGATCGTTCCGCGTCGGAACGATCAAGGTGGGGGCGCGTCGGATTTTTCCTGCAAGATTTCGGGCTGTGCATGAACTTGTTGCGGGCAGTCATGGCGGCTAGTCTTCGCTTCGTCATCGCAAAAAACGGTGACACGGACGTGCAAGTCCGACGAAACTGTTTAGGCGTACAAACGCCCAGCCATCCAACGGGCGTTTTTTGTGCTCGCTGCTTTATGGCGGCTGCGCGCAGGAGGTCTTCGGACCTGCTGGGTGTCCTAAACAGGCCCGGTCTTGCACACCTGCGCACGGTCGCCACCCTCATTCGCGTGCAAGCGAACGGTGGCGCTCCTTACTGACTGTTTAGGAGCTTCATCATGATCAAACCTACTCCAAACCCGCCTACCGACCTTTTTATCGTAAACCCCCAGCAAGACACTGAAACCCTCCTCGTCAACGCCAGCGAAACCTTGTCCTCGCTGAACGCCATGACCTGCAACCTCGCTTTCGACCTGGAGCACTCCCAACGCGCGATATTGTTGGCTATTCAACAAATGGCAGCGTTAGGGCAGTTGCTGGTGGACAGAGCGCTGGAGCAAGTCAGCCCTTCACGCCAGTCCCAAGTCGGTCCCGAATAGGGACTGATCGTTCCCTTTATGGGACTGCTATCTAACGAACGCCATCGAACAAATGTGGGAGCTGGCTTGCCTGCGATGAGGGACTGTCAGTGAATGATTTCTTGGCTGACCCACCGCCATCGCAGGCAAGCCAGCTCCCACACGGGATTTGGTGTGTCTGGCTGATAGTGATATGCCACAGGAAACTTGATCGTTCCCAAAAAGGGACCTATCGTCCCCTTTTTGGGACTCCTTGGCCGCTGCCATGCAAACCTTGCCACTCAGCGCTGCACTTTTCACCGCGACCCAGCAAAAAGTGCTGGGCCTGCTTTTTGGAAAACCAGACCAAAGCTTCTTCACCAATGAAATCGCTCGCTGGGCCAAGGTGGGCAAGGGCAGCCTCACCCGTGAGCTGGAGCGCTTGCAGTTGGCCGGCATCTTGAGCCAGACGCGCCAAGGCAACCAGACCCATTACCAAGCCAACCCCCAGTGCCCGGTCTACTCGGAATTGCTCGCCATCGTGCGCAAAACGCTGAGCCTGGACGAGCCTTTGCGCAATGCATTGGCGCCATTCGCCGAACAACTGACCTGGGCTTTTATCTACGGCTCCATCGCGAAGGGCGATGCGCACTCATCCAGTGACATAGATCTCATGTTGATCGGCGAAAGCCTCAACTACAGTGACGTCATGGAGCAACTCATGCCGCTTGAAGAGCAACTGGGCCGCACCATCAACCCGACGCTGTACACCCCCGAAGACTGGATCGGCAAATGGAATGCCGAAAACAGTTTTGTGCAGCGGGTGGTGCAGCAGGACAAGATCAATCTGATTGGGGGCAACCCCATCTAGCAAACACCGCCGAACATATGTGGGAGCTGGCTTGCCTGCGATAGCGACCTCTCAGTTGAAGCTTGCTTGGCTGACCCACCGCCATCGCAGGCAAGCCAGCTCCCAAATTTGTATCTTCAACTGGCTTGAACCCAACGTTCCCAGTTACATCATTACTCCAGCCGTAACGATCCACCGCCGCGCTTGATTGATGGTCACTAAATTCGATCCTAAGGTAGCCCCACGACAGCAAACCCCGTGGAGCGACCATGACAGCAACCATCACCCCTGACTCGCGCTGGACGCGGCGGCGCGACGAGAAGCAGCGGCGGCTCGGGCTGGTCAAGCATTTCGCAGACGGGGCGGTGTTGCCAGCCGACAAAATCGTCGAGGCGCTTGAGGCGCTGATCCTGCCCGGCGACCGTGTGGTGCTGGAAGGCAACAACCAGAAACAGGCCGATTTTCTCTCGCGCTCCCTGGCCAAGGCCGACCCGGCCAAGCTCCACGATTTGCACATGATCATGCCCAGTGTCGGCCGTTCCGAGCACCTGGACCTGTTTGAAAAGGGCATCGCTCGCAAGCTGGACTTTTCCTTTGCGGGCACCCAATCCCTGCGCATCAGCCAGTTGCTGGAAGACGGCCAACTGGAAATCGGCGCGATTCACACCTACATCGAACTCTACGCGCGGCTGGTGGTGGACCTGATTCCCAACGTCGTGCTGTCCGCCGGTTTCATGGCTGACCGCGCCGGTAACATCTACACCGGCGCCAGCACCGAAGACACCCCGGCGCTGATTGAGCCCGCTGCGTTCAGCGATGGCATTGTCATCGTGCAGGTCAACCAGTTGGTGGACGACGTGACGGACTTGCCCCGCGTCGACATCCCGGCGAGTTGGGTGGATTTTGTGGTGGTGGCCGACAAGCCGTTCTACATCGAACCGCTGTTCACTCGCGACCCGCGCCACATCAAGCCGGTGCATGTGCTGATGGCGATGATGGCGATCCGTGGCATCTACGAAAAACACAATGTGCAGTCGCTCAACCACGGCATCGGTTTCAACACCGCCGCCATCGAGTTGATACTGCCGACCTACGGCGAATCCCTGGGCCTTAAGGGCAAGATTTGCCGCAACTGGACGCTCAACCCACACCCTACCTTGATCCCCGCGATTGAAAGCGGTTGGGTCGAAAGCGTGCATTGCTTCGGTACCGAACTGGGCATGGAAAACTACATCGCCGCGCGGCCGGATGTGTTCTTCACCGGCCGCGATGGCTCGATGCGTTCCAACCGGATGTTCTGCCAACTCGCTGGCCAATACGCGGTGGACCTGTTTATCGGCGCTACCCTGCAAGTCGACGGCGACGGCCATTCTTCCACCGTCACCCGTGGCCGCCTCGCCGGTTTTGGTGGCGCGCCGAACATGGGCCACGACCCGCGCGGGCGTCGCCATGGCACGCCTGCTTGGCTGGATATGCGCCACGATGACGCGCCGGAAGCTTTGTTGGAGCGCGGTAAAAAGCTTGTGGTGCAAATGGTCGAAACCTTCCAGGAAGGCGGCAAACCGACCTTCGTCGAGACCCTCGATGCGGTGGAAGTAGCGCGCAAAAGCGGCATGCCGCTGGCGCCGATCATGATCTACGGCGACGACGTGACCCACCTGCTCACCGAAGAAGGCATCGCCTACCTGTACAAGGCGCGCTCGCTGGACGAGCGCCAGGCGATGATCGCCGCCGTCGCCGGGGTAACCGCTATCGGCCTGCGCCACAACCCCAAAGACACCGCGCGCATGCGCCGTGAAGGCTTGATCGCCTTGCCCGAAGACCTCGGCATCCGCCGCACCGACGCCACCCGCGAATTGCTGGCCGCCAAAAGTGTGGCTGACCTGGTGGACTGGTCCGGTGGTCTGTATAACCCGCCCGCCAAGTTCAGGAGCTGGTAAATGCGCGCCCTCAAACTGCATGAACTCAGCCTCGCTGATCGCCTGGCAGACATGGCCGTCGAGGCGTTGATCGATGAGGCCGACTTGTCGCCCAAACCTGCCCTGGTGGACCGTCGCGGCAGCGGCGCCCACAGCGATTTGCACCTGGGCCTGATGCACGCCTCGGCGTTGTCGTTATGGCCGATGTTCAAGGAAATGGCCGAAGCGGCTATCGAATGTGGCGAGATCGGCTTGCCCCTGCGCGAAGCCCTCGGGCGGATTGGCCGCGAAGGTGAACAGGCGATGCTCATCACCACCAATGGCGTGAACACCCATCGCGGTGCGATCTGGGCCCTCGGTTTGCTCACTGCAGCCGCAGCGCTGGAGCCTCGCGCTGTCACGCTGACGGCCGCAAAACTGGCCCTGCTCAACGACCGCTACGCGCCTCAACCCATGAGCCACGGCGCGCAGGTTGCCCAACGTTACGGCGCGCGCGGCGCCCGTGAAGAAGCCCAACTTGGCTTCCCCTCGGTGGTGCAACGCGGCCTGCCGCAACTGCATAAAAGCCGCCTGCAAAACACCGGCGAACAGAACGCGCGTCTGGATGCCTTGCTCGCCATCATGACCGACCTGGCCGACACCTGCGTGCTCTACCGCGCAGGCCCCGACGGCATCAACGCCATGCAGCGCGGCGCCCAAGCCGTACTCGACGCTGGCGGCAGCGCAACCCTCGCCGGGCGGCGCCAGTTGCACGAACTCGACCACCAACTGCTGGCGCTGAATGCCTCCCCCGGCGGCGCCGCCGACCTGTTGGCCGCCTGCCTGTTTATCGACCGCCTCGACGGAGCGTTTTGATGGAAACCTTATCCTTTGAATTCCCCGCCGGGCAGCCGCCCAAATGCCGTGCGCTGGTGGGTTGCGTCGGCTCCGGCGACCTGGAAGTGCTGCTGGAACCGGGCACGCCCGGCACGCTGACCATTCAGGTGCAGACCTCGGTAAATGGCGCCGAGCAACGCTGGCAAAATCTGTTCGAGCGCATCTTCCTCGAACAGACGCCACCCGCCTTGAAGATCGATATCCACGATTTCGGCGCCACCCCCGGCGTGGTGCGTTTGCGCCTGGAGCAGGGTTTCGAGGAGATCGGCCATGACTGACTTGCTCAACAAACACAGCTTCGTCGAACTCGGTGCGCGGCAACGGGCCAGGGCCTTGCTGGATGCTGGTTCTTTTCGTGAACTGATCGACCCGTTTCAACGCGTCATGTCGCCGTGGCTCAGCCGCCAGGGCGTGGTGCCGCAGGCGGATGACGGTGTGGTGATCGCCAAGGGCAGCATCGACGGTTTACCGGTGGTAATCGCTGCCATCGAAGGCAATTTTCAGGGCGGCAGCCTCGGTGAAGTCGGCGGCGCGAAAATCGCTGGCGCCCTTGAGCTGGCGGCCGAAGACAACCGCAAAGGTGTGCCGACTCGCGCCGTATTGCTGCTGGAAACCGGCGGCGTGCGCTTGCAGGAAGCCAACCTGGGCCTGGCCGCGATTGCCGATATTCATGCGGCGATTGTCGACCTGCGCCAATACCAGCCGGTGATCGGCGTGGTGGCGGGCAGCGTCGGTTGCTTTGGCGGCATGTCCATCGCGGCGGGCCTGTGCAGCTACCTCGTGGTTACCCGCGAAGCGCGTTTGGGCCTCAATGGCCCGCAAGTGATCGAGCAGGAAGCGGGCCTGGAAGAATACGACTCCCGCGACCGGCCGTTCATCTGGAGCCTTACCGGCGGCGAGCAACGGTTCCACAGTGGTTTGGCCGACCGTTATGTGGCCGACGATGTGGCGCACATCCAACAGACCGTCACTGAACTGCTGCAACAGGGTTTGCCGACTCAACAACGCAGCCGTCAGGCCGAGTTTTACCTCGCGCGCCTGGCTGAACTCGACGCCACGCCGCAGATCGACACGGCGACGGTGCGCGCGCTGTATCAAGGAGAACGCTCATGAGAGGGTTGCAGTGGTTCAACGCATTGAGCGCTGGCGCAACGCCCGTTGAGGGTTTGCCGGACTCGCTGAAAGTCGCCGACGGCGTGCTGGGTGAACAGGCGGTGCGCTTTATCGCCGTGGTCGCCGACCCACACAACCGCTTCCCCCGCGCACGCAATGGCGAGGTCGGTTTGCTCGAAGGCTGGGGCCTCGCCAAAGCGGTGGATGAAGCCATCGCCCGTGGCGACAAGCGGCCAATCATCGCCATCGTCGATGTGCCGAGCCAGGCTTATGGTCGTCGCGAAGAAGCCCTCGGCATCCACCAGGCCTTGGCCGCCGCTGCCGACAGCTACGCCCGCGCTCGTCTGGCCGGGCACCCGGTGATCGCGCTGCTGGTGGGCAAGGCCATGTCCGGCGCGTTTCTCGCCCACGGTTACCAGGCCAACCGCCTGATCGCCCTGCGCGACCCCGGCGTGATGGTGCACGCCATGGGCAAGGCCTCGGCCGCGCGGGTGACCTTGCGCAGCGTCGAAGAGCTGGAAGCCCTGGCCGCCAGCGTGCCGCCGATGGCCTATGACATCGAGAGTTACGCCAGCCTCGGTTTGCTCTGGGAGACGCTGTCGGTCAGCCAGATTGAACAGCCCACGCCGGACGATGTGGCGCGAGTCAGCGATTGCCTGCTGAAGGCGATCAAGGACGTCGATGGCTGCGATTTGAGCAGCCGTCTCGGCGCCACCCATCGCGCGGCATCCAGCCATGTGCGCCAACTGCTGCGGGAGCAGTGGTGAACGCGCACGATTTGCTCTGGGGCATGACCCCGGCGCATCTGCCTGCTGACGCCCCAGCCTGGGCGCTGGAGGCGATCAGCGCCGGCCAGCCAGTGGTGGTGCGTCGCGCCATAGCGGCGCCGGGCTGCGTGGCGGTTGGCGTGCGCGGCTGTCTGCGTGAACAACGGTTTGCCGCCGTGATGCCGGTGGCTGCCGTGCAACGCCGCGTGGAACCGGAAGCCTTGTGCGGCGTTATTTCGCCACGGGATTTGCCTGCAGTGCGCGCACTCACAGCGCTGCGGCCAGTGCTGGCGGGCGAAAACTGGGGCGTCACGGGCAGTGCAGGTTTTGAACTGGCCACAGGTATTGAAGCGCTGCATGAGCAGAGTGATCTGGATTTGATTCTGCGCACGCCGCAGCGGCTGACTCGAGGTGATGCAGAGGGCCTGCTGGCAATCCTCAACACCGCACCATGCGCCGTGGACCTGCAACTGCAAACCCCGTTTGGCGCCGTCGCCTTGCGCGAGTGGGCCGGTGGATCGCGCCGTGTATTGCTGAAAACCGCCAGCGGCGCGCACTTGGTGCTGGACCCCTGGCAGGCCGTGGAATGAGCAGCCTTCTGGTGTTTCCAGGGCAGGGCGCTCAACGGCCGGGCATGCTCCAGCCGTTGCCCGCCGAGGTGCTGGATCAAGCCAGTGAGGCCTTGGGTGAAGACGTTCGCGCGCTCGATTCTGCGAAAGCCCTTGAGTCGACGCGGGCGGTTCAGCTGTGCTTGTTGATCGCCGGCGTAGCCAACGCCCGCTTGCTGCAACACACCCCGGATTACGTCGCGGGCCTGTCCATTGGTGCTTACCCGGCGGCGGTGATTGCGGGAGCCCTGGACTTTGCAGATGCTGTGAAACTGGTCAGCCTGCGTGGCGAGTTGATGCAAAGCGCTTACCCACAAGGCTATGGAATGACCGCGCTCATCGGCCCGGACTTATCCACCGTCGAAACCTTGCTGGCCGAAGTTCACAGCCCCGAAACCCCGGTGTACCTGGCCAATATCAACGCCGACAACCAGACGGTGATTGCCGGCAGCAACGAAGCCATGACGCGCGTCGCCAACCGCATCAAAGGCAACGGCGTCGCCAAGCGCCTGGCCGTGAGCGTGCCGTCCCACTGCGCGTTGCTGGAGCAACCGGCCCAGGCGTTGGCGCAAGCCTTTGTCACACTCAAGACGCCGCGCATCACCTACCTGAGCAGCACCCGCGCGCGGCCGATCCACAACCCCGAGCAATTGCGCGACGACCTGGCCTTCAACATGTGCCGCATCGTCGACTGGCGCGGCACTGTGCAAAGCGCCTACGAGCGTGGCGTGCGGCTGCAAATCGAACTGCCGCCGGGCGCGGTGCTTACCGGCCTCTCACGCCGGGTGTTTGAACAAGGCACCGTGATCGCCTGCGAAGGCGCGCGCCTGGACACCTTGCAGGCCCTGCTGCAAGAGGAGGAGCGCCGCCACCGATAAAGCACCACCCAAAGCTTTCGAAGCACAAAAACAACAATTTCGAACGAGCACTTTGAGGACAACAACCATGATTATTTACGGTGTGGCATTGCTGGCGATCTGCATGCTGGCGGGCGTGATTCTAGGCGACATGCTCGGCGTGTTGCTGGGTGTTAAATCCAACGTGGGCGGGGTGGGTATCGCGATGATCCTGCTGATCTGCGCGCGCTTGTGGATGCAAAAACGCGGCGGCATGACCAAGGATTGCGAAATGGGCGTGGGCTTCTGGGGCGCCATGTACATCCCCGTGGTGGTCGCGATGGCCGCGCAGCAAAACGTGGTCACGGCCCTGCACGGCGGCCCGGTCGCGGTGTTGGCGGCCATCGGTTCGGTGGTGGTGTGCGGCTGCACCATTGCCCTGATCAGTCGCACTCACAAGGGCGAACCGTTGCCCGCCGAAGAGCCGCTGATCGTCGCTGCGGGAGGTCGCTGATATGTGGCCTCTTATCCAGAAGGGCTTGGAGAATAACGGCCTGGTCACGGCCTTTGCCGTGGTCGGTGTGGTGATGTGGATTTCCGTGGTGCTGTCCAGGCGCCTGACGTTTGGGCGCATCCATGGCTCGGCGATTGCCATTGTTATCGGGCTGGTGCTGGCGTGGGTGGGTGGCACGCTGACCGGCGGGCAGAAAGGCCTGGCGGATATGGCGCTGTTCTCGGGGATTGGGTTGATGGGCGGCGCGATGCTGCGTGACTTTGCCATCGTCGCCACGGCGTTTGAAGTGCAAGCCACCGAAGCGCGCAAGGCCGGGTTGATAGGTGTGATTGCGCTGCTGCTGGGCACGGTTCTGCCGTTTATTGTGGGCGCGAGCATGGCGTGGGCGTTTGGTTATCGCGATGCGATCAGCATGACCACCATTGGCGCCGGCGCCGTGACGTATATCGTTGGGCCGGTGACCGGTGCGGCGATTGGCGCGACCTCGGATGTGATGGCGTTGTCGATTGCCACGGGCTTGATCAAGGCGATTCTGGTGATGGTCGGCACGCCGGTGGCGGCGCGCTGGATGGGGTTGGATAACCCGCGTTCGGCGATGGTGTTTGGTGGGTTGGCGGGGACTGTCAGCGGCGTGACCGCAGGCTTGGCCGCGACGGATCGGCGGTTGGTGCCGTATGGCGCGTTGACGGCGACGTTTCACACCGGGCTTGGGTGCTTGCTGGGGCCTTCGGTGTTGTATTTCATCGTGCGTGGCTTGGTCGGCTGATTGTCGCTGGATTTAATGGCCTCATCGCAGGCAAGCCAGCTCCCACAATTTTGATCTGTGAATACCTTCAAATGTGGGAGCTGGCTTGCCTGCGATGGCGGTCTCAAGCCTGGCGGTTGGCATACATCCGGCACTCCGCCAACAGCGCCAGCAAGTTCGGGTCACGCTCCTTGGCCTTCAAAAACACCACACCAATGTGCTGCTGCAACCGATACCGGGGTTGCAGCGGTATCAGCTTCACGCGGTTCTCATACACCGCCGCAATCCGCCCCGGCAGCAGCGCATAACCCACGCCCGAGCTGACCATGCTCAGCAAGGTGAAAATGTCATTCACCTGCATCGCCACCTTCGGCTCGAACCCCGCCTGCTTGAACACCTGATTGCCGTCCTGGTGCGTGGCGAAGCCTTGGGTGAGGGTGATGAAGGTGGCGTCGCGCACGTCAGCGAGGTCGATCTGTTGTTCGCGGTCGAAGGGCGAGTCGGCCGGGGTGGCGAGAAAAATGTCGTCGGTAAACAGCGCGATCTGCTCGCAATCGGGGTCGTTGGCGCGTTCGTCGAGGGCGATGAGGATGGCGTCCACTTCCATGTTCTTGAGCTTGTAGAGCAGGTCGAAGTTGGAGCCCAGGATCAGGTCGATGTTGAGTTCGCTGCGGCGGATTTTCAGGCCCATGATCAGCTGCGGCACGGTCTTGACCGTCAGCGAGTACAGCGAGCCGAGCTTGAAACGCTCGGCGGAGAAACCCGCGGCTTCGCGGGTCAGGCGCACGCTGTCGACCACGTCGGCCACCAGTTTCTGCGCGCGCTCTTCCAGCACGTAGGCGCTTTCCAGCGGCGTGAGGTTGCGGCCTTCGTGTTTGAACAGCGGGCAGCGCAGGGCATTTTCCAGGGAGTGGATGGCGCGGTGCACGCTGACGTTGCTGGTGTTCAGCTCGGCGGCGGCGCGGGCCAGGTTGCCGGTGCGCATGAACGCCAGGAAGATTTCCAGTTTTTTGAGGGTGAATTCTTCGTCGATCAGCATGGCCGTGGCTCGGGTTCGAATGCGCTCGATTGTGCCCGCAAAACCGCGCGGCGTCCCCGGATCGTCATAAGCCGCTTGCACTCTTATGCGCAAGGTTGGACGCTAGCCAGCCCATCGTTAACGGTTAGAGGAGGTCAGTGACAGATGTACCACGGTGAACGATTCAACGCCTGGAGCCATTTGCTCGGTGCAGTCGCGGCGTTTATTGGCGCAGTGTGGATGTTGGTGGTGGCGAGCCTGGATGGCAGCCCCTGGAAGATCGTCAGCGTGGCGATTTATGGCTTTACGCTGTTGGTGTTGTACAGCGCCTCGACGGTGTATCACAGCGTTCAGGGGCGACGTAAAGAGATCATGCAGAAGGTCGATCACTTTTCGATCTACCTGTTGATCGCCGGCAGTTACACGCCGTTTTGCCTGGTGACATTACGCGGGCCCTGGGGCTGGACGCTGTTCGGGATTGTGTGGGGGCTGGCGGTGATCGGCATCCTGCAAGAGATCAAGCCGCGCTCCGAGGCGCGGATTCTGTCGATCGTGATTTATGCGGTGATGGGCTGGATTGTGCTGGTGGCGGTCAAGCCGCTGATTGCCGCGCTGGGCACGGCGGGGTTTGTATGGCTGGCGTCGGGCGGGGTGTTGTACACCGTCGGGATTATCTTTTTCGCCCTGGAGGATCGCCTGCGCCACTCCCATGGGATATGGCATTTGTTTGTGATCGGCGGCAGCCTGCTGCATTTTGTGGCGATCATGCGTTACGTGCTCTAACCCTGTGGGAGCTGGCTTGCCTGCGATGGCATCGACTGAGTGCACCTGATGCACCGAGGTGCCCGCATCGCAGGCAAGCCAGCTCCCACAGTTTTGATTGGGTTTGCAACGGAAGAGGGTTAGAAATCGCCCCAGAGTTGTTGGGCGACTGCCAGCGCTACAACTGGCGCTGTTTCAGTGCGCAGCACGCGTGGGCCGAGGCGGGCGGCGTGGTAGCCGGCGCCTTTTGCGGATTCGACTTCGGCGTCAGTCAGCCCGCCTTCTGGCCCGATCAGGAAGGCCAGGCTCGACGGCTTGGCGTGGCTGATCATCGGTTCTGCCACCGGGTGCAGCACCAGCTTCAAATCCGCCTCGGTCTGCTTCAGCCAGTCCGCCAGTAACAGCGGTGGGAGAATCACCGGCACCGTTGAGCGCCCGCATTGCTCGCAGGCGCTGATCGCCACCTGGCGCCAGTGCAGCAGGCGTTTGTCGGCGCGTTCGTCCTTGAGGCGGACTTCGCAGCGCTCGGTGAAAATCGGCGTGATCGCGTTGACGCCCAGTTCGGTCGCTTTCTGAATCGCCCAATCCATACGCTCGCCCCGGGACAGGCCCTGGCCGAGGTGGATGTGCAGCGGCGATTCGGTCTGGCCGGCGAAGCTTTCGGTGAGTTGCACGGTGACGCGCTTTTTACCGACTTCCAGCAGCGTGCCGCGAAATTCCTGGCCGGAGCCGTCGAAGAACTGCACGGCGTCGCCTTCGGTCATGCGCAACACACGGCTGATGTAATGCGCCTGGGCTTCAGGCAGCTCGTGGTCGCCGATGCTCAGCGGGGTGTCGGTGAAAAAGCGGGACAGTCTCATTTCTGTTCTCTGGAAAATTTAGCAAACCATGGTGTGTATCAATTGTGGCCCTTTTGCCTTGTTAGCCCGGGTCGCGGAAGCCTGGGTGGAAGTCTTGGGGCACTGACACACTGACGTTGCTGTTGGTGGCGATATCGATGCCTTCACTGGCCACTTCGGCCAGGAAGTCGATCTGCTCGGGCGTGATCACGTACGGCGGCAGGAAATACACCACGCTGCCCAGCGGGCGCAACAGCGCGCCGCGTTCCAGGGCGTGCTCGAATACTTTCAGGCCACGGCGTTCCTGCCATGGGTAGGCGGTTTTGGTGGCTTTGTCCTGCACCATCTCGATGGCCAGCACCATGCCGGTCTGGCGGACTTCCGACACGTGCGGGTGGTCAACCAAGTGCGCGGTGGCGGTGGCCATGCGCTGGGCCAAGGCCTTGTTGTTTTCGATGACGTTGTCTTCTTCGAAAATATCCAAAGTCGCCAGGGCCGCCGCGCACGCCAGCGGGTTGCCGGTGTAGCTGTGGGAATGCAGGAAGGCGCGCAGGGTCGAGTAGTCGTCGTAGAAGGCATCGTACACATCATCAGTGGTGACCACGGCGGCCAACGGCAGGTAGCCGCCGGTCAGCGCTTTGGACAGGCACAGGAAGTCCGGGCGGATGCCGGCTTGCTCGCAGGCGAACATGGTGCCGGTGCGGCCGAAGCCCACGGCGATTTCGTCGTGGATCAGGTGCACGCCGTAGCGGTCGCAGGCTTCGCGCAGCAGTTTGAGGTACACCGGGTGGTACATGCGCATGCCGCCAGCGCCCTGGATCAGCGGCTCGACGATCACGGCGGCGACGGTGTCGTGGTTTTCCGCCAGGGTCTGTTCCATGGCCAGGAACAGGGTGCGCGAGTGTTCTTCCCAGCTCATGCCCTCGGGGCGCTGGTAGCAATCCGGGCTCGGCACTTTAAGGGTGTCGAGCAGCAGCGCTTTATAGGTCTCGGTAAACAGCGGCACGTCGCCCACCGACATCGCGGCGATGGTTTCGCCGTGGTAGCTGTTGGTCAGGGTGACGAAACGCTTTTTGTTCGGCAGGCCACGGTTGAGCCAGTAGTGAAAGCTCATTTTCAGCGCGACTTCGATGCACGATGAGCCGTTATCGGCGTAGAAACACCGCGTCAGGCCCTCGGGCGTCATCTTGACCAGGCGCTCGGACAGCTCGATCACCGGCTGGTGGCTGAAGCCGGCGAGGATCACGTGTTCCAGTTGGTCGACCTGATCCTTGATGCGCTGATTGATGCGCGGGTTGGCGTGGCCGAACACATTGACCCACCAGGAACTGACGGCGTCGAGGTAGCGCTTGCCTTCGAAGTCTTCCAGCCACACGCCTTCACCGCGCTTGATCGGGATCAGCGGCAGTTGCTGGTGATCTTTCATCTGGGTACAGGGATGCCACAGCACCGCAAGGTCGCGTTGCATCCACTGGTTGTTCAAGCCCATCGTTTTATCTCCTCGAAGCGGTCCTGCAGCCGGCGCAGGCGTAACAATCGCGCAAGCCTATGCAATGGGCGACTGTGTCACAACCCATTAAGCGTGAATTGGCAGTAAACGCAGGACGATCTGTCACGTTTACTGGGAATAGTCCTTAATCGGTTGTTAACGTATTGTGCATAATCTCAAGATCATATTTCTCGATATTTCAAAGCGAATTTTTAGGCTTTAATTCGATAGATAAATCGCTAGTCTTGGGCACAGCACTCACGGGATTTGGGACATGCAGCTACGTAATTCAAAGGCCCGGTATGGTTGGGTCAGCATGGTGTTGCACTGGGGCGTAGCCTTGGTGGTGTTTGGTTTGTTCGCGCTGGGCTTGTGGATGGTCGGCCTCGATTACTACGACGTCTGGCGCAAAGCCGCGCCCGATCTGCACAGAAGCATTGGCATCACGCTGTTCGCCCTGATGCTGGTGCGCATTGTCTGGCGCCTGGTCAGCCCGCCACCACCTCCGCTGGCCAGTTACAGCCGTTTGACCCGTATCGGCGCGGCCTGTGGCCACGCGTTCCTGTATCTGGCGCTGTTTGCCGTGATGATTGCCGGTTACCTGATTTCCACCGCAGACGGTGTCGGTATTTCGGTGTTTGGCCTGTTCGAAATTCCTGCCGTGATTTCCGGGCTACCGGATCAGGCAGACAACGCTGGCCTGGTGCACCTGTACCTCGCCTGGGTGTTGGTAGTGTTCGCCGGCTTGCACGGCGTGGCTGCGTTGAAACACCACTTTATCGATCGTGATGCGACCCTCACGCGAATGCTGGGGCGCAAAGCCTGATGTTCAACCTCGACTCACAAGGAATAGAAAGCATGTTGAAAAAGACTCTCGCGGCCCTGGCCATCGGTTCTGCCCTGTTGTCCGCCGGCTCGGCGATGGCGGCTGACTACAAGATCGACAAAGAAGGCCAACACGCCTTCATCGACTGGAAAATCAGCCACCTGGGCTACAGCTATATCCACGGTACCTTCAAGGATTGGGACGGCACTTTCAGCTGGGACTCGGCCAAACCTGAAGACAGCAAAATTGCCGTCGACGTGAAAACCGCCAGCCTGTGGTCCAACCACGCAGAGCGTGACAAGCACATCGCCAGCAAGGATTTCCTGGACGTTGCCAAGTTTGCTGACGCCAAGTTCGTATCTACCTCGGTCAAGTCCACCGGCGCCAAAACCGCTGACGTGACCGGCGACCTGACGTTCCACGGCGTGACCAAGCCTGTGACCTTCAAGGCCACGTTCAACGGCGAAGGCAAGGACCCGTGGGGCGGCGAACGTGCTGGCTTCAACGCTACCACCACGCTGCAACTGAACGACTTCGGCATCAAAGGCCCAGGCCCGTCTTCCCAGACCGTGGACCTGGACATCTCGCTGGAAGGTGTCAAAGCGAAGTAATAGTCGCCGTTTAATCGAAGCGCCGACCTCAGGGTCGGCGTTTTGCTGTCTGGCGTACTGCTAGTGCTTTACAGGCTGGCCTGATATTCCACGATCTGGTCTTTGAGCCAGGTGTGCAGCGTGATCAATTGCGCTGAACGCTGACTGCCGGCAGGCCAGACCAGGTAGTAGCGTGAAGAGTGCGCAGGTTCGACCGTTGTCAGTTTGACCAGCTCCCCGCGCTGAATCAGCGAATGGGCAATGGATCGTCGGGTGAGCGCGACGCCGTATCCGAGTCTGACGGCTTCGAGCATCAACGTTGAGTCAGTGAATTCCAGCGAGGCAGGCGGGCGCTGCCCCTCCACGCCGGCGGCGCTGAGCCAGACTGGCCAGCTTTCACTGGCGTGCAGCAGCGGTTGTTCGAGGATGGCTTGCGCTGTGTCTGGCAGCGCGCCGGCATTGAAGTGCGGGGCTGCAATCACGAGCAAGGCGTCGGCCATCAGGGGCTCGCACTGCACGTCCGGCCATTGGCCATGGCCAAAGCGGATGGCGCAGTCAATCAGCCCCTGCTCGAAGCTGACGAACTCCATGCTCGACTCCAGCTTCAGGCGCAGCCCGGGGTGGGCGGTCATGAACCCTTGCAGGCGCGGCAGCAACCAATACATGGCGTAGGACGGCAGCACTGAGAGCGTCAGTTGCGGGTGCCTGGTTTTCGCCAGCAGTTTTTCGGTAACACCGGCAATTTCGCCCAGCGCCTGCCTGATCTGGTAGGCATAAACGCGGCCTTCATCCGTTAACACCAGGGACCTTTTTTCACGCGAAACCAGTGCGATGCCCAAATAGTCTTCGAGTGAGCGAATCTGATGGCTGACGGCGCTATGCGTCACGTGCAGCTCAAGCGCCGCCAGGTTCACCTTGCCCAGCCGAGCCAACGCTTCAAAGGCACGCAGTGCAGCGAGGGGAGGGAGCTTCAATAGGTGAATTCCTTTCACGGAAAAGCCTAATAATAGCCGCTATACGTGAAGTGAGTGGGCTACCGATAATCGGCGTCTTGTTAGTGGTTTAACTAACGTCATGTTGAAAATATCGGGAGTTATTAACCGTGATTACTGAAATCCAAGCCTTTTTGAAAGACTACTTTACTGTGTTGCAAACCCAGGAATTGAACACGTTTGACCAGGTGTTTCATCGTGGCTGCATGTTGTACAGCGCGCAGAATGCTGCGGTGGTTGTTCGGCCTTTTGATGAGTACCGGACCATGGTGCAGGGCCGTGAGTCGCCGCAGCAAGGCGGTTTTCCACAGCTGGATGAAGTACTGATGATTGACGTGATGTCGCCGGAAATGGCCATCGTCAAAGTGCGCTTGCGGTTGTTCAATAACGTAATGGTCGACTATTTGAATTTGATGAAAGTTGACGGGCGCTGGATGATCTTCGCCAAACTGTTTCACAAAGCCGGTGAAGTTGCCGAATAACACGTTAACCGTCAGATGCAAAAACGCCCCGAACAATCGGGGCGTTTTTTTACAGCCTGGTGACTCAGCGGTTGCGGGTCAGCAGCGCTGGTTTTTCACCACGAGGACGGCCTGGCAGTTGGTCCAACTGCTCGGGTGTCGGGAAGCGGTCAGCTTTCGACTCCTTGTGGATGATCTTCGGTGCCGGGCCGCCGCGCGGGTTCTGCACCGCTGGCTCGGACGAACGAGGCTGGTCGTCACGGGCCGGGCGACGGTTGTTGCTGCTGCGCGAGTCTTCGCGACGCGCCTGGCCGTCACGCGGTGCGCCGTTACGCGGGCCGCTGCGTTTGGCTGGCGGAGTACCGGTGGTACCGCCGCTGCTGTTGCGCGGGCCGTTCTGACGAGCGCCCTGTGGCTGGCCGCCACGGGGTGCGCCGGAACCGGTGCCAGCACCTGCGCCCGGAGCCTGCGCACCTGGACGGCGGCCACGGCCCTGGGCCGGTTTGGCCTGAGGCACGTAGTCTGCACGGTTACCGAAGTTATCGATATCGTCGTCAAGGAACTCGTCCGGCGCACGGTCGGCGGCGGCGCGTGGCGGCTGGCTCGGCTGGCGCTGTTCGCGGGCCGGGGTGCCTTCACGGGGTTTCTGCTCACGGGCCGGGCGTTCGCCACGGCCGTTGGCAGGCGCCTTTTCCTTGCCGCCTTTGTCTTTGCCCTTGTCGCGACGACCACCGCCACCACCGCCGCCGTTCGGGCCATCGCCCTTCGGACCGCGTGGGTTGCGCGGGTTACGCACGTCCGGACGCTCGCGCACTTCAGGCTTTTCGGCCTCCACGGCGCTGGCATCGAAGCCCATCAGGTTGCCGTCGGCAATTTTCTGCTTGGTCATGCGTTCGATGCTTTTCAGCAGTTTTTCTTCGTCCGGTGCAACCAGGGAAATGGCTTCACCCGAACGACCGGCGCGGCCGGTACGGCCGATACGGTGCACATAGTCTTCGTCGACGTTTGGCAGCTCGAAGTTGACCACGTGTGGCAATTGGTCGATATCCAGGCCGCGGGCGGCGATATCGGTGGCAACCAGGATGCGTACTTCACCGGCCTTGAAGTCGGCCAATGCTTTGGTGCGCGCGTTCTGGCTCTTGTTGCCGTGGATGGCGACGGCGGTGAGGCCGTGCTTGTCCAGGTACTCGGCCAGGCGGTTGGCGCCGTGCTTGGTGCGGGTAAACACCAGCACTTGTTCCCAGGCACCGGCGGTGATCAGGTGCGCCAGCAGCGCACGCTTGTGGCTGGCCGCCAGGCGGAAGACGCGTTGCTCGATACGCTCGACCGTGGTGTTCGGCGGCGTGACTTCGATGCGTTCCGGGTTGTGCAGCAACTTGCCGGCCAGGGCAGTGATGTCCTGGGAGAACGTTGCCGAAAACAGCAGGTTCTGACGTTTGGCCGGCAGGCGGGCGAGGACCTTTTTCACGTCATGGACAAAGCCCATGTCGAGCATGCGGTCGGCTTCGTCCAGCACGAGGATTTCCACGTGGGACAAATCGACGCTGCCCTGGCCGCACAGGTCGAGCAAACGACCGGGGCAGGCCACCAGCACGTCAACACCACGGGACATGGCCTGAACCTGTGGGTTCATGCCTACGCCGCCGAAGATGCAGGCGCTGACGAACTTCAGGTCGCGGGCATACAGCTTGAAGCTGTCGTGCACTTGGGCGGCGAGTTCGCGGGTTGGGGTCAGGACCAGTACGCGCGGTTGGCGCGGGCCGTGACGCTGGGATTTGTCCGGATGACCATTGGGAAACAACCGCTCCAGAATCGGGAGGGCGAAGCCGCCGGTTTTACCAGTACCTGTCTGAGCCGCAACCATCAGGTCGCGACCTTGCAACACGGCGGGAATGGCCCGCTGTTGCACCGGAGTAGGCTCGGTATAGCCCGCTGCCTCGATGGCGCGGACTAAAGCCTCGGAGAGACCGAGGGAAGCAAAGGACATGAGTAATCCTGTTTTAGTTAGGGCTTGGCCCAAAGGGATAATCTTGCCGGGCGTGAATGGCGCTTAGGGGAGCGCAATCCCGTCCGGTCCTGCTGCGTCTGGCGGGCACTCCACCGGCTCGCGCGGGCTGAAAGCTGCGCAGTAGCTGGGTTGGGTGCCTTTTTCAAGACCTCAGCGGCCGGGCGTAAGCCTGGCGGAAAGGCCGGAGTATAACAGAGCAATCACGGCGCGCCGCTTTCCTGCTGCTCAACGGTGTGTTCTGACGCCGTAATGGCTTGGATTCCCCCATATTTGGCACTCAAGGTGGCGTACGCCGGTTCCTGTTTGAAGCGTTTGAGCTCGGCGGCGAAGCGCTGCACCAGCAGGTCCATGCCCGCACCACGGCGCACCGCCAGAAACTGCTGCTGGCGGCTGACCACCAGCGGCGCCTGGCTGACCTCGCCTTCCAGGCCCAGCGCCTTGATCACATGCTGGCCCACCCGGCGGTCGGTGATCAGCAGGTCGATACGTCCCAACGACAATTTGCCGAAGTTGGCCTCATGGCTGGGTGCAGGCTCTCTGTTGAACAGGCTGGATTCGCTGAACGCGTCGCCATAAAGATAGCCCGGCGAGGTGCCGATGGTCAGGCCGCGCAGGTCGTCGAGTGTCTCTGCCGGATGCGGGCGGTTGTTGGCGTAGAACAGCACGAATTCGACGTCGGACAGTGGCTCGCTCGGGTACAGCAGCAAGGCGTCGCGGTCAGGGCTGTGAAAAATATCCAGTGCGCCATCCGCGTGGCCCCCGTCGAGCATGGCCAGGCAGCGTTTCCACGGTAGAAACTGCCACTCCACTTCAACACCCAGGCGCTGGAACACCGCCACGGTGGCTTCAAAGTCCAGCCCGCGCATGGTGCCTTGGTCTTCGTATACATAGGGCGCCCAGGGTTCGGTGACAATGCGCAGTTTCTCGCCGAAAGCGCTGAGGCTCAGGAGAGTAAAAAGCACGGCGGTCAACAACTTGAGAATGACGGGCATGCCTGGAGATTACGACGCCCTTGCCTCAAAGAGAAGCTCTGGCACACGCATCGGCGGGCAGGGCGCAGAAACAAAAAAGGCCCTCGTCATGACGAGGGCCTTGGGTACTGCGGGAAAACCTCAGCGTGGCAGCTTGAGGTTGTTCCAGATGGCGAGGCTCGGTTCCGCCTGGTTCAGGGTGTAGAAGTGCAACCCTGGTGCGCCACCTTGCAACAAGCGCTCGCACATTTCGCTGATGACCTGCTCGCCGAACGCCTGGATGCTCTTGACGTCGTCGCCGTAAGCTTCCAGTTGCTTGCGCACCCAGCGTGGGATTTCAGCGCCGCACGCGTCGGAGAAACGTGCCAGCTTGCTGTAGTTGGTGATCGGCATGATGCCCGGCACGATCGGGATGTTCACGCCCATCGCCCGTACACGCTCGACGAAGTAGAAGTAGCTGTCGGCGTTGAAGAAGTACTGGGTGATTGCGCTGTTGGCGCCGGCGTTGGCCTTGCGCACGAAATTTTGCAAATCGTCTTCGAAATTGCGCGCCTGGGGATGCATCTCCGGGTAAGCCGCCACTTCGATGTGGAAGTGATCGCCGCTTTCTTCGCGGATGAAGCTCACCAGGTCATTGGCGTAGCGCAGCTCACCGCTGGCCATGCCCATGCCGGACGGCAGGTCGCCACGCAGGGCAACGATGCGCTTGATGCCGGCGCTCTTGTATTGAGTCAGCAGGCTGCGCAGGTCGTCTTTGCTGTCGCCCACGCACGACAAGTGCGGAGCGGCGGGAACGTTGACCTGGCTTTCCAGCTGCAACACGGTGTTGATCGTGCGGTCACGGGTCGAGCCGCCGGCGCCGTAGGTGCAGGAAAAGAAGTCGGGGTTGTAACGGGCCAACTGCGTGGCAGTGGCCATCAGTTTTTCATGCCCAGCATCGGTCTTGGTCGGGAAGAACTCGAAGCTGTAGCGACGGTCTTGGGACATGGTCGTACCTATGGAAACTCAGAATACCGGTGTGGGAGCGGGCTTGCCCGCGATGCAGGCGCCTCGGTGTCTCAGCAGTACCGAGGCGATGCCATCGCAGGCAAGCCAGCTCCCACAAAAGCCAGCTCCCCTATGGCAGCTGGCACCAGGTCGATCAGTAGCGGTAAGCGTGCGGCTTGAACGGGCCTTCAACGGTCACGCCGATGTAGTCGGCCTGGGTCTTGGTCAGTTGAGTCACCACGCCGCCGAAGCCGCGGACCATTTCCAGGGCCACTTCTTCGTCGAGTTTCTTCGGCAGTACTTCCACGGTCAGGCGCTCGGCTTTCTGGGCAGGCGACAGGTCGGCGTATTTCTGTTCGAACAGGAAGATCTGCGCCAGTACCTGGTTGGCGAACGAGCCATCCATGATGCGGCTTGGGTGGCCAGTGGCGTTACCCAGGTTCACCAGACGGCCTTCAGCCAGCAGGATCAGGTAGTCGTCGTTCTGTGGGTCGAAATCGCCAGCGCCGGTACGGTGAACCTTGTGTACCTGCGGCTTCACTTCTTCCCATGCCCAGTTTTTGCGCATGAAAGCGGTGTCGATTTCGTTGTCGAAGTGGCCGATGTTGCAGACAACAGCGCGCTTCTTCAGGGCTTTGAGCATGTTCGCATCGCACACATTCACGTTACCGGTGGTGGTTACGATCAGGTCGATCTTGCCCAGCAGGGCTTTGTCGATGCTGGCTTCGGTGCCGTCGTTGATACCGTCGATGAACGGCGAAACCAGTTCAAAGCCGTCCATGCAGGCTTGCATGGCGCAGATCGGGTCAACTTCGGAGACTTTAACGATCATGCCTTCCTGACGCAGGGACTGGGCCGAACCCTTGCCCACGTCACCGTAACCGATCACCAGGGCTTGCTTGCCCGACAGCAGGTGGTCAGTACCGCGCTTGATCGCATCGTTCAGGCTGTGACGGCAGCCGTACTTGTTGTCGTTTTTGCTCTTGGTCACCGAGTCGTTGACGTTGATGGCCGGGATTTTCAGCTCGCCCTTGGCCAGCATGTCCAGCAGGCGGTGTACGCCGGTGGTGGTTTCTTCGGTCACGCCGTGGACGCGGTCGAGGATCTGCGGGTATTTCTTGTGCAGCAGCTCAGTCAGGTCGCCGCCGTCGTCGAGGATCATGTTGGCATCCCACGGCGCGCCATCCTTGAGGATGGTTTGCTCCAGGCACCACTCGTACTCTTCTTCGGTTTCGCCTTTCCAGGCGTACACCGCGATGCCGGCAGCAGCAATGGCAGCAGCGGCCTGGTCTTGCGTGGAGAAAATGTTGCAGGACGACCAACGTACTTCGGCACCCAGGGCAACCAGGGTTTCGATCAGCACGGCAGTCTGAATGGTCATGTGAATGCAGCCGAGGATTTTCGCGCCTTTGAGTGGCTGCTCAGCGGCGTATTTGCGGCGCAGACCCATCAGGGCAGGCATTTCGGATTCAGCAATAAAGGTTTCACGACGGCCCCAGGCAGCAAGGGACATGTCGGCGACTTTGTAGTCGGTGAAATCTGCAGGCGTGTTGACAGCGCTCATGAAGAGCCTCCATTCGTAGTGTGCGAATGGGCGCCGTTGTGCGTTTAGTATCAGGCCGTATAAAGCAGGCCGGACAACGCCCCATCCGAGCCTGACAGGAAGAACCTGCTGCAGCGCCCCTCGGACAGGTGGCGGGAGAACGGTATCAACTGGAGATGACCGTTTTGAAACGGTGGGGATTATAGCCGTGTACGCGGCACTTCCCAAGCCTTTCTGTCGGCCGGATGAAGATCGCTCATGGGCATGATAGGCAATGGCTCATAGAGCTTGGGGCCGGGCTCTGCCATGATGTTGTCCATCATTTCGCAAGACGCTTTGGAGTGACCATGAACTTCCACACCCGCAAATGGGTAAAACCCGAAGACCTCAACCCCAATGGCACCCTGTTCGGTGGCAGCCTGCTGCGCTGGATCGACGAAGAAGCGGCGATCTACGCGATTGTCCAGTTGGGCAACCAGCGCGTGGTGACCAAGTACATCTCCGAAATCAACTTCGTCAGCGCCTCGCGCCAGGGTGACATCATCGAACTGGGCATCACCGCCACCGAGTTCGGCCGCACCTCCATCACCCTGACCTGTGAAGTGCGCAATAAAATCACCCGTAAAAGCATCCTGACTGTGGAAAAAATGGTCTTCGTCAACCTGGGCGAGGACGGCCTGCCAGCGCCCCATGGCCGTACTGAAATCAAATACGTGAAAGACCAGTTCACCGGGGACGGCATCAGCGAATAAACCTGTGGCCGGCCAGTGAACGCTCTTGATGGGTGATAGGTCGTACCTGAACACAGCCCCCCCGTTCAGGTAAGACCATGGCTACTCAAGAAGACGGTAAAACCCCCAACCTGTCGCAGGAAGAGCAACAGGACGTAGACAAAAACCAGCCGCCCCGCGCGGCGGTACTGCATGAAATCATCCGCACCCAGGGCGACCAGGAACTGGAGCGCAATGTGGCGGCCCTGTGGTGGTCGGCGCTGGCCGCCGGCCTCACCATGGGCCTGTCGCTGATGGGCATGGGCTTGCTCAACTCGCGCTTGCCGGACGGTGAGGCATTCAAGGTCATCGCCAGTTTTGGCTACTGCGCAGGCTTCCTTGCGGTGATCCTGGCGCGCCAGCAACTGTTCACCGAAAACACCCTGACCGCAGTGCTTCCGGTAATGAGCAAGCCGACCTTCGCCAATGCCGGCCGCTTGCTGCGGCTATGGACGGTGGTGCTGGTGGGCAACCTGTGTGGCACCTTGCTGGTGGCCTACGTGATGCTGCACTTGCCGATCTTCGACACCAAGACCGACCTGGCCTTTCTCGAAATCGGCCGCAAGGTCATGGAGAACGACCCCGGCCAGATGTTCGCCAAGGGCATTATTTCCGGCTGGATGATTGCCACCATGGTCTGGATGATCCCGTCCATGGAAAGCGCCAAGATGTTCATCATCATCCTGATCACCTACCTGATGGCGCTGGGGGATTTCACCCACATCGTGGTCGGCTCGGCGGAAGTGTCCTACCTGGTGTTCGCCGGCGAATTGCCGTGGAAAGACTTCTGGCTGGTGTTCGCCGGGCCGACGCTGGCGGGCAATATCATTGGCGGCAGCTTTATCTTTGCGCTGATCAGCCACGCGCAGATTCGCAGTGAAAGCAGCCTGCCAGGCAAAAATGCTGCGGACCCGAGGCATCCGCAGCAGATCGACAAACGTCAGTGATGCTCAGGCGTGGCCTGGGGTTCGTCCCGGGTCACGCGCTTGACCAGCTTGCCGATGCTCAACCCCTGCAGCAGGATCGACGACAGCACCACGATGTAGGTGATGCTCAGCAGCAAGTCACGCTCCGGGCCCAGTGGCAGGGCCAACGCCAGTGCCACCGACACGCCGCCGCGCAAGCCGCCCCACGTGAGAATACGGATAGTGCCACGCGGCACGGTGCGCCAGCGGCGCAGCAGCAGGATCGCCGGGGCCACGGTCAGCAGGCGCGAGAGCAGAATCGCCACGGCGAGCAAGCTGGCGGCAAACACGTGCAGCCAGTTAAACGGCAACAGCAGCAGTTCCATGCCGATCAGCGCAAACAGCATGGCGTTGAGCATGTCATCGAGCAGCTCCCAAAAGCCGTCCATGTAACGCCGGGTCATGTCGTTCATCGCCAGCTTGCGGCCCAGGTTGCCGATAATCAGACCCGCCACCACCATCGCAATCGGCGCGGAGACGTGCAATTCGGTGGCCATTGCCGAGCCGCCGATCACCAGGGCGAGGGTCAACATCACTTCAATCTGATGCTGTTCGATGCTCTTGATCATCAGGTACACCAGGTAACCGATCAGCCCGCCAAACGCTACGCCGCCAATCGCTTCATGCACAAACAGCATGGCGGTGGCGCCCACGGTCGGCGTGTCACCCAACTGCGCGATGCCCAGCAGCACGGTAAACACAACGACTGCGGTGCCGTCGTTGAACAGCGACTCGCCGACGATGGTGGTTTTCAGAGGTTTTGAGGCATTGGCGGTTCGCAGCACGCCCAGCACCGCAATCGGGTCGGTGGGCGAGATCAGTGCGCCGAACAGCAGGCAGTACAGGAAGCTTATGTGCCAGCCAAACAGGGCAAAGATGTAATACGCCAGGCTGCCGATCACCACGGTGGCGATCAACACACCGAACGTCGCCAGCAAGCCAATGGGCCAGCGGTAGCTGCGCAGGTCGCTGAGGTTGACGTGCAAGGCGCCGGCGAACAGCAGGAACGAGAGCATCCAGTTCATCAGCAAATCGCCGAAGTCGATCTGGCCGATCAGTTGCTGGATGCGTTCTTCCAGGCCCGGGTAGCCGATAAAGCTCAAGCCTTGCAGGATCAGGGAAAACAGCAAGGCGGTGACCATCACGCCGATGGTCGGCGGCAGGCCAATAAAGCGGAAGTTCACATACGTGAGCAGGGTGGTGAGGCAAATGAAGGCGGCGACAAGTTCAAGCATCCGGGGTCCTTGGAAGTTGGGGTGGAACAAGCATGATGGGGGGATGGACCGCAGCAGCGGCCTGATGTTGCAAGGTATCGGGCAAAAGCCTGATAGAACCTTTTGGCGCGTCGCCGCTCATAGCGGGTAAGTGCGGCTCGGCTTTTTTGATGCTAAAACTCTAACGTCTGACTAAAACGACAAAAGGAATCAGTGATGACCGTCGCTTTCTGGTGTGTGTTGATCGCAATTGTTCTGCCTTATCTGTGCACGGGAGTCGCGAAGTTCAGCGGCGGCAAGTTCGGACCACGGCACAACCACGACCCGCGTGCCTTCCTGGATACTCTCGAAGGCGTCGCCAAGCGTGCCCACAACGCGCAACTCAACAGCTTTGAAGTGACCCCGGCGTTTGCGGCGGCGGTGATCATTGCGCACCTGGCCGGCACCGCGTCGCTGGTGACCATCAATGTGCTGGCCGTGCTGTTTATCACCAGTCGCCTGCTGTACATCATTTGCTACCTGGCGGACTGGGCGATGTTCCGGTCGCTGGTATGGGCGGTGGGAATGGCGCTGATTGCGAGCTTCTTTTTTGTCTCGATCTAAAGCCTGACGTCGCACTTCTGTGGGCGCTGGCGAGCCAGCTCCCACCGTTGGTTTTTGGTGCGTGTCAGGTTCCGGCTGGCGCATCCGGCACCTGCGGCAACGCAGCGCCCTTTGGCCACAGCATCCAGATCTGCCCCTGCTGCTTCATGTTCCCTGCCAGTTCCCCGGCTGCCTGGCCAGTGCCCCAGAACAAGTCCGCGCGCACTTCGCCGGTGATAGCGCCGCCGGTGTCTTGAGCGGCCACAGGCCTTGTGATCGGCGAGCCATCCGGCTTGGTCGTCGACAGCCACAACAGGCTGCCCAACGGAATCACCTTGCGGTCCACTGCCACGCTGTAGCCGGCCGTCAGCGGCACGTTCAGCGAACCACGCGGGCCTTCATTGCTGTCGGGGCGGGCGCTGAAGAACACGTAGCTGGGGTTACTCGCCAACAGTTCAGGAATACGTTGCGGGTTGGCCTTGGCCCAGGCGCTGATGGCGCCCATGGTCACGTCTTCTTTCTTCAGAGCGCCTTGCTCAACCAGCCAGCGGCCGATTGGGCGATAGGGGTAGCCGTTCTGGTCGCCGTAACCCACTCGCAGTTGCCGCCCGCCTGCCAGTTGAATGCGCCCGGAACCCTGGATTTGCAGGAACTGCAGGTCCATCGGGTCGGTCAGCCAGGCAATCGGCTTGGCAGTGGAGCCCTGGCCGTTGATGGTGCTCGCATCGTCATAAGGCTTGAGTACACGGCCTTCAAGGCGGCCACGCAGGCGTTTGCCCTTGAGTTCGGGGTAGATGCTTTCCAGGTTGACGATGATCAGGTCATCCGGCACGCCGTACACCGGCACGTGGGCGGTGGCGGTTTCGGTCAGGCTGCCGGGGTAGACCGGTTCGTAGTAGCCGGTAATCAAACCGTTCGGCGTGTTATCCGCCGAGCGCAGGCCGAACACATCCAGGCGCTCCTTGAGAAAACCGCGAACGGCTGGCGCATCTCCCGGCACCGTGGCGGCGGCGGCGCAGGTTGCGCCCCAGACCGGATCAGCCTTGAGGCGTTGGCAGGCGCTGCGCCAGGATTCAAACCCAGCCAGCAAATCGCTGTCGGACACGGCTGGCAAGGCTTCCCACGGTGCACTCACATAGGTGGCGACGGCATGGGGTTTGACGGCGTCGTCTTTTTTGCCGGTGTCTTTGCCGCCATCGCAACCGGCCAGCAGCGCGATCATTGGTAGAGCCCACGCCAATCGGCGGCTCCAGGGTTTCAACGTGACATTCATACCAGTAATTCCTGAAGCGATTGCCCGGGCATTGGACGCCATCGGGCAACCCTTATTATTAATAGGGCTATTGGTCTTTGCAGGCGGGGCGAGGATACTGGCCGCCATTTCCTGTGACCTTGAAACCCACATGACTGTTAAAAGACTGACCGTAGTACTGCTGGCCTGCCTGACATTGTCCGCCTGTGGTGGCGTCGATCCGAATTCACCCTTGGGTCAGCGCAAGGCGATTTTCAAGCAAATGCTCAAGACCAGCGAAGACCTGGGTGGCATGTTGCGTGGGCGTATCCCGTTCGACGGTGCAAAATTTGCCGACGGCGCGGTCAAGCTGGATGCGTTGTCCCATGAGCCCTGGAAGCATTTCCCGAGCGTGCGCGAAGACGATCACACCAGCGCCAAAGACAACGTGTGGCAGCAGCAGGCACGTTTCCAGGCGTTGGCGCGAAACCTTGAAACGGCCACCGGTGAATTGGTGAGCGCAAGCCAGGTCCAGCCTTACAAAGCCAGCAACCTCGGGCCGGCCGTGCAGAAGGTCGAAGATGCCTGCACCGCCTGCCACAAGCAGTTTCGCGACCACTGACCGCATTTACTCGTCGAGTTCCTCTACGGCGTCCTGCAGCTCTTTGCGGGACTCGGCAAGCTTGTCTTTGCGCTTGTTGATCTTGTCTGCGTCGCCCTTTTTCATCGCCTTGTCGAGGTCGGCCTGACGGCGGCTGACTTCGTGCTTGGCATCAAGCACCTTGTTCTCGCGTTCTTTGCGCAAGGACGCGTCGGTGCAGTTGGCGGTGACTTCGCTCAGGGCTTTTTCCAGGCCCGCTTGCTGTTCGCTGTTGCCATGGGCCTTGGCTTGTTCGATCTGGGTGCTGATGGCCTGGCGCTTGGCAGCGCAGCCGGTGAGTTGCGGGGCTTCTTCGGCGGCCAGCAACGGCGTGGCCATAAAGCTTGCGACGGTTAACAGGGCAAGCGGGGCGAGAAATTTCATAAAGGGCTCCAAATGTCGCAATCAGATGGCAGGGTGAATTCTGCCGTTGGTTAAAAGGGGTCGAGTCGATTCAAAAACCGTCAATACCCGCCACACGTAATGTTTCAGCCAGCGCCTGAACGTGCGGGTCGCGAAAAAAAGCGCTCAGTTGCGCTGCGCGAACCGGGCCGATGCCATCAGTGGTCAGCCAGGCCTGGGTGTCTTTGGCGACCAATGTCTGCCAGTCACCTTCAAGGTTGTTGCGGGCCACAGGCGGTACGCCCAGGGCTTTGAGCCATTGTGCAAACGGGCGTTGCCGCGCACTTTGAATGCTGTCGAGCACCCGCGCACGGCTGCGCTCGCCGAAGCCATCAATGTTAGCAAGCTCTGCCGCATCCAGGGTTAACCAATCGAGAAAGCCTGCGATTAGACCGGCCTGGATCATTACGTTCCAGGTCTCGCGCCCCATGTGCGGCATGGCCAGGCCCTGGTTACCACTGAGCCAGGCCAGGCGAGCGAGCAATTGTTCCTCGCAGCCGGGGTCCAGTTGCCAGCAACTCAGGGCGTGATAATCCGCAGCATCGGGCACTGGCACCGGCACCCTGGTTTCGTTGCGCAGAATCACCCGCTCCAGCCGCGGAATGACCTGGCCGGCAAGGCTGATGGACACCTGATCGCCGGGGCGTATATCCAGCCTCTGCCAGCGTTTCAGCGAGCCAACGCTGACGCGACTGATCTGCCGGTCATCGAGCCGCACCGGTTCCAGCGCCAGGATGGGCGTGATGCGCCCGGTGCGGCCGATCTTGAAGTTCACCGCTCGCACCAGTGCCAGTGCTTTGGCCGCCGGGTATTTCCAGGCGACTGCCCAGTAAGCATCGCTGGCCTGCCAGCGTTTGGCGGGCGCTCGCGCCGCCTGGTGCAACACCACGCCATCGCTGGCGAAGGGCAGTGGGTGGTTGTACCAGTAAGTGCGCCAGTGCGCGGCCTCGGCGATGGTCTGAACGGGTTGGCTGTAACGCCCCGTGTCGCTGAAGCCCAGACGTGCCAGGGTGGCCAGGCGTTCGCTGAAGTCTGCCGGGCCGTCGGGCCAGGCCCAGACGAATAAGCCAATCCCGGCACACTCGGCGTCGCTCAATGGTTGTCGGCGGTTCATCAGCCCGGCTACTTTGCCCCGGGCACTCAGCCCGCCGCGTGTGGATTGCACATGATCGGGCAGGCGCCAATAGAGTTCGCCTTGCAGCACCAGGTCGATGGGTTCCGGCAATTGCTGGACGATGCCGGGAAGCGTGCGCGCGGCGGTTGACCAGTCCTGGCCGAGCAAGCCGTCGCCTCGGCTGATGACCTGGCTCAACCGGCCTTGGCGATAGACCAGCGTCACCGCAACGCCGTCGACCTTGGGCTGAATCCACACCTGTTGGCGTGTGCCAAGCCAATCGCTCACCGCCGGCTCATCCGGCAGTTTGTCCAGGCCGGTATGGGCGACCGGGTGCGGCAGCGTGCCGCGTGAACTTTTCAGGGGCGTGTCAGCTTCCCGAGTGATGTCAGGCGCGCATTTGCGCCAGCGGGCAAGGCGCTGGCGAGCCTGGTCGTAAAGCTCATCACTGACCGGCGATTGGCCGAGCCGGTGGTAGCTGTCATCCCACTGGCTGATCTGTTTGGCCAAGGCGTCGACCTGTGACCAGGCATCATCGGGGCATGCTTCGGCCCATGCCAGAAAGGGCAGGGCGCTGAGTAATAGAATTATCAGTAAACGCATCATGAGCATCCTTGCTCGAAAAGGGTGCCCAGCCTAAGTCATCCGCTCACTCGCAAAACAGCCTGGTGGCACGGCGAAATTGTTAGCTGATTTCTGTAACGGGCAATAAAAAGCCCCGCCGGGCGAACCCGGCGGGGCTGTGTGTACCGTGAGCGATTACAGGCCGGCGGCGGTGCGCAGGTCGTTGGCTCGGTCGGTTTTTTCCCAGGTGAACGTGGTGAAGGTGTCGTCGCCGACAGTCTTCTGCGCAGGGGTACGACCGAAGTGGCCGTAGGCTGCGGTTTCCTGGTACATCGGGTGCAACAGGTCGAGCATGGTGGTGATGGCGTACGGGCGCAGGTCGAAGATCTCACGCACCAGCTTGACGATCTTGTCATCGCTGATCTTGCCGGTACCGAAGGTATTCAGCGAGATCGACGTAGGCTGGGCCACACCAATGGCGTAGGAAACCTGAATCTCGCAGCGCTCGGCCAGGCCGGCAGCGACGATGTTCTTGGCCACATAACGACCGGCGTAAGCCGCCGAGCGGTCTACCTTGGACGGGTCTTTACCCGAGAACGCGCCACCGCCGTGACGGGCCATGCCGCCGTAGCTGTCGACGATGATCTTGCGACCGGTCAGGCCACAGTCGCCTACCGGGCCACCAATGATGAACTGGCCGGTCGGGTTGATGTGGAACTGAGTGTCTTTGGTCAGCAATTCGGCAGGCAGCACGTGCTTGACGATCAGCTCCATCACGCCTTCGCGCAGGTCGTTGTAGGACACGTCCGGGTTGTGCTGGGTCGACAACACCACGGCGTCGATACCCACGACTTTGCCGCCTTCGTAACGGCAGGTTACCTGGGACTTGGCGTCCGGGCGCAGCCACGGCAGCAGGCCGGACTTACGGGCGTCGGCCTGGCGCTTCACCAACTGGTGAGAGAAGGTGATCGGCGCCGGCATCAGCACTTCGGTTTCATTGCTGGCGTAGCCAAACATCAGGCCCTGGTCGCCGGCGCCCTGATCTTCAGGCTTGGCGCGGTCAACGCCCTGATTGATGTCGGGGGACTGCTTGCCGATGATGTTCATCACCGCGCACGTCGCGCCGTCAAAGCCCACGTCGGAGCTGGTGTAGCCGATCTCGGTGATCACATCACGAACGATCTGCTCCAGGTCGACCCAGGCAGACGTGGTGACTTCGCCGGCGATGATCGCCACGCCCGTTTTCACCAGAGTCTCGCACGCCACACGGGCGAACTTGTCTTCAGCAATGATGGCGTCCAGCACCGCGTCAGAAATCTGGTCGGCGATTTTGTCCGGATGCCCTTCAGACACGGACTCGGAGGTGAAAAGGGAGTATTCGCTCATCTCGATGTTTTCCTGATATTTACCGATGGTGAGTGTCGCCAGCCGGTCGCTGAAAATGGCGGACCTGAATCTGGAAACCATTACGTAAACCTACATAGAGGCTTTCCCCGGGAACGAGTCCCGCAGCGGTGGCCCAACGGGCCAGATCGTCCTGTTCAAAACCCAACCAGAGATCACCGCAGGCCTCCCTGGCCCAATTCTGGTTGTGGCTGCATAAATCCGTAACCAGCAGGCTACCGCCGGGGTGCAGCAACCCGGCCATTTGCTTGAGGGCGTCGGCGGGGGCGGCAAAATGGTGCAAGACCATGTTCAGCACCACGCAATCGGCCCGCAGGCTGGTGTCATTCAGGGCGTCGGCCAACTGCAGGTTGACGTTGCCCAGCGCCTCGCGCTCGCACAGCTGGCGCGCCAGTTCGAGCATCGCCGGGCTGTTGTCGAGTGCCGTAACCTGTTGAAAACGGCGCGCCAGTTCCGGCAGAAAACCACCGTCGCCGGGGCCGACTTCCAGCGCCGTCGCTTCATCACTGAAGCTCAGCTTGTCCAGCAGCGCCAGCACGCTTTCGCGGTATTGGGCCAGGCCGGCAATCAGGTCCTGTTGGGCGCGAAACTTCTCGGCCACCCGTGAGAAAAAGTCCTGGCTGGCGGCGGCGCGTTGCCCGTGAACCTGTGCGATACGCGACTGCACGTCACTTGGCAGGCTCAGGCTGTCCACTTCTTCAAGCAGGGCGGCATGCAGCTTGCCACCGAGCAATTCGGTGTGGGGCAGGGCGCGGCGGTAAAAAATCGCATTGCCTTCGCGGCGGGTGGCCACCAGGTCGGCCTGGGCCAATACCTTCAAGTGGTGGCTCATGCCGGACTGGCCGATGGCGAAGATCCGCGCCAGCTCCAGTACACCGAACGAATCGTTGGCCAGTGCGCGCAACACGTTCAAACGCAACGGATCGCCAGCGGCCTTGCATAAGGCTGCCAGTTCATCGCCGTCGTCGGGACGCAGGGAGGGCACGGGTAGGTTCATAAGGCCAGCAGTCTAGAGACGGGTGGATATCCCCGCAAGGGCAATATCAAAAAGTTTTGATATTGATCGATAAGTGGCGGTTATAAGCAGCCGCTATTACCTTTGAACGAACCGACTGGCCCTTTCTGCAAGGCATTGCGCTGCAAACGGCAGGAAAAACACCCCAAGTGACTATCTGTCATTGCCCGCAGGCGGTGGCTGAGGGAAAATGCCGGTCCTTTTTTCCGTTTCTTTTATTCAACCTCCAGGAGATCAGCGATGCCCAGCCGTCGTGAGCGTGCCAACGCCATTCGTGCCCTCAGCATGGATGCCGTGCAAAAAGCCAACAGCGGCCATCCCGGTGCCCCGATGGGCATGGCGGATATCGCCGAGGTACTTTGGCGTGATTACCTGAAACACAACCCGAGCAACCCATCGTTCGCCGACCGTGACCGCTTCGTGCTGTCCAACGGCCACGGCTCGATGCTGATCTACTCGCTGCTGCACCTGACCGGCTACGACGTCACCATTGACGACCTCAAGAGCTTCCGCCAGCTGCACAGCCGCACCCCGGGCCACCCGGAATTCGGCTACACCCCAGGCGTCGAGACCACCACCGGTCCCCTGGGCCAGGGCCTGGCCAACGCCGTTGGTTTCGCCCTCGCTGAAAAAGTTTTGGCGGCGCAGTTCAACCGTCCTGGCCACAACATTGTCGACCACCACACCTACGTGTTCCTGGGTGATGGCTGCATGATGGAAGGCATTTCCCACGAAGTGTCGTCTTTGGCCGGTACTTTGGGCCTGGGCAAGCTGATTGCCTTCTACGATGACAACGGCATTTCCATCGACGGCGAAGTCGAAGGCTGGTTCACCGACGACACTCCGAAGCGTTTCGAAGCCTACAACTGGCAGGTAATCCGCAACGTCGACGGTCACGACCCGGAAGAAATCAAGATCGCCATCGAGACCGCGCGCAAGAGCGAGCAGCCGACCCTGATCTGCTGCAAGACCACCATCGGTTTCGGCTCGCCGAACAAGCAAGGTAAAGAAGACTGCCACGGCGCCCCATTGGGTGACGCGGAAATCGCCCTGACCCGCGAAGCGCTGAAGTGGAACCACGGCCCCTTCGAAATCCCGGCTGACATCTACGCCGAGTGGAACGCCAAGGAAAAAGGCCTGGCCGCTGAAGCCGAGTGGGACCAGCGTTTTGCTGCCTACTCCGCTGAATTCCCAGCGTTGGCCAACGAACTGGTGCGTCGCCTGGCCGGTGACCTGCCTGCCGACTTCTCGGAAAAAGCCTCGGCCTACATCGCTGAAGTCGCCGCCAAGGGCGAAACCATCGCCAGCCGTAAAGCCAGCCAGAACACCCTGAACGCCTTCGGCCCATTGCTGCCTGAGTTTCTCGGCGGTTCGGCTGACCTGGCCGGTTCCAACCTGACCCTGTGGAAAGGTTGCAAAGGTGTCACGGCCGAAGACGCCAGCGGCAACTACATGTACTACGGCGTGCGCGAGTTCGGCATGAGCGCCATCATGAACGGTGTGTCGCTGCACGGCGGCCTGGTGCCTTACGGCGCAACCTTCCTGATGTTCATGGAATACGCGCGTAACGCGGTACGTATGGCTGCGCTGATGAAGAAGCGTGTGATCCATGTGTACACCCACGACTCCATCGGCCTGGGCGAAGACGGCCCGACGCACCAGCCGGTCGAGCAACTGACCAGCCTGCGTACCACACCGAACCTGGATTGCTGGCGCCCAGCCGACGCGGTGGAGTCCGCCGTGGCCTGGAAGCACGCCATCGAGCGCAAGGACGGCCCTTCGGCGCTGATCTTCTCGCGTCAGAACCTGCAGCACCAAGTGCGTACCGACGCGCAGATCGCCGACATCAGCCGTGGCGGTTATGTGCTCAAGGACTGCGAAGGCGAGCCGGAGCTGATCCTGATCTCCACCGGTTCCGAAGTCGGCCTGACCGTTCAGGCATACGACAAGCTGACTGAGCAAGGCCGCAAGGTCCGTGTGGTGTCGATCCCGTGCACCAGCGTGTTCGAAGCCCAGGACGCCGGCTACAAGCAATCGGTATTGCCGTTGCAGGTCAGCGCGCGTATCGCCATTGAAGCGGCTCACGCCGACTACTGGTACAAGTACGTGGGCCTGGAAGGCCGCGTGATCGGCATGACCACCTACGGTGAGTCGGCGCCGGCGCCAGCCTTGTTCGAAGAGTTCGGTTTCACCCTGGAAAACATCCTGGGTCAGGCTGAAGAGCTGCTGGAAGACTAAGTCAGTCTGCGTTGTGTGTACTGGCGCTATCGCGGGCAAGCCCGCTCCCACATTTGGATCGCGGTCTAATGTGGGAGCGGGCTTGCCCGCGATAGCGTCAGAACATTCAACACCGAACGAACATTGATCGAGAACCCCATGCCTCAACCGCGTCCCTACAAAGTTGCACTCAACGGCTACGGCCGCATCGGTCGTTGCGTCTTGCGTGCGCTGTTCGAGCGAGGGGCGGCGGCCGGGTTTGAAATTGTGGCGATCAATGATTTGGCCGACATGGCCAGCATCGAATACCTGACACGCTTTGACTCCACCCACGGCCGCTTTCCTGGCGAAGTGCGGGTTGAAGACGACTGTCTGCACATTAATGGCAACTGCGTGCAGGTCTTGCGCAGTGCCACCCCCGAAGGCATCGACTGGCAAGCACTGGGCGTCGACCTGGTGCTGGAATGTTCCGGTGTCTATCACACCCGTGCCGATGGCCAGCGTTTTCTCGACGCCGGCGCACCGCGTGTGCTGTTTTCCCAGCCGATGTCCAGCGAGGCGGATGTCGACGCCACCATCGTCTACGGCATCAACCAGGATTGCCTGACCGGCGATGAGCTGCTGGTGTCCAACGCGTCCTGCACCACCAACTGCAGCGTGCCGCTGTTGCGCCTGCTGGATCAGGCGATCGGCCTGGATTACGTGTCGATCACCACGATTCACTCGGCCATGAACGACCAGCCGGTGATCGATGCTTATCACCACGAAGACCTGCGCCGCACGCGCTCGGCGTTCCAGTCAGTGATTCCGGTGTCCACCGGCCTGGCCCGCGGCATCGAAAGATTGTTACCGGAACTTGCCGGGCGAATTCAGGCCAAAGCCGTACGGGTGCCGACGGTGAACGTGTCCTGCCTGGACATCACCATGCAAACCGTCAGCGACACCGACGCGACTGAGGTCAACCGTATCTTGCGTGACGCCGCCACCAGCGGCCCGCTCAAAGGCCTGTTGGCCTACACCGAGTTGCCCCACGCCAGTTGTGATTTTAATCACGACCCGCATTCGGCGATTGTCGATGCCAGCCAGACTCGCGTTTCCGGCCCACGGCTGGTGAACATCCTGGCGTGGTTCGACAACGAATGGGGTTTTGCCAACCGCATGCTCGACGTGGCAGAGCACTATCTGCACATCGCCTCATCCAAATCTGCCCTTTAAATAAGTCAATTCAGGAACTGCGACCCATGACCGTGTTGAAGATGACCGACCTCGATCTGCAAGGTAAGCGCGTACTGATTCGCGAAGACCTCAACGTCCCAGTCAAGGACGGTGTTGTCACCAGCGATGCGCGAATCCTGGCCTCGCTGCCGACCATCAAGCTGGCCCTGGAAAAAGGCGCGGCCGTGATGGTCTGCTCCCACCTGGGTCGCCCGACCGAAGGTGAGTTCTCCGCCGAAAACAGCCTCAAGCCTGTCGCCGACTACCTGAGCAAGGCTTTGGGCCGCGACGTGCCGTTGGTGGCTGACTACCTGGGCGGCGTTGACGTCAAGCCGGGCGACATCGTGCTGTTCGAGAACGTGCGCTTCAACAAGGGCGAGAAAAAGAACAGCGACGAACTGGCCCAGCAATACGCGGCCCTGTGCGACGTGTTCGTGATGGACGCTTTCGGCACCGCACACCGCGCCGAAGGTTCGACCCATGGCGTGGCCAAGTTCGCCAAGGTTGCAGCGGCTGGCCCACTGTTGGCAGCTGAACTGGATGCACTCGGCAAGGCGCTGGGCGCTCCGGCGCAACCGATGGCTGCCATCGTCGCCGGCTCCAAAGTCTCCACCAAGCTCGATGTGCTCAACAGCCTGAGCGCCATCTGCAACCAGTTGATCGTCGGCGGCGGCATCGCCAACACGTTCCTGGCCGCAGCCGGCCACCCGGTGGGCAAGTCCCTGTTTGAGCCGGACCTGCTCGACACCGCCCGTGCCATCGCCGCCAAGGTCAGCGTGCCGTTGCCGGTGGACGTGGTAGTTGCCAAGGAATTCGCTGAAAGCGCCGAAGCCACCGTCAAGCTGATTGCTGACGTGGCCGACGACGACATGATTCTGGACATCGGCCCGCAAACCGCGGCCAACTTCGCTGAACTGCTGAAGTCGTCCAAGACCATCCTGTGGAACGGCCCGGTCGGCGTATTTGAGTTCGACCAGTTCGGCAACGGTACCAAAGTGCTGGCCAAGGCCATCGCCGAAAGCTCGGCTTTCTCCATCGCCGGTGGCGGCGACACTCTGGCGGCCATCGATAAATATGGCGTTGCTGACCAGATCTCCTACATTTCTACCGGTGGCGGCGCATTCCTCGAATTCGTCGAGGGCAAAGTCCTGCCAGCCGTTGAAGTCCTGGAAACCCGAGCCAAAGGCTAAGGCTCGTGATCCGGAAAAGGAGCATTCCCATGATCAAGTCGTTGGTACTGGTGATCGCAGCGGGCCTGTTGGCCGGCTGCGGCAGCACGCCACGCGCGGTACCCGACGCTGAAAAGCCCGGGCCTTCGCAGAAAAAAAGCTGCTACCAGGCTGACTGGCAGGCCGAGACCATGCCGGTGATCAACAAGCGCATCGGCAACGAGCGGCTCGAGGAATACGACGCCGCGCCCAACGGTCAGGAACAGGGTTGCCCTTGATGGGTCTGATCAACTAACCCACAGCAGTGGCGGCCCCTGGGCCGCCGTTCGAGGATTGGCAATGAAAGGCGTTTTCGCCCTGGCAGCCCTGGCCTTGTTGGCCGGTTGCAGCAGCATGAACATGTTCAGCAACAAGGCAGAGCCTGCCGACAAGTGGACCACCTGGACCTGCGACAGCAAGGCCGAGGTCAACTGGCGCTTTGCCAATGCGGCCCGCAACGAGGTGGATGTGCGCCTCGGCGGTTCCGATCAGGTGTATCGCCTCAAACAAGACGTTGCCGCCTCGGGCGTGCTGTACAGCGACGGCCAGTTGGCGTTTCACACAAAAGGTGAGGAAGGCCTGGTTTACTGGGTCGCCACCGATGATTTGATTGGGCGCGGCTGTAAAGCTCAATAGGCTCTCAAATCTGATGAGATCCAATGTGGGAGCTGGCTCCAAACAGGGAATTGAGTCAGCAATAACGATTCAGCAGCTCAAGCCTTAACCTCTTGATCTGCAATAACTTGAATAGCAGCCGCCGCTACGGCAGGCTTGCACGATTAACGACCCTCTACCGGGAGAGACAACACAATGGCACTTATCAGCATGCGTCAAATGCTGGACCACGCAGCCGAGTTCGGCTACGGCGTTCCAGCCTTTAACGTCAACAACCTTGAGCAGATGCGCGCCATCATGGAAGCCGCTGACAAGACCGACTCCCCAGTGATCGTCCAGGCCTCGGCCGGTGCCCGCAAATACGCCGGCGCGCCGTTCCTGCGTCACCTGATTCTCGCTGCGATCGAAGAATTCCCGCACATCCCGGTGTGCATGCACCAGGACCACGGCACCAGCCCTGACGTGTGCCAGCGTTCCATCCAGCTGGGCTTCAGCTCGGTGATGATGGACGGCTCCCTCGGCGAAGACGGCAAAACCCCAACCGACTACGAATACAACGTACGCGTCACCCAACAAACCGTGGCCATGGCTCACGCCTGTGGCGTGTCGGTTGAAGGCGAGCTGGGCTGCCTGGGTTCCCTGGAAACCGGTATGGCCGGCGAAGAAGACGGCATCGGCGCCGAAGGCGTGCTGGATCACAGCCAGATGCTGACCGACCCGGAAGAAGCCGCCGACTTCGTGAAAAAGACCCAGGTTGACGCCCTGGCCATCGCCATCGGCACCAGCCACGGCGCCTACAAGTTCACCAAGCCGCCGACCGGCGACGTGCTGGCCATCGACCGCATTAAGGAAATCCACAAGCGCATCCCGAACACCCACCTGGTGATGCACGGTTCTTCCTCGGTGCCCCAAGAGTGGCTGGCGATCATCAACCAGTACGGCGGCGACATCAAAGAAACCTACGGCGTACCGGTTGAAGAAATCGTCGAAGGCATCAAGTACGGCGTGCGCAAGGTCAACATCGACACCGACCTGCGCCTGGCCTCCACCGGCGCAATGCGTCGCCTGATGGCCACCAACCCGAGCGAATTTGACCCACGTAAATTCTTCGGCGCCACCGTGACCGCCATGCGTGACGTGTGTATCGCGCGCTACGAGGCCTTCGGCACTGCCGGCAACGCTTCGAAGATCAAGCCGATCTCACTGGAAGCCATGTACCAGCGTTACCTGAAAGGTGAGTTGAACGCCAAGGTCAACTGATTAATTACAGGTGTAGCGATATAAAAACCCGTCGTCAGACGGGTTTTTTGCATTTGAAAAGGCGTCAGCTTTTCTTAAGGGCAATGTTGTAGGCTGTGCCGGCACCTGGCCCGCCGGCCTCAACACGAACGGTACCTTCTAATTCAGAGTAATTTCTGTCGAGCGATCTCATAGTAATACTGAGTACGACATTGGCCGGCTCGCCGGCTTGCGCTCGAAGCGTTAAGGATAAAGCGGACTCATCCATTACGTTTTCATAAATGAAAGAGCCATCAACTTCAAACTTGCGGCCGGAATAATCCATGCTGGCTTTACTTATAGTGCCTGTCTGCGGGTCTGATGAAGTAATTGTCAGGGTGGCGTCATTTTTCACAATGGCATCATTTACGGTCCCTTTGTAAGTTCCGTTCGGATTATCCTGGCCCATATTTTTCACCGTTCCTGTGTGTGCGAGGTTTTTAAGATTTGGAATGAGCGTGTTTATTCTTCAGTGATAATTTTCTTGTTTCGTCCATGAGGCTAGTGTGTAAATGGTTGTGTGTGACCTGTTATAAATGACAGTTACTTATATTTATTTCGAATGGTAGGCGGGTGTTTTTGGCTTTTTAATTTTGGGCCGCGTCCACAACGGTGTCTGAAATAGTTGCGGGTTGGACGTCGCCAGGCTGCGGGTGACGTGTATTAATCCAGAAATTAAAAAGCCCGCAGCGATGCGGGCTTTTTTGTGGCCGGGATTTGATCAGGCGGCGTCAGGTGTATCGAAACCGCGGTGTTCGATCACGCGGAACACGTCGCTCACGTCCTGCACCAGAATGCGTGCAATGTTGGCGACGTTATTCAGGTCGCGCTCGGCGAAGTCCGGCAGGCTGGAGCAGGCCATCAGGTTGAGGTGTTCAAGGGCCGCGTTGAGGCGCTCGCGCAGGCAGGCGTGGAGGTCGGGCAGTGGGGCTTCGCTGTCGATCAGCAGTACGGCGGAGTCGGTGGCGGTTTCGGTGCAGGGGTAGAAGCGGCGGGGCGGTTGTTGTGGCTTCATGGCAAATATTCCTCGTATCTAAAAGGACTACCGCCGTTCGCTGCGAAACGAATGGGTGGTAGCTGTGTGCGGGTTCGCAGACCGAGGATACGAGGAACCCGGCAGACCCGAAGGTCTCCCACACACAGCCACCATAAGATAAACGTCGGGCGCAAAAGCGCTCATCGTTGCAGTCATGATGCTTGGTTACACACGTATCGTTAGGGCTGCGAAACCCTATCGCTGTTCAATGCCAGCGACGGGGCGAACTATAAGCGGCCATCTGGCTTGTCGCAACGGCCGTGTAGGACGCAGAACCCCTGTGGGAGCCGGGCTTGCCCGCGATGGCGGCGTGTCAGTCACTGAAGATGTTGCCTGATACACCGCCCTCGCGGGCAAGCCCGGCTCCCACAGGGATCATTGGCCTGTCCTAAACAGTGATTGATCTCTGGTTCGTTAGGATAAGACCTACACGATAGTGAGCGATGCTCACTCGTGATCAATATCCAGCTTCGCAAACGTCACCCGCGCGCCTTCCTTGCTGTTGCCGCTGTTGTCCTGCACATACACCCCGGCCTTGAAATACAACGGCTTGGCGCCCCACGCCGCGCCAATGCGCTCGTTCCATTCACCATCAGCGGCATACACGCTCAACAGCCCGGCCTTGTTGAGGTTGATGACGTAGGTGAAGCTTTTTTCCAGCGGCACATTGGACGCCACGGTGATCACGCGGCCTTCGCCGTCGTCCGGGCGCATGCGCACCTTGGCGACGATATTGCCGGACTGGGTTTTTTCCTTGAACTGGTATTCGAGTTTGATCAACGGCTTCTGGCTGTCGTAGGCATGAATCTGCCCAATCACGACCTTGCCCGTGGAGGGCAGCTGATTCACCGTCAGGGTGGCGCGCAAAAAGTTGTCGGCATCCGGGTAGGTCCAGTTGCGCAGGCGGCCATCGGCATAGGTTTCGCGCAATTCGCTGCGCGGGTAAATAGCGTTTTCGGTGCGGGTACCGGTCACGGGTGTCCAGAATTGCACGTTGCTGCCTTCGGCCTGGAAGTACTGGTCGTTGAAACCGTTCATCAGCTTCGGGGTGTCGATGGTCGTCGGCGGCGAGCCGACAGGAATGCTCAGGTTCCAGGTGGAAAGGTCGATCATGACGTTGGCCTTATTGCAGAAGTGAAGGCTTTGGCCCGTGGGCCAGACAGGTTCTTTATAGTGCGTGTTAAACCACTTGTTAAACTTTGCCTGGCAATTTATTGGCGTCAGAGGAGTGCCAAAAAGCCATGTTTCCCATGGTACGGGGTGTGTAGGGCCTTACCGTTAGTCGGCTTCCTGAGCTTTGGCGCAATGATGGCACCGACGTCACTTCTGCTTTTTTAGAACCGAGGCTAGAGTGAGGCCTCAGTTTTTGTCCGGTCTTTTTTTATCAGATATGACCGGTGCAGCTTCTTAAGGAAGAGACGTAGCATGGATTGCGCTCCACACCTCGGCGATGGCAGTTCGGTTCTTCTGGTGGTCGATGACTACCCGGAAAACCTCATCAGCATGCGTGCGCTTTTGCAACGGGAAGATTGGCAGGTGCTCACCGCAAGCTCAGGCCTGGAGGCGTTGGAACTGCTGCTTGAGCACGACGTGGACCTGGTGCTGCTCGACGTGATGATGCCCGGCATGGACGGCTTTGAAGTCGCCCGGCTGATGCGCGGCAGCCAGCGCACGCGCATGACCCCGATTATTTTCCTGACCGCCAACGCGCAGTCGCCCGCTGCGGTGCTGGAAGGCTATGCCAGCGGTGGGATTGACTACCTGTTCAAACCGTTTGACCCCACTGTCCTCAAGCCCAAAGTGCAGGCTCTGCTCGAGCACCAGCGTAATCGCCGGGCCTTGCAGCGCCTGAGCCATGACCTGGAGTCCGCGCGCGCCTTCAACGCCTCGGTGCTCGACAACGCCGCCGAGGGCATTCTGGTGGTGGGCGAGGGCAGTGTGATCGAGTACGCCAACCCGGCCATTTCACGGCTGCTCAATGCCACGATGGCGGAGTTGCAGGGTGAGAGCTTTCTGAGTTTCCTGCAAAAACCCCACGTGCCCGCCTGGCTCAGTTTCCCCATGTACGAGGCGTATCGCAAAGGCGAGACGTGGCGCCAGCACGACGCTATTTTGCGCACCGGCCGTGGCCAGCAGGTGCCGGTGGCGTTGTCCTGCGCGCCGTTGCCCGCCGAGCAGCATGCGATGGTGGTCACGGTGCTGGATATGTCCGAGGTGCGCCACCTGCACCAGCAACTGGAGTTCCAGGCCGTGACCGACCCGCTGACCGGGTTGTTGAACCGGCGCGGTTTCCACCAGGCCGTGGAGAACACCCTGCTGCGCAGCGAACGCAACGGGAATGCGCTGGTGCTGTTGTACCTGGACCTCGACGGGTTCAAGCGGGTCAACGATTCGTTGGGTCACGACGCGGGTGACCGGGTATTGCGCTGGGTGTCGGAGCAGATGCAGGCGTGTTTGCGTTCCTACGACATTCTGGGGCGCATGGGCGGTGATGAATTTACCGCGTTGCTGGAGCTGGAATTCCCGGAGCAGGCGGCGAAGATTGCGGAAAAACTGATCGAACGCGTGTCGGTATGCCAGCAGGTCGACGGCCTGGATGTGATGCTCGGCGCCAGTATCGGCATTGCAACGTTCCCGGACTGTGGCTCGGATTTGAATGGTCTGCTGCGCGCAGCGGACATCGCCATGTACGAAGCCAAGCGTGCAGGGCGTCAGCAATATCGCTATTACGATCAGGAAATGAACGGCCGCGCCCGCTCGCGTTTGATGCTTGAAGACAGCGTGCGCACCGCTATCCAGAACAAGGATTTCACCCTGGTGTACCAGCCCCAGGTATCGCTCGAAGACGGACGCTTGCGCGGCGTCGAGGCGCTGTTGCGCTGGCAGCACCCCAGCGTCGGCGATGTGCCGCCGGGGCTGTTCTTGCCGTTGCTGGAAGAAGCGCGGCTCATCAGCCAGTTGAGCGCGTGGATCTACCAGCAAGTGGCGGCCCAGCGTCAGGCCTGGCAAACCACATTCGATGAAGAATTGGTGCTGAGCGTGAGCCTGAGCAGCAGCCAGTTCAACATGCCCAACCTGGCCACTCAACTGCAGCAGGTCCTTGAGCGACATGGGTTGCAGGGCCGGCAACTGGAGGTGGAAATCAGCGAAGACAGCCTGATGAGTAACCGGGATGAGTCGGCCAAGCAGCTCAAGTTGTTGCGTCAGATCGGCATCCGTATCGCCCTGGATGACTTCGGGTTGGGGCACTGCTCCCTGGCCCATCTGCGCGATCTGGAATTCGATACGCTCAAGCTTGACCCGCAACTGGTGGCTCGACTGCCGGGCTCTACGCGGGACGCGGCGATGGCCCGCAGCATCATTCAACTGTGTGGGCATTTTGATGTGGTGGTGATTGCCGAGGGCGTGCAAACCCTTGAACAAGCTCGCTGGCTCAAGGCCAATGGTTGCTCGTTTGCGCAGGGGTCGTGGGCGGCGCAGCCGTTGATGGCGGAGGAAATGGTCACCTGGTCCCACCCTCGTCTGCTTTGAATTCGCTACACTGGCGCCCATTCCAACCGTGTTGCAGACCCCATGACCGCGCTGAAATACCTCCAGGCCTATCCCGCAGCGCTTCAGGAACAAGTGCGCCAACTGATCGCCAAGGACCAGTTGGGCGCTTATCTGGAGCAGCGTTACCCCGAGCGCCATGGGGTGCAAAGCGACAAGGCGTTGTACAGCTACGCGCAGGCCCTGAAGCAGGAACACCTGCGCAATGCGCCAGCCATCGACAAAGTGCTGTTCGACAACCGCCTCGACCTGACCCACCGCGCCCTCGGCCTGCACACCACGATTTCGCGGGTGCAGGGCGGCAATCTCAAATCCAAGAAAGAGATCCGCATTGCCTCACTGTTCAAGGAGGCCGCGCCGCAGTTTTTGCGCATGATCGTGGTTCACGAACTGGCGCACTTCAAGGAATCGGACCACAACAAGGCCTTCTACAAACTCTGCGAATACATGATGCCGGGCTACCACCAGGTGGAATTTGACCTACGGGTGTACCTCACGTATCGCGACTTGCAGGGCAAGCCCTAACTCATCAGGCGACCGACCATGGACGTGAGCAAGACCAAGAGCAGCTTCTACCGCCGCCTGTACGTGGCGTACTTGATTGACAGCCAATTGGCGAGCAGCGTACCGGCGTTGACCGACGCCACCGGCATGCCCCGGCGCACGGCGCAGGACACCATTGCGGCGCTGGCCGACCTGGATATTGTGTGTGAGTTCGAGCAGGAAGACGGTGCCCGCAACCATGCCGGGCACTATCGGATTCGCAATTGGGGGGCGATTGATCGGCGGTGGATCGAGGCGAACCTGGCGGTGATCAAGCAGGTGTTGGGGTATCCCTGAAACAAGGGATGACGGGTCTGGCCCCATCGCAGGCAAGCCAGCTCCAACACTTGAAGGGTTCACACGGTCAAAATGTGGGAGCTGGCTTGCCTGCGATGGCGTACTCAAGCCGCCCGGCGCATACCAATGTGTGGAATATCATCCTCCAGGTATTCCTCACCCACCGCTACAAACCCATAGCGCCCGTAATACCCCTGCAAATGCGCCTGGGCTGACAGAAAAATCTCTGTCTCGGGCCAGATATCTTCTATTTGCTTGAGGGCTTCTTCCATCATCTGATGGCCCAACCCGGTGCCCCGCGCCACCGGCGCCACGATGACTCGGCCAATCACCACATCACCGCCCTGGGTCTGCGGGTCCAGCAGGCGCAGGTACGCCACCAGTTCATCGTTTTGCCAGGCCATCAGATGGTGGGTGTCACTCGACAGGTCCTGCCCGTCGAGGTCCTGATAAACGCATTTCTGTTCGACGACGAACACCTCGTTGCGCAAACGCAGAATGGCGTACAGCTGCTCTTTGCCCAACTCAACGTGATGTTTGCAGACCCATTCAACGGTCATGGTGTGTTCTCTTGTGAATGCCTGTGCCGATAGTAAGCGCGACGGGCTTTTCTGTCTAAATTGAGCATTTTTGTGAATGGCGTCAATTTGCCACCATTCAGGCCTATCGCCGCTGACTTCTTTGTGTAATCTCAGGTGCAAGCTCATTGATGAGCTACTGTTATCAGGCCATCGCCTGCCCGCCAAGGACCTTGAGCATGCCGCGATTTTCTCGTGCCGTTGCTTTGATCGCACTGTTACTAGTGGCCCAACCCGCTTTCGCTCAACGTTTGCGCCTGGTAGCAGATGCGTGGCCTCCCTTTACCGATGCCACCTTGATCAATGGCGGGTTGGCCACCGATATCGTCACCACGGCGTTGGCCCGCGCCGGGTACGCCAGCGATTTCGAGCAGGTGCCCTGGGCGCGGGCGCTGATGGGCGTAGGTGATGGCCGCTACGATGTGCTGGTTAACGCGTGGTACGACGACGCCCGCACACAGCTGGGGCAGTTTTCCGGCGAATACCTGCTGAACCGCGTGCGCTTTATCAAGCGCCGGGATGACCCCATCGATTATCAGAACCTGGAACAACTGCACGACGAGTCCATTGCCGTGGTGCGCGGCTATGCCTATTCGGCGCCGTTTGACCAAGACACGCAATTAAAGAAAGTCCCTGTGCATAACTTCGCCATGGCCGTGCGCATGCTCGCGGCGCAGCGTGTTCGGCTGACGTTGGAAGATGAATACGTTGCCCGGTATTACCTGGCCCGCGAGTCACTACGGGTGCGCAATACGGTGGAGTTTCTGGACAAGCCGTTGAGTGAGAACAGCCTGCATATTTTGGTCAGTTTGAAGCACCCGGAGCATGCGCAGATCGTCGCCGGTTTCGACCGGGAGATTGCGAAGATGAAGGCGGATGGCAGTTATGCGCGGTTGATGAAGGCGCATGGGATGTAGGGTTCTTCAGGGCCCCATCGCAGGCAAGCCAGCTCCCACCTGTTGAATTGCGAATACGTTCAAATGTGGGAGCTGGCTTGCCTGCGATAGCGATTCAAGCCGCGCTGGTGTCTTTGATCAAATGCGCCCCCAGCGTGCGCAACGGCCCCAACTGCCGGCAAATCAACGCCAGCTGCGTCTGCACCAGCCGCTGCCCTTCATCGATCTCATCCGGCATCTGCTCCAGGTCCGCCGCCAACGCTTCTTCAGCATCACTCTGAATCGCAATCGGCTGCTTGTTCGCCAGCCCCGTGGCGATTTCATCAATGCTTGCCGCCAGGGAATTACCCGCGCCTTCGATCAAATGCTCGCGCACTTCAGCCGGCAATTGCGTTTCCCGGTGCGCGCCCAGCCCAGACAAATAACTGAGCAAGGTGTGCGACAGCACCAGGAAGCGGAAGCCCACGTCCGCCTCTTTGCGAAAATGCCCCGGCTCCATCAGCATATTGGCCAGGGTGGTGGACAGCGCAGCATCGGCGTTGTGCGCGTTGCGCCGCGCCAGGCGGTAGGCCAGGTCGTCGCTCTTGCCGGCGGCGTATTGCTGCATGATTTGCCGCAGGTAGATGCTGTTGCAGGTGAGGGTATTGGCCAGCACCTTGTTCAGGCGGCGGCCTTGCCAGTCGGGCAGGAACAGGAACACCGCCAGGCCTGCGATCAGGCTGCCCAGCAAGGTATCAAACAGGCGTGGCAGGAACAGCCCGTAACCGTCGCCCACCTGGTTGAAGCAGAACAGCACCATCAAGGTGATTGCCGCGGTGGCCAGGGTGTAGCGCGTGGTGCGGTTGATAAAGAACACCAGGCCGGCGGCGATGGCGAACATCGATTGCACCAGTGGGTTGGGGAACAGGTCGAACAACGCCCAGGCGATGGTCAGGCCGATGGCCGTGCCGATGATCCGCTGGCCGAGTTTGCGCCGGGTGGCGCCGTAGTTCGGTTGGCACACGAACAGGGTGGTGAGGATGATCCAGTAGCCCTGGGACGGGTGGATCAAGTGCACCATCCAATAGCCGATACTCAGCGCCAGCGGCAGGCGCAGGGCGTGGCGGAACAGCAAGGACGTTGGCGTCAGCTGGGTTCGCAGGCGTGTCCACATCTCCCTGAAGTTGCGCGGTGCACGGTCGAGCAGGCTGCTGTCGGTGGCGTCGGCGAGGGAGTCGGGGTTGCTGGCGTCGCCGAGCAGGCGGTCGAGTGTGGACAGGTTGGCCGCCAGCGCGCGCAACGAGCGCAGCAGGCCGCGCCATGCGGGGTTGCTCTGGATGCGCAGGTGTTCCAGCGAGGCGTTCAGGTCGCCCAGGGCTTCGGCGAAACTGTCGTCATAGATAAACGGCTGGCGCAGCTGGATCGACTCGGCCAGCGCCTGGCAGGCCTTGCCTTGCTGGCGCAGCAGGCGCTGGCAGCGGAACAGCACGTCGCTGTGGAAGAAGGCTTCCGCCAGCGCGTTATACGGGTAGTGCGACGAGCTGGCGCGCTCGTGGATGTCCTGGGCGAGGAAGTACAGCTTAAGGTAACGGCTGACCTTCGAGCCCGGTCGACCATTGCCTACGCGGTGCAGGATGATTTCCTTCGCCGCATTCAGCGCTGCGACGACCCGGCCGTTTTGCTGGGCCAGTTCCAGGCGGCGCGCTTCCACATCCAGTTGGCGGATCGGTTCAAACAAAGAGGACTTGAGCTTGAGGTAACGGCCCAACTCGCGAAACAGGCGCGCCAGGCTTTGCTGCACCGGCTGGTTGGAAAACAGCGCCTGCCACAGCACCGACAGCACGCCGTACCACGCGGCACCGGCCACCAGCAGCAGCGGCTCATGCCAAAAATCAGTGACCGCGCCGCCGCGCTGGTCCACGCCGATCATGGTGTACACCGACAGAATCAGCGTCGCTGAAGCAATCGCGCCATAACGCTCGCCCAGGGCGCCGAGCATGGTCAGGCAGAAGCTGGCCAGGGCCAGGGCAATCGCGAAGATCCAGGGATAGGGGAAAAGCAGCTCCACCGACAATGCGGCAATACTGAAACACACCAGCGTCACCGCCAGGGCATTGAGACGGCCTTGCCAACTGTCATCGGTCTCGGCCAGGGCGCTGGCGATAATCCCCAGGAACAGCGGGATCAGCAACCTCATTTCATTCTGGTACCAGCACAGCGCCATGCTGCCGGTGAGGGCGATGAATACCCGTACGCTGTAACTGAATTTATCCAGCGCCCACAGGCGCCGCATGGACTGCTTGAATGAGGTCGATGACATGAAGTCTGGAGTCTTCCGGGACAATGCCGCTAAATTGAGCCATCAGTGACGTCACGGCAAGCGTGGCGATCACATCTGCCAGCAAAATTTATTGCATGCGCCGCCAAACCAATGTGGGAGCTGGCTTGCCTGCGATAGCGGCGGTGAATTCACTACCGCTATCGCAGGCAAGCCAGCTCCCACATTTTGACCGAGTGCAGCCTTTTGTCAGGCGTATTGCGCGGCGGCGTATCCTGAGGCCCAGGCCCACTGGAAATTGAACCCGCCCAGGTGACCGGTCACATCCAGCACTTCACCAATAAAGTACAGCCCCGGGCTTTTCAGCGATTCCATGGTCTTGGACGACACTTCCCGCGTGTCCACCCCGCCCAGTGTCACTTCGGCGGTGCGATAGCCCTCGGTGCCCGCTGGTACCAACTGCCAATTGCCGAGTTTTTGCGCGATGTCGGCGATTTCGGCGTGAGTGTACTGCTTCATCGGCTTGGACACGAACCAGGTCTCCGCCAGCAGGTTGGCCATCTTCTTGGTGAAGATTTCGCCCAGCAGGGTTTTCAGCTCGCTGTTCGGGCGTTCGGCCTGTTGCTGCTGCAGCCAGTCGTGAGCGTCGTGATCCGGCAGCAGGTTGATCTGCACCGTGTCGCCGGGTTCCCAGTACGACGAAATCTGCAGGATCGCCGGCCCGCTCAGGCCACGGTGGGTGAACAGGATATTCTCGCGAAAGCTCTGGTCGTTGCAGATCACCAGGCAGTCCACAGACGTGCCGGACAATTCGCCACACATCTCCTTGAGCTGGTCAGTGATGGTGAACGGCACCAACCCGGCGCGGGTTGGCAGCAATTCATGGCCGAACTGTCTGGCCACTTGATAACCAAACCCGGTGGCGCCCAGGGTCGGAATCGACAGGCCGCCCGTGGCGATCACCAGGGATTCGCAGCGCAGTTCGCCCAAGGTGGTCTGCAACTGGTAGCCACCCTCGACTTTGGCAATTTCTTCGATCGAAGTGTCCAGGTGCAGACTCACGCCGGTCTGGATGCATTCGTCGAGCAGCATGCCGAGGATGTCGCTGGACTTGTTGTCGCAGAACAGCTGGCCGAGTTTCTTCTCGTGGTACGGCACGCCGTGCTTGGCCACCAGCCCGATGAAATCCCACTGGGTGTAGCGGGCCAGGGCGGACTTGCAGAAGTGCGCGTTGTGCGAGAGGAAGTTGGCCGGCTCGGTGTACAGGTTGGTGAAATTGCAGCGGCCACCGCCCGACATGAGGATCTTCTTGCCGGCCTTGTTGGCGTGGTCGATCAACATCACTTTGCGCCCACGCCCGGCGGCGGTCAGTGCACACATCAAACCTGCGGCGCCGGCGCCAATGATCACAACTTCGGTCGAGCGCACAGCGGTGTCCTCACAAAAAAATAGGGGGCTCAAATGCAATCAAAACTGTGGGAGCTGGCTTGCCTGCGATGAGGGCGGTGAATTCACCACCGCTATCGCAGGCAAGCCAGCTCCCACATTGATTCGCTTCCTTCAACGGGAGCGCGGTTTTCTTACAAAATACGCACGCGCAACGAGCGGCCTTTGATCTTGCCGTCGTTCAAACGCTGCAGCGCCTGCTTGGCGATCCCGCGTTCAACGGCCACAAATGCCTGGAAATCAAAGATCGCAATCTTGCCAACCTGGGCACCTGGAATGCCGGCATCGCCGGTCAGTGCGCCGAGGATGTCGCCTGGGCGAACCTTGTCTTTACGGCCGGCGGCGATGCACAGGGTGCTCATCACGGGCAGCAACGGGCCACCGCTTTGCGGCTTGAGGTTGTCCAGTTGGTCCCAGTTCAGCGGCGACTTCTGCAGTTGCTCGATGGCCTGGGCGCGGTGTGCTTCGGACGGCGCGACCAGGCTGATCGCAATGCCCGTCTCACCGGCACGGCCAGTACGGCCCACGCGGTGAATGTGGATTTCCGAGTCGCGGGCCAGTTCGACGTTGATCACCATGTCCAGCGAGTCAATGTCCAGGCCACGCGCAGCCACGTCGGTGGCAACCAGTACCGAGGTGCTGCGGTTGGCGAACATCGCCAGCACCTGGTCACGGTCGCGCTGTTCCAGGTCGCCATGCAGGCCGACGGCTGAAATGCCCTTGGACGTCAGGTGATCCACGGTTTCCTGCACTTGCTGCTTGGTGAAGCAGAACGCTACGCACGAAGCCGGGCGGAAGTGCGCCAACACCTTGGTCACGGCGTCCATGCGCTCTTCCGGCGAGATCTCGTAGAAACGCTGCTCGATCTGGTCGTCGGAGTGGAACGCTTCGGCCTTCACTTGCTGCGGCGCGCGCATGAATTTCGAGGCCAGCTGCTTGATGCTCACCGGGTAGGTGGCCGAGAACAGCAGGGTCTGGCGGCGCGGCGGGGTCTTGCTGATGATGTCTTCGATGGCGTCGTAGAAGCCCATGTCGAGCATGCGGTCGGCTTCGTCGAGGATCAGCGTGTTCAGGCCGTCGAGTACCAGCGAACCCTTGCGCAGGTGCTGCTGGATACGGCCCGGTGTACCAACGATGACGTGGGCGCCGTGTTCCAGCGAGGCGATCTGCGGGCCGAGGGACACGCCGCCGCACAGGGTCAGCACCTTGATGTTGTCTTCGGCACGCGCCAGCCGGCGAATTTCCTTGGCAACCTGGTCGGCCAGTTCACGGGTCGGGCACATCACCAGCGCCTGGCAACCGAAGTAGCGCGGGTTGATCGGGTTCAACAGGCCGATGCCGAAGGCGGCGGTCTTGCCGCTGCCGGTCTTGGCCTGGGCAATCAGGTCCAGCCCCTTGAGGATCACCGGCAAGCTTTGCGCCTGGATCTGCGTCATCTCGACATAACCCAGCGAGTCGAGGTTAGCCAGCATGGCGGCGGACAGGGGCAAAGTATTAAAAGCGGTGGCGATGGTAGTCACGGGACTGGCTCTGCAAAACAAAATGTCGCGCAGTGTACCAGCCCTGTGGGATTTTCCCCGCAAGTTCTAGACGAGAAGCCTGTTAATGCTCGATATCGTGCTCGCGGCTGACCACCCGTTTGCCGTCTGTAGGCGACAGTTGCAGGAAGATCGCCGCTGCCAGCATCGCCATGATGCCCACGGTGAGGAAGGTCAGCTGGAAGGCGCCGAGCACGCTTTCCACGCCATCGTTGCCGGTCTCCAGGGTGAACCCGCCGAGCAGCGCACCGGCGCAGGCCACGCCGAGGCTCAAGGACAATTGCGCCACCACCGACAGCAAACTGTTGCCGCTGCTGGCCTGGGCGTCGTCGAGGTCGATGAGGGTGACGGTGTTCATCGCGGTAAATTGCAGGGAGTTGACCGCGCCCAACACCGCCAGCATGCACAGCAGCAGCGGGTAGGGCGTGTGCTCGCTGACCAGGCCCATGCTGGCGAGCATGATGCCCAGCAACAGCGTGTTGCCGGTCAGCACCACGCGGTAGCCCAGGCGTTCGATCAGCGTGCGCGCAATGGACTTGGCAAACATCGCCGCCGCCGCCAACGGCAACATGCTCATGCCCGCTTCCGACGGCGAATACCCCAGCGCCACCTGCAACAGCAACGGCACCAGAAACGGCAATGCGCCGCTGCCCAGCCGCGCAAACAGGTTGCCAAGAATGCCCACGGCAAAGGTGCGCGTCTTGAACAGCACCGGCGAGAACAGCGGGTTATCGATATGCCCGGCGCGCAGCCAATACGCCGCCAGGCACGCCAGCCCGCCGAACAGCAGCAACATCACCCGCAGGTGCGGCAGGTGCAGTTCGCCCAAGCCTTCCATGGCAATGGTGATCAGCACCATCGCCGCGCCAAACAGCAGAAAGCCCACACTGTCAAAGCGCGTGCGCTCGCTGCCGCGCAGGTCGGGGATGAGCTTCCATACGGCGTAGCAGCCGATCATGCCCACCGGCAGGTTGATCAGGAAGATCCAGTGCCAGGTCAGGTATTGCACCATCCAGCCGCCCATCGTCGGGCCGAGCAAAGGGCCGAGCAGGCCGGGAATGGTGATGAAGCCCATGATGCGCACCAGTTCGGAGCGGGGGTAGGCGCGCAGTACGACCAATCGCCCGACCGGCAACATCAGGGCACCGCCCAAGCCCTGAATCACCCGCGCGCCCACCAGCATGGTCAAGCTGCTGGACAGTGCGCACAGCAGCGAGCCGATGGTAAACAGCATGATCGCGCCGAAGAAAATCTTCTTGGTGCCGAAACGGTCGGCCACCCAGCCCGACGCCGGGATCAGCAAGGCGACGGTGAGCATGTAAGCGATCACCACCCCTTGCATGCGCAGCGGGTTTTCCGCGAGGTCCCGGGCCATGGCCGGCAGCGCCGTGTTGAGAATCGTCCCGTCCAGAGACTGCATGAAGAAGGCAATCGCCACCACCCAGGGCAACCAGCGGGCGGTCTTGGCATCGAGCGGGACGCGATTCGGCATGAAGAACCTTTTGTTAGCAGGCTATGTGTTGGCGATTATGCGCCATCCGTCACTCCTTTTCCCACTGGCGGTTCGTCTAAATCCGACAACTTTGCGTGCTCTCCCACCAAAAAATCCAACAGCGCCCGGTGTACCGACAACGCGGCTTCGCGAGACTCCAGATCAAGTAAATGCCCGGTGTGTTCGGCGACCGCAAACGTGCTGCGGCCCACGTATCTTTTAAACAACTGCGCGTCGGCGGCGGGGGTGTATTCGTCCAGCGTGCCGTTGAGGAAATGCACGGGCGTTTCGATCTGTTTGAGGGTCGGCAAGTAGTTGCCATCGCCCAGGGCCAGCACCTGATGGATATGAAAGCGCGCCTGGCGGTACTCGGTGGTGGCCATGTTCGACAGGTGCCGATGGTTGTTGCGCTTGAGGCGCGGTGACAGGTACTTGCCCACCGTCTCGTTGAGCAAGTGGCCGACGGCGGATTTGTCATCGGCCTCGATCAACACACGCACCCGTTCCACGTAGTCGAGCATGGCTTGGTTAAGGTTGGGCGCCAGCGCCATCACCACTGAACTTTCGATGGAGGGCGGGTTTTGGGCCAGGGTCAGCAGCGTGGAGATGCCGCCCCAGGACGCCGACACCAAGTGGTTGACTTCAAAGCGCTCCACCAGCGCCCTGAGGATTTGCACCTCGTCGTCCTTGGTCACCAGGTCGAGGTCGGCGTTGTGTTCGCGGGAGTAGCCGGAGAACGGCAGATCGAACAGCAGCACATTGAAGTGTTCCGCCAGGCATTTGCTGGTGCGGGCAAACGAGCGGGTGGTGGAGAGGGCTCCGTTGACCAGCAGGACGGTTTTTTTGTTCGGGTTGTTACCCAGTCTTTCAATGTGAACGTTGTAGTGCTTGAACAGCCTTTGAATGACAAAACTTCCATGGTTCATGTCAACGCTCCAGCTTGCCTTATCCTGGGCAAGGTCGTGCACACACACGCGCGCACGCGGGTTTAGGTGGCGGAATGCCACTAACCGTTATAGCGAGGTTTTTTACAGGCGACAACAGGCCGAGCGGTGATAAGTGTTAGATGAGATTTTGCGGTAGGAAGGGGTAAAGCGGGATGTCGGAAATCAACACAAAACAGTGTGGGAGAGGGCTTGTGTGGGAGCTGGCTTGCCTGCGATAGCATCACTGCGGTTCTACTGAGATACCGAGGTGTCTGCATCGCAGGCAAGCCAGCTCCCACACAAGTCAGCCCCACACAAGACGGGGCAAGTGGTTGTTTACAAGGTTAGCGTGAGGCGTTTTACCAGGGCTCCCGGCAGCAGATTGGAGGCGGTATTGCGCTGGCTATAGGTACTCGCCGACAACAACAGCTCGCGCTCCGCCGTCAGCGCTTCCAGTTGCGAACCCAGCAGGCTGTACACGCTGTCATCAAAGCGCATGGTGCTGACCGGCGCCTTGATCTCGCCGTCTTCCACCCAGAACGTCGCGAAGCGGGTCATGCCGGTCAGGCGGGCGGCCGGCAGGTCGGAGTAGTTCAGGTACCACAGGTTGCTGATGTACAGCCCGGTGCCCAGTTGCTTGAGGATATCGGCCTGGGCCAAATTGCCCGCCGCCACTTGCAAGGCGCTGGGGGATTCATCACTGCTGGCGCCGTTGGTGCTCAGGCCATATTCGGCGGCGCTGCGCGAGTTGATCAACTGGCCCTCGGCCTTGCCGGCCTTGATCAGCGTGACGTCACCGCGCGGGTAGCCTTCGGTGGAAAATGCCTGGCTCAACGAGCCGCTGATCTGCTCGTTGACCGTCACCAACGGGCTCAGCGATTGCTCACCGGCGTAGAGCTTTTGCAGCGAGCTGCCTTTGCTGGCGATGGCCTGGGCGGAAAAGCCACCCCAGGTGATGATGCTGAAAATTTCTTCCAGTGCCGCCGGGGCGAGGTAGGCGCGGTATTGGCCGGGCGCCAGTGGGTGCAGTGGGCGGCCGAGAAATTCGAGCTGCTCGCGGGCCTGCTGGAAGCGCGCAGCGAACTCGGCGCTGTCCCAGGTGTGCCCGGCGTAGCTGGCTTTTACCGCCTCGCCATTGGCGTGGAACAGGCTGAAATCGAAGTTGAAGCTGTTCGCGCGGTGCCAGCCAAACGCGCCGTCGGAGCTGGCAAAACCACGGGTGATCGGGCCGGCGGCGTAGAAGCCGACCAGGTCCACGCCGTCGGCGGCGCGGCGGATGTCTTCCAGTACCAGGGCCAGTTCCGGCAAGGGCCGGGTCTGTTCGTTGTTGCTCTGCCAGGCGTTGTGATTGAGCAGCAGGTACGGGTCCTGCGGCAGCAATGGCAGCGTTTCGCGCAATTGCTGCAGGCCATCGGCGAGGCGTTGGCGGTCCAGTTCCGGCTCGCCGGACAAGGTGATACCCAAGTCGGCGTGGCGGCCGCCGTCGATCAGTTTCAGGTTGAGACTGGCCTGTTGCACCTGCCCGGCCTGACGCACCTGAGCATGGTTGAAACGCACGAACTCGGAGGCTTCATCGGCGTAGCCCAGGTGAAATTGTTCCTTGTCGGTGACGGCTTCTTTGAGCCATTCCACCAGTGCCTTGAAGTTAGTCATCAGGCATCTCCCCCAAATACGTCGACATTGCTGAACACACAGGCCGGCGAGGCGTGGCCGACGCGGATCACCTGGTTCGGCTCGCCCTTGCCACAGTTCGGCGTGCCCAACACCTTGAAGGTGCTGGCGTCGCCGACGGCGCTGAGGTTGCGCCAGAACTGCGCGGAAATCGCGCGGTAGTTCGGGTTTTTCACCACGCCCTTGAGTTCGCCGTTTTCGATCAGTTGGCCCCATTCGCAGCCGAACTGGAATTTGTTGCGCGCATCGTCGATAGACCACGAACGGTTGGTCGACATCAGAATGCCGTTTTCGATGCCGCCGACCAGTTGCTGCAGGCTCCTGTCACCGGCCTCGATGTTCAGGTTGGCCATGCGGTCGATCGGCGGGCGGTTCCAGCTGCAGGCGCGGCTGTTGGCCACGCCGCTCATGCCTGAACGAAACTGCGACAACGCACCGCCCAAGGGTTTGAGCAACAGCCCTTCGCGGATCAGGAATTGCTTGCTGGCGGCGCTGCCCTCGTCGTCATGGCCGTAGCTGGCGAGCTGTTCGGGGATGTCCGGGTCGAAGGTCACATTGAGCAACGGCGAGCCGTATTGCAGGTGGCCGAAGTCGCTGGCTTTCACAAAGCTGGTGCCGGCGTAGTTGCGCTCGTCACCGAGGATGCGGTCCAGTTCCAGCGGGTGGCCGATGGACTCGTGGATCTGCAGGATCATCTGGTCGGGCATCAACAACAGGTCGCGCGGGCCGTTGGGTGTGTTTGGCGCGAGCAGCAGTTGCAAGGCTTCGTCGGCGATGCGCGGCGCGGCGCCCACCAGGCCAAAGCGGCTGATCACGTCAAAGCCGCCTTGCTGGCCGAAGTTGCTGCCACCCAGGGTGCGGGTCTGGCTGTCATTGCCGTCGTAGGCGGTGACGTTGACGCCGGGGAACACAAAGCGCTGGGCCTGGCGCAGTTCGGCGCCGGCACTGTTGAGGTAGATCTGCTCGACGTGGGTCAGGCCCAGGCTGACTTCCCAGTTCACCAGGCGCTCGTCCTTGGGCACGGCGGCCGATTCGTTGCCGAGCAATTGGTAGCAGTCGCTCAGGGACGGGAAGGGCTGGTCGAGGTCGGGCGACAGGTAGTCGGCCACGTCGCTGGAGACGTGTTGGTCGCGCAGGTCGAGCAGGGCGTGAGGGTTGATCTGCCGGGCTTGGTGCTCGGCACGCTCAAGGGCGGCTTGCAGGCCCGTGAGGGAAATGTCGTTGGTTGCGGCGTAGGCTTCCACACCGTTGAGGCGCACGGTGAGCATCGCGCCTTCGTCGTGGTTCAGGTGGGGCGGTTCGGCGACGTTTTTGCGTACCGAGAGGTACTGGCCGGATTCGCGAACGTAGCGCAGCGAGAAGAACTCGGCACGGGTGCGCAGGGCACTGAAATGCTGTTTGAGTGTGGCGTGTTTGTCGAACATGGGGCCTTCCTTGTGGGCGGCTCGTCGCGGGCAGGCAGACAGAGTAGCTGATCAAGGAGAGGTTTTGCAGTGAATGGTCGGGCCTCATCGCAGGCAAGCCAGCTCCCACATTTTGAAGGTGGTCACCTATCAAAATGTGGGAGCTGGCTTGCCTGCGATGGGAGCACCGCGGTGTGTCCGTTACTGCGCCAGCGGGCCCACTTCACGCAGCGGCTTGCCACGCACTGGCGCATCGCCTGCCACGTAGTAGTCGGCGGTGCTGCGCGGCAGCGGCTGGCGGCCGCGGATCTTGTCGGCGATTTTCTCGGCGATCATGATCGTTGGCGCGTTCAGGTTGCCGGTGGTGATGATCGGCATGATCGACGCATCCACCACGCGCAGGCCTTGCATGCCGTGCACGCGGCCTTCGCCATCCACCACCGCCATCTCGTCGGTGCCCATCTTGCACGAGCAGGACGGGTGGAACGCGGTTTCGGCGTGCTCGCGGATGAACGTGTCCAGCTGTTCATCGGTTTGCACTTCAATACCGGGGCTGATTTCGCGACCACGGTACTGGTCCAGCGCCGGCTGTTGCATGATTTCGCGGGTCAGGCGGATGCCGTCACGGAATTCCTGCCAGTCCTGCTCGGTGGCCATGTAGTTGAAGAGGATGCTCGGGTAGTCCCGTGGGTTCTTCGACTTCAGGTGCACGCGGCCACGGCTCGGCGAACGCATGGAACCCATGTGCGCCTGGAAGCCGTGCTCTTTCACACCGTTGCTGCCGTTGTAGTTAATCGCCACCGGCAGGAAGTGGTACTGGATGTTCGGCCATTCGAATTCCGGACGCGAACGGATAAAACCGCCGGCTTCGAACTGGTTGCTGGCGCCGATACCGGTGCCGTTGAACAGCCACTCGGCACCGATGGCCGGCTGGTTGTACCAGAGCAGCGACGGGTACAGCGAGACCGGTTGGGTGCATGCATATTGCAGGTACAGCTCAAGGTGATCCTGCAGGTTTTCGCCGACGCCGGGCAGGTCGTGGACCACCGGGATATCAAGGCTTTCCAGCAGTTTGGCCGGGCCGACGCCGGAGCGTTGCAGCAGTTGCGGCGAAGCGATTGCGCCGCTGCACACCAGCACTTCTTTACGCGCACGGGCTTCAACGCGCTCTTCAGCGGCGCCGATCAGGTAACGCACGCCAACGGCACGCTTGCCTTCGAACAACACTTTGTCGGTGAGGGCGTGGGTGACGATGGTCAGAGTCGAACGCTTTTTGGCCGTGTCCAGGTAACCGCGCGCGGTGCTGGCGCGACGGCCGTTAGGCGTGACGGTACGGTCCATCGGGCCGAAGCCTTCTTGCTGGTAGCCGTTCAAGTCTTCGGTACGCGGGTAACCGGCCTGTACGCCTGCTTCAACCATCGCGTGGAACAGCGGGTTGTTGCCGGCTTTGGGCGTGGTCACGCTGACCGGGCCATCGCCGCCGTGCCAATCGTTCGGGCCGATGTCGCGGGTTTCGGCCTTGCGGAAATACGGCAGGCAATCGAGGTAGGTCCAGTTTTCCAGACCCGGCAGTTTTGCCCAGTTGTCGTAGTCCATGGCGTTGCCACGGATGTAGCACATGCCGTTGATCAGCGAGGAACCACCCAGGCCCTTGCCGCGACCGCATTCCATCCGGCGGCCATTCATGTGTGGCTCTGGATCGGTTTCGTAGGCCCAGTTATAGCGACGGCCTTGCAGCGGGAACGCCAGGGCGGCGGGCATCTGGGTACGGAAGTCGAGACGGTAGTCAGGGCCGCCGGCTTCCAGCAGCAGAACGGTGACGCCTTCGTCTTCGGTCAGACGGGTCGCCAGGGTGTTACCGGCGGAGCCGGCACCCACAATGATGTAATCGTATTCTTGGGACATAAAATGCACCCTCTTTTGAGATGGTCAGGTCGGGCCTCATCGCGGGCAAGCCCGCTCCCACATTTGATCGGGTTCACACGGTCAACATGTGGGAGCTGGCTTGCCTGCGATGGCGGCCTCGCAGGCAACACAAAACCTGGGTGTTAGAACACCGAGGCGTAGTCGCCCAGCTCAACCTGTACCGATTTGATGCGGGTGAAGTTGTTCAGCGAGCTGATGCCGTTCTCACGGCCAACACCCGATTGCTTGTAGCCGCCGACCGGCATTTTTGCGTCGGACTCGCCCCATGCGTTGATCCAGCAGATACCCGCTTCCAACTGATGAATCACGCGGTGGGCGCGGTTCAGGTCTTTGGTCACAAGGCCGGCAGCCAAACCGAAGTCGGTGTCGTTGGCGCGGCGGATCACTTCTTCTTCGGTCTCGTAAGTGAGGATGCTCATCACGGGGCCGAAGATTTCTTCACGCACGATGACCATGTCGTCGGTGCAGTCGGTGAACACGGTCGGGGCCACGAAGGCGCCTTTGGCGAAGTCGCCTTCGGTCAGGCGGTCGCCGCCACACAGCAGGCGGGCGCCTTGCTCTTTACCCTTGCTGATGTAACCCAGCACGCTTTCCATGTGGGCAAAGCTGACCAGCGGGCCGAAGTTGGTGTTTTCGTCTTGCGGGCTGCCGATGCGAATACGCGCAACACGCTCGGCGATCTTGGCTTCAAACGCTGCTTGCAGGTGCTTTGGCACGAACACGCGAGTGCCGTTGGTGCAGACCTGACCGGAGCTGTAGAAGTTGGCCATCATCGCGATGTCGGCGGCGCGATCGAGGTCGGCGTCGTCGAAAATGATCAGCGGGGACTTGCCGCCCAGTTCCATGGTCACTTCTTTGAGCGAAGAGCTCGAAGCGCTGGCCATGACTTTCTTGCCGGTGTCGGTGCCGCCGGTGAACGAGACTTTCTCGATGCGCGGGTGCTCGGTCAGCCAGGTGCCGACTTCACGGCCGCTGCCGGTCAGTACGTTGAACACGCCTGCTGGAACGCCGGCTTCGGTGTAGATCTCAGCCAGTTTAAGGGTGGTCAGCGAAGTGACTTCACTTGGCTTGAAGATCATCGCGTTACCCGCCGCCAGGGCCGGTGCGGATTTCCACAGCGCGATCTGGATCGGGTAGTTCCACGCGCCGATACCGGCTACAACGCCCAGCGGCTCGCGGCGGGTGTAGACGAAAGAGGTGTCACGCAGCGGGATCTGCTCGCCTTCGATCGCCGGCACCAGGCCTGCGTAGTATTCCAGCACGTCAGCGCCCGTCACCACGTCGACGTATTGGGTTTCGGAGAACGGCTTGCCGGTGTCCAGAGTTTCCAGGGCGGCCAACTCATCGTTGCGCTCGCGCAGGATGTCGACGGCACGGCGCAGGATGCGCGAACGCTCCATGGCGGTCATCGCGGCCCAGATTTTCTGACCTTTTTCAGCGCTGACCACGGCACGTTCAACGTCGTCTTTGGTAGCACGCTGCACTTGGGCGAGAACTTCACCGTTAGCCGGGTTGATGGCTTCGAAGGTGGCATCGCTGCCAGCGTCGCTGTAGCCGCCGTCAATGTAGAGTTTTTGCAGTTCGAAACGGGCCATAAAGTCCTCGCAAGTGCATAAGTGGTTGGCGTTAACCGCCGAAAAGTGGGGCCATATGGGTGTGGCAACACTCAGCGACAGCCGTTCAGGGGTTGAGCGGTTATGTGTGCTCTAACTCACCTGCTTGGCCAATTGGAAATCCATGTATTCGTAAGCGATCCGCTGCGCCTGTTCCGTGTCGAAAGCGTCTCCCGACAGGGCGCCGCGCAACCACAAACCGTCGATCAGGGCTGCCAGGCCTCTGGCTGCTTTGCGTGCGTGCGGCAGTGGCAGCACTCGGCGGAACTGGCAGCACAGGTTGGAATACAGACGTTGATCGTTGATCCGCTGCAACCTGTGCAATGACGGGTGATGCATGCTGGTGGCCCAGAAGGCCAGCCAGGTTTTCATTGCCGGGCCATTGACCTGGCTGGCGTCGAAATTGCCCTCGATGATCACCCGAAGGTGCGCCCGTGGGCTGTCGTCCTTCAGCGCAAGCCTGCGTTCGTGGACGTTCTCGATCAGCACATTCATCAGGTACCGCATCGTTGCGGCGATCAGGCCATTCTTGTCCTGAAAATAGTGACTGATGATGCCGTTCGAGACACCGGCCAAACGGGCGATCAGCGCAATGCTGGCGTCTCCCATCCCGACCTGATCGATGGCCGTCAAGGTGGCCTCGATCAACTGCTGGCGGCGTATGGGTTGCATACCGACCTTGGGCATGTAGCACCTCTCCTTAGGCCTGCCGACGGGCGATGAACGTTCGTCGACTTGAAGGCCAGTCTATTTTGTTTTGATTGAACGTTCAATCAACAAAGAATAAGCTCTGCGACAAATGGTCGCTACCTATGGGTATTTACTGCCTCTTTGCGGCGACCCATGACACCTGCAAAAACCCTTGAAACAGGCCGTATCAGGGCCTGTCACCGCTTCGGCGGGGTTCTGGAATTTTCGCGGTGTCTTTATAACACCCGTCCGTCGACTGCCGAAAAATCGATGTCCCGGGATAACCGTTGCCTTGTGTTTCTCTCTCGCACTGCCTGGAGCATCTGCGCCATGAGTTCTGCCTCTCTTATAAAGACCCCGCCGGAAAAGGTGCGGGTCAACGGTTGGGTGTTTTACACCTCCACCGCGCTGATTCTGTTGTTGACCGCCATTCTGATCATCGCCCCGCAGGAGGCCGGGCGCATGCTTGGCGTAGCGCAGGCCTGGCTGTCGAAAAGCTTTGGCTGGTACTACATGGTGGTCATCGCCGCTTACCTGGTGTTCGTGGTTGGCCTGGCGTTTTCGTCCTACGGCAAGTTGAAACTGGGCAGCAAGGACGACACCCCGGACTTCAGCTACGGCGCCTGGGCCGGCATGTTGTTCTCGTCGGGCATCGGTATTTCGCTGTTGTACTTTGGCGCCTCGGAGCCGCTGGACCACTACTTCAACCCGCCCGAAGGCGCCGCCGCCAGCAATGGCGCCGCACGCCAGGCGCTGCAACTGACCTTCCTGCACTGGGGCCTGCACGGCTGGGCGATCTATGCCTTGGTCGGCCTGGCCGTGGCGTACTTCGCCTACCGGCACAACCAGCCGCTGGCCCTGCGCTCGGCACTCTACCCGTTGGTGGGCGAGCGCTGGGTGAAAGGTGCGGCCGGCCACGCGGTGGACGGTTTCGGCATGTTCGTGACTTTGCTCGGGCTGGTGACCAACCTCGGTATCGGCGCGATGCAAGTGTCGTCCGGGCTGGAAAACCTGTTCGGCATGGCGCACAGCAACACCAACCTGCTGATCGTGATCATCGTGATGAGCACCGTGGCGACCATCGCTGCTGTGTCGGGTGTGGAAAACGGCATTCGTCGTTTGTCCAACCTCAACATCGTGTTGTTCAGCGGTTTGCTGATCTTCGTGCTGCTGTTTGGCCCGACCTTGCACCTGCTTAACGGCCTGGTGCAGAACACGGGCGACTACCTGAACGGCATCGTGCTGAAAACCTTCGACCTCTATGTGTATGAAGGCGACGCCGACAAGACTGAACGCTGGATGGGCCTGTGGACCTTGTTCTACTGGGCCTGGTGGATTTCCTGGGCGCCATTTGTGGGCATGTTCATCGCGCGTATTTCCCGTGGTCGCACGGTGCGTGAACTGGTGGCTGGCGTGCTGCTGATTCCGCTGGGCTTCACCCTGGCGTGGCTGTCGATCTTCGGTAACTCGGCGCTGGACCTGGTGCTGAACCACGGTGCGGTGGAGTTGGGCAAGACGGCGCTGGAACAACCGTCCATGGCTATCTACCAATTGCTGGAGCATTACCCGGCGTCGAAAATCGTTATCGGCGTGTCGATCTTCGTGGGCTTTGTGCTGTTCCTGACCCCGGCGGATTCCGGCGCGGTGATGATGGCTAACCTGTCTTGCAAAGGCGGCAACGTGGACGAAGATGCGCCGCACTGGCTGCGAATCTTCTGGTCGGCGGTGATCACGCTGGTGACCATCGGCCTGCTGTTTGCCGGCAACTTCGAAGCCATGCAAACCATGGTGGTGTTGGCGGGGTTGCCGTTCTCGGTGGTGCTGATTTTGTTCATGTTCGGTTTGCACAAGGCCATGCGCCAGGACGTGGCGATGGAACAGGAGCAGGCGCAACTGGCCGAGCGTGGCCGTCGTGGTTTCAGCGAGCGTCTGACCGCGCTGGACCTGCAGCCAAGCCAGGGCACCGTGCAGCGCTTTATGGATAAACACGTCACGCCGGCGCTGGAAGAAGCGGCGACGGCGTTGCGTGATCAGGGGCTGGAAGTGCAGACCTTGCTCGGTAAATCCAAGCGCTGCATCGGTGTGCGGATCGAGATGGACGAGGGCAACCCGTTTGTCTACGAAGTGAGCCTGGATGCTTACTCGTCGGCGCCGAGCGATGTGCCTGAGGAAGAGCGTACGCGTTACTACCGGGCCGAGGTTTACCTGCACAATGGGCCTCAGGAGTACGACCTGATGGGCTTCACCCAGGAACAGATCACCCGGGATGTGCTCGATCAGTTTGAAAGCCATCGGCAGCTCCTTGGCCGTGTCTATAGCTGATGGTTGAGCGGGGCGGTGTCCTCACTGACACCACCTGTCCAAGCATTGGTAATGCAGTCAACTGTGGGAGCTGGCTTGCCTGCGATAGCTTTAGTGAATTCACCAGCGCTATCGCAGGCAAGCCAGCTCCCACATTGACCGCATTCCTTCAGTTGGGGCTTAGCCGAGATTCTTGCCGAGCAGGGCATGGTAGAGCTCGCTGTCGCCGAGTATCCCCACCACCTTGTCATTGTCCTGCAACACCAGCTTGTTCCCGGTGTGATACCGAATCTGCAACGCATCGCGCATGCCGATATTCGAATCCACCAGCGTCGGTACCCGCGCCAAACCTTCCACCGGTTGCCCCGGTGCCCAGTTCTGCAGGTTCAACGGCGTGCCGTTCTGGCGTGCGCCTTTGATCACATTGGCTTCGGTCAGGTCCAGCCACGAATCACCGCCCGGGTCCAGGCTGATCGAGCCGTTCACGTGGGTGCAGTTATCCACAGTGCGCATCAGGCTGCGGCCGCACAATACGTTCAGCGGGTTGGTATGGGCGACGAAGGTGCGCACATAGTCATCCGCCGGGTTCAGCACGATCTCTTCCGGCACGCTGTACTGGATGATCTTGCCGTCTTTCATGATCGCGATGCGGCTGCCCAGTTTCAGCGCCTCATCCAGGTCGTGACTCACAAACACGATGGTCTTGCTCAGCTTGCGCTGCAGCTCCAGCAGTTCGTCTTGCAGGCCTTGGCGAATCAGCGGGTCGAGGGCGGAGAAGGGTTCGTCCATCAACAAAATATCGGCATCCATCGCCAACGCGCGGGCCAGGCCGACGCGCTGCTGCATGCCGCCGGACAGCTCATCGGGCTTCTTGTTACGCCATTGGGTCAGGCCCACCAGCTCAAGCTTGTCATCCACCAGCTTGCGCCGTTCTTTTTCCGGGCGGCCCTGCATCTCCAGGCCAAAGCTGATGTTCTCGCGCACCGTCAGCCAGGGCATCAGGGCGAACTTCTGGAACACCATGGCGATGCGTTTGGTGCGCATCATTTTCAGCTCGGCGGGCGTGCAGGACGCGATGTCGATCTGGCGCCCTTCATGCTCCACAAACAGCTGGCCACGGCTGACGGTGTTGAGGCCGTTGATGCAACGCAGCAAGCTCGACTTGCCGGAGCCGGACAGGCCCATCAGCACGCAGATTTCGCCTTTCTCCACATCCAGGCTGGCTTTTTCAACGCCGACGATATGGCCGGTTTTTTTCAGGATCTCGTTACGGCTCAGGCCCTGGTCGAGCAGCTTGAGCGCTTCGCGTGGGTCTTTGGAGAAGATCACGTCGACATTGTCGAATCGGATAATGCTCATGCATCACCCCCTACTTTGGCGTCGGGTTGTTTGCAGATGCGGTCGAGCATGATGGCCAGCAATACGATTGCCAGGCCGGCTTCAAAGCCCAGGGCGATGTCGGCGGTGTTGAGTGCGTTGACCACCGGTTTGCCGAGGCCATCAGCGCCCACCAGGGCGGCGATCACCACCATCGACAGCGACAGCATGATGCATTGGGTAATACCGGCGGCAATGCTCGGCATGGCGTGGGGCAGCTCAATACGTGAGAGCAACTGACGGCGCGAGCAGCCGAAGGCCTTGCCGGCGTCCATCAACTCTTGTGGAACATCGCGGATACCCAGGTAGGTCAGGCGGATCGGCGCGGCAATCGCGAACACCACCGTGGAAATCAGCCCAGGCACCACACCCAGCCCGAAGAGGGTCAGGGTCGGGATGAGGTAGACGAAGGTCGGTACGGTCTGCATCAGATCGAGCACCGGCCGCATCATCGTGTAGAACAGCGGTTTGTGTGCGGCAACAATGCCCAGTGGCACGCCAATGACCACGCAGACCAGGGTGGCGAACAACACCTGCGCGAGGGTTTCCATGGTTTCCTGCCAGTACCCAAGGTTCAGGATCAGCAGGAAGGAGGCAATGACAAACACCGTCAGGCCCCATTTGCGTTGAATAAAGTGAGCCAGCAGCGCAACCAGACCGATCAACGCCAGCGGATTGAACCAGGTCAGCGCAAACGTCACGCCGTGGATCATCGTTTCCAGGGTCGATGCGATCGCGTCGAAGTAGTTGGCACCGTGCTGGGTCAACCATTCAACGAAGGCAGCGATGTACTGGCCTAGTGGGATTTTATGTTCAGTCAGCATGGTAGTGAATGTCCACATGCGAAGGGGAAAACATCCCGGGCCAGCGCACCGGCCCGGGGTCAGCGATTACTGTTTGGCGAGATAAGCTTTAACGGCCTCCAGACCCGGTTTGCCATCAACGGTGGTCACACCGGCGAGCCAAGTGTCGAGCACTTGCGGGTTGGCCTTGAGCCAGGCCTTGGCGGCGGCGTCGGGTTTTTGTTTGTCGTCCAGGACGTTACCCATCAGGGTGCTTTCCATGTTCAGGGTGAACGACAGGTTTTTCAGCAACTGGCCGACGTTGCTGCATTCCTGGGTGTAGCCCTTGCGAACGTTGGTGTAGATGGTGGCCTGGCCGTAGTTGGGGCCGAACGAATCGTCACCCCCGGTCAGGTACTTCATCTTGAAGCGAGTGTTCATCGGGTGCGGTTCCCAGCCGAGGAACACAATGGCCTGGTCGCGTTTGGTCGCGCGTTCTACCTGCGAAAGCATCCCGGCTTCGCTGGACTCGACCACTTTGAAACCAGCGGTTTTCAGGCCGAACGCGTCTTTGTCGATAAGGGTTTGAATGGTGCGGTTGCCGTCGTTGCCAGGCTCAATGCCGTAGATCTTGCCGCCCAGCTCATCCTTGAATTTGGCAATGTCGGCGAAGTCTTTAAGGCCCTTGTTGTACAGCGCTTCAGGGACCGCGAGGGTGTATTTGGCGTTCTCAAGGTTGGCGCGTACGGTTTCCACGGTGCCGGCATCACGGTAGGGCTTGATGTCGTTTTCCATGGTCGGCATCCAGTTGCCGAGGAAGATATCCATGTTCTTGCCATCCGCCAGCGACTTGTAAGTCACGGGTACCGAAATCATCGTGGTGCGCGGCTTGTAGCCCAGGCCCTTGAGGACTTCGCTGGTGGTGGCGGTGGTGACGGTGATGTCGGTCCAGCCGACATCGGAGAAGTTAACAGTCTGACATTGTGCCGGTTCTGCAGCGTTCGCCAGGACTGGCAGACTCAGCATGGCGGCCAACAACAACTGGGGTGAACCTTTCATGGGGCTAGACTCCTGTGTTTTTTCTGGCGGCCTTCGCCGCGCTTTATAAGTGTTGCGGTTGGTGCGTGCGATGAGGCGACGGCACGGTGCCTTGCAAACGAGTCGAGACTGATCATGTACCAGCGAAAATCTGACGCCTACAGGGGGCGTCGTATCCAGTACAGGGATGGTCGTATCCAGTGTCGGTGACGTCGCTTACAGATTTTTCAAACGGCAAAACCGCAGGTTTTGTCGATCTGCACCGCTAAAAACGGCCAAAACGTCGCATCGCCCGCGAGCGGCGCTGGTGAGCATGGTTACGTCGGTGTGAGACGCCGCGAGGGGCAAAAAAAGCCTGATGATGCCGCCATCTGGGCGATCTGAGCGTAGCAGCTCGTTGGTGCCAGGCCTGTTCACCTGCGGAGTTGCACGGCAATGGCTATCAGCGTTTTCGACCTGTTCAAGATCGGCATCGGGCCTTCTAGTTCTCACACCGTCGGCCCCATGCGCGCCGCGGCGTTGTTCGTTCAACGGTTACGTGAACGTGAACTGTTGGAACAGGTCAGGCGCGTTGAAGTTCAGCTGTACGGCTCTTTATCGGCCACCGGCATCGGCCACGGCAGCGACACCGCGACCATCATGGGCCTGATGGGCGAGTGGCCCGACGCGATTGATCCGGCGCAAATCGGCCTGCGCATTCACACCCTGCGCGAGACCGACACGCTGTTGCTCGATGGGCGTTTGCCAGTGCCATTTGTATGGGCACGCGACATGCGTTTGCTCGATGAAAACCTGCCGTTCCACCCCAACGCCATGACCCTGGTGGTGTATGGCGAGGCGGGTGAATTGCACCGCGACACTTACTACTCGGTCGGGGGTGGTTTTGTGGTGGATGAGGCCCAGGCGCAGAGCGGCGTGGCGGACATGGACCGCACCGAGCTGCCCTATGATTTCTCCAGCGCGGTAGAGCTGTTGCAGCTGTGCAAAACCCACAACCTGCGCGTTGCCGAATTGATGCTGGCCAACGAAAAAACCTGGCGCAGCGAAGAGGACATCCGCAGCGGCCTGATGAAGCTGTGGCGCGCCATGCAAGATTGCGTGGAGCAGGGCCTCAAGCACGAGGGCATCCTGCCCGGCGGGCTTAACGTACGCCGTCGCGCCGCCAGGTTGCACCGCAGCTTGCAGGAACTGGGCAAGCCGAATGTGATTGGCTCGACCTTGAGCGCCATGGAATGGGTCAATCTGTTTGCGTTGGCGGTGAACGAGGAAAACGCCGCCGGCGGGCGCATGGTCACGGCGCCCACCAATGGCGCGGCGGGGATTATTCCGGCGGTGCTGCATTACTTTATGAAGTTCAGCGAAGAGGTCACCGAAGCCAACGTGGTCGACTACCTGCTCGGCGCGGCGGCGGTGGGCATTCTGTGTAAAAAGAATGCGTCGATCTCGGGTGCTGAAGTCGGTTGCCAGGGTGAAGTCGGTTCGGCCTGCGCCATGGCCGCCGCCGGGCTGGCTGAAATCCTCGGCGCCACGCCGGAGCAGCTGTGCAACGCAGCCGAAATTGGCCTGGAGCATAACCTCGGTTTGACCTGCGACCCGGTGGGCGGGCTGGTGCAAGTGCCGTGCATCGAGCGCAATGCGATTGCGGCGGTGAAGGCGATCAATGCCGCGCAGATGGCCCTGCGCGGTGACGGCCAGCACTTTATCTCCCTGGACCGAGTGATCCGCACCATGCGCGATACCGGGGCGGATATGCACGACAAGTACAAAGAGACATCACGCGGGGGCTTGGCGGTGAGTGCGGTGGAGTGTTGAGACCGAGTCGCCTGCATTCGCGAGCAAGCCCGCTCCCACCTGTGCAATGCATATCCCTGTGGGAGCTGGCTTGCCTGCGATGGCGGTGGCCCAGGCACTACTGCTCATAAAGTGAACACCCGGATCCCATCACGCCACCTTTTAGCGCGTCGCAAACAGATAAGTTGCGCCCGAACGATTTTCCTCCCGGCCACCCGTCTCCCGTGCGTGTGGTGACAGACGTTTCCTACGCCCGCAAAGCGCCTTCCCACAAGTGCTACCGAACTGCTCACACCCCTTGAGCAGAGCCGCTGCTGCGCCTGTTTCGGGGCATATCCCGCACTTCCCGCGCGGGCTTATATAGACGCATCATCAGGTCGTTTTCAGGAGTTATTGAATGGCTATTCAATTTTAGGCATGGCAATTGCTCTATCAACACAAAGCCTCTCTCCTCGCTGGAGCCGAGTGCAATAACAAGAGCCTCGCCTGAGGCCATCACCCGCTTTGTGTGAGGAGATACCGCGATGACGTCGTTCAACTCAGGGGCCCAACCCCAGAACCGTGCGCCTCAATCCATCGGCTTTTTGCTGCTGGACAATTTCACGCTGATTTCCCTGGCGTCGGCCGTGGAACCGCTGCGCATGGCCAACCAGCTGTCCGGCCGCGAGCTGTATCGCTGGACCACCCTGAGCGTCGACGGTAATCAGGTATGGGCCAGCGACGGCCTGCAGATCACTCCCGATGCTTCCATGCACAAAGCCCCGGCCCTGGACACCGTCATTGTGTGCGGCGGCGTGGGCATCCAGCGCACCGTCACCCGTGAACACGTGTCGTGGCTGCAGAGCCAGGCGCGCCAGTCCCGCCGCCTCGGCGCCGTGTGCACCGGCAGTTGGGCCCTGGCGTGCGCCGGCTTGCTTGATGGTTTTGATTGCAGCGTGCACTGGGAATGCCTGGCGTCGATGCAGGAAGCTTTTCCGCGCGTGGCCATGAGCACACGCCTGTTCACCCTCGACCGAAACCGCTTCACCAGTTCGGGCGGCACCGCGCCGCTGGACATGATGCTGCACCTGATCAGCCGCGACCACGGCCGTGAATTGTCGGCAGCCATCTCCGAGATGTTTGTGTACGAACGCATCCGCAACGAACAGGATCACCAGCGCGTGCCGCTCAAGCACATGCTGGGCACCAACCAGCCAAAGCTGCAGGAAATCGTCGCGCTGATGGAAGCCAACCTGGAAGAGCCGATCGATCTGGATGAGCTGGCGGTGTACGTCGCCGTGTCGCGTCGTCAACTGGAGCGCCTGTTCCAGAAATACCTGCATTGCTCGCCGTCGCGCTATTACTTGAAGCTGCGCCTGATCCGTGCCCGGCAGTTGCTCAAGCAAACGCCGATGTCGATTATCGAAGTGGCGTCGGTGTGCGGGTTTGTGTCCACGCCGCACTTCTCCAAGTGCTACCGCGAATACTTTGGCATTCCGCCACGGGATGAGCGCGTAGGGTCCAACACTACCCAGCAAGTGGCGATGATGCCGATCCCGCAGGCGCTGGTGTTGTCACCGTTGTCGGGGCCGTTGTCGGCGTTGAGCCAGGCGCGCAATGAGTCGACGTTTGCGAGTGTAAGGCTCTAGACCGAGTCGCCTCTATCGCAGGCAAGCCAGCTCCCACATATGACTGTGTTCATACATCAAAATGTGGGAGCTGGCTTGCCTGCGATGGCGATCTATCAGGCGCCAGAATTCTGCTTGAACTGCACCAAAGCCGGCAACAACTGCTTATCGATCGCCTGCCTCACCGCCGGCAAAATCGTCGCGCTGCCGCTGTACATTTGCTCCACCATGCCCTTGAGCGCCTTGGCCCGTGCCGGGTTCAAACCGCGCACCGCACACTCGCAAGCCTGTTCGGCTGTGGCGCCGTGGGACACTTCAAAACCCAGCGAGCGCAGTTGGCCCAGCAGGTCATCCTGGTCAATCAAATCCGCGTGCATCATGACGTTCATCCTGGTGTAGGGAGCGGGGACTGAGTTGGATTCTGGAAGGCCCCCGGTCGGTCGGCAAGGGCAGAATCAGTGAATGGCTTGTATGGCTATGAAAGGGTCGTTTTCGGGTCATTTACCAAAAGAAGTAACAGGCACACTGAATGCCAGCAAACAGCTTGATGGTTTGGTCACCCTCGGGATGTCACGCTCACACAAAGCACTCTGCCCCGATCTTGTCACGGCTTGATCGGGGCTTTTTTTGGCCGGGATTTGGGGGGGATGTGCTGGCCCCATCGCAGGCAAGCCAGCTCCCACAGTGAGCGATGTGAACACGGTCAAATGTGGGAGCTGGCTTGCCTGCGATGGCCGCACCTCAGTCCACTGCCGATTATTTTTTAGGCGGCAACCCAATCACTCGGCCGAGCAGGGCAGGGCGTGAAAGGTCTGCCTGTTCGGCGCTGATGGCCGTGAGTTTTTCCAGCGTAGCCTCGGTAAACGGCGCCGAGTGCGGGCCTGCGAGGTCGACGTGCAGCAGCATCTGTTCGTTGCCTGCCAACTCTTTGTCGTCGCCCACCCGATGCAGGCTGTGATAGAGGTGCAGGCGTTTGGCGTCATGGGCGATCAGTTGGGTGTGCACCTCGACTTCGGCGTCGAGTTTCACTTCGTGCAGGTAGTTCAGGTGCAACTCGAGGGTGAACAGCGAGTGGCCGCTGGCTTCGCGGTTTTCACTGGTAAGGCCGAGGGTGTCCATCAGCGCGTCGGTGGCGTAGCTGAAGATCAGCAGGTAAAACGCGTCCCGCAGGTGGCCGTTGTAGTCGACCCAGTCGGGCTGGATTTTAGTCGTGTAGGTCATCAATGCAGGCATGTCTGGGATTCCGGATCAGTACTCGGTCAACTGTGGGAGCAGGCAAGCCAGCTCCCACATGGGTTACTCGGCAAAGCTCATACCGTGTTTGGCCTTGGTGGTTTTCACGGCTTCCAGCACCGCCAACAGGCAATCATCACGATAGCGCTCCAGCGCCGAAATGCTGTGTTTACCCAACTGATCGCTGGTGCCCTCCACCACATCATCAATCAACTTATCGGTCAGCTCCGGCGCCGGCAGGTACGTCCACGGCAACTGCAACGCCGGGCCGAACTGTGCCATGAAATGCCGCATCCCGGCATCGCCGCCCGCGAGGGTGTAGGTCAGGAAAGTGCCCATGAACGACCAGCGCAGCCCGGCGCCAAAACGGATTGCGTCGTCGATTTCGCCGGTGGTTGCCACGCCGTCATTCACCAGGTGCAGCGCCTCACGCCACAGCGCTTCGAGCAGGCGGTCGGCGATGAAGCCGGGCACTTCCTTGCGTACATGCAAAGGGCGCATGCCGAGGGATTCGTACACCTTGATCGCCGCTTGAATCGCTTCGGGTGCCGTGTTCTTACCGCCGACCACTTCCACCAACGGCAGCAGGTAAACCGGGTTGAATGGGTGGCCGACCACGCAGCGCTCCGGGTGGGTCGAACCCTCGTAGAACTCGCTCGGCAACAGGCCAGAGGTGCTTGAGCCGATCAATGCATTCGGCTTGGCGGCTGCGCTGATCTTGCTGTGCAATTCGAGTTTCAGCTCCAGGCGTTCCGGGGCGCTTTCCTGGATGAAGTCGGCGTCTTTGACGCATTCTTCAATCGTGGCGACAAAGCGTAGACGGTCTTGAGAAGCACCGGGCGCCAGGCCTTGTTTTTCAAGCGCGCCCCAGGCGTTGGCGACGCGTTTGCGCAACGCGGCTTCGGCACCGGGCGCCGGGTCCCAGGCGACTACGTCCAGGCCGTGGGCGAGGGCGCGGGAGACCCAGCCGCTGCCGATGACACCGCTGCCGAGGGCGGCGAAGGTTTTGATTTCGGTGATAAAGCTCATGGCAAAATTCCTGAAGAGTTCGGTGATTCAATGTGGGAGCTGGCTTGCCTGCGATAGCGGTGTGTCAGCTGATGGAGTCGGTGGCTGACTGACCGCTATCACGGGCAAGCCAGCTCCCACAGGGTGGTGTGGTGTGTGGGAGTTAACCGCGCTTGGTCAGGCCCATCTTGATGCGGCCTTGCGCCGGGGTCATGACCCGTGCGCCCAGGCGGCTGAGGATTTCACTGGCCCGTTCCACCAACTGGCCGTTAGTGGCCAGCACACCTTTGTCCAGCCACAGGTTGTCTTCCAGGCCGACCCGCACGTTGCCGCCCAGCAGCACCGCTTGCGCGGCCATCGGCATTTGCATGCGGCCAATACCGAACCCGGCCCACACTGCGTCAGCGGGCAGGTTGTCGACCATGGCTTTCATGGTGGTGGTGTCAGCCGGTGCGCCCCACGGAATGCCCAGGCACAGTTGAAACAGCGGGTTGTCGAGCAGGCCTTCCTTGATCATCTGTTTGGCGAACCACAGGTGGCCGGTGTCGAAAATTTCCAGCTCGGGCTTAACACCCAGCGCTTGAATGCGTTTGGCGCCGGCACGCAATTGCGCCGGGGTGGAGACGTAAATGGTGTCGCCGTCGCCGAAGTTCAGCGTTCCGCAATCCAGGGTGCAGATTTCCGGCAGCAGCTCTTCAACGTGGGCCAGGCGGGTCAGCGGGCCGACCAGGTCAGTGTTGGGGCCGAACTCCATCGGGTTCTCGCCGCCGCCGATCTCCAGGTCGCCGCCCATGCCGGCGGTGAGGTTGACGATGATGTCGACGTCAGCCTCACGAATGCGCTCCATCACTTCGCGGTACAGGGCGACGTCACGGCTGAACTTGCCGGTTTGCGGGTCGCGCACATGGCAGTGCACAACCGTCGCGCCGGCCCTGGCAGCTTCCACGGCGGCGGCGGCGATTTGCTTGGGGGTGACCGGCACGTGTGGGCTTCTGGCGGTCGTGTCGCCAGCACCGGTGAGTGCGCAGGTGATGATGACGTCGTGGTTCATGAGGCAGGTTCCTTGCAGGCGGGCGTAGTGATGCCGTTCGCAGCCAGAAGCGGCTGCGACACGGTGAGTCGAATCAGGTTATTTGGCAGTCAGTTGCAGATTGGCTGCAGCCGGTTTGCCGTCGAAGGTGGTCACGCCGTCCAGCCAGCGCGCCTGGTCTTGCGGGTGATCCTTGAGCCACAGCCTGGCGGACTCGAAGGCGTCCTTGTGGTCCAGCAACGGCTGCATCATGCGGCTCTCGTCGGCGGCGGTGAAGGTCAGGTTGGTCAGCAGTTTGTGGATATTCGGGCACTGCTCGGCGTAGGTCGGCGAGGTAACCGTCCACACCGTGGCCATGCCTTCGTTCGGGCCCAGCGCGTCGTCGCTGCCGGTGAGGTAAGTCATCGCCACGTTGACGTTCATCGGGTGCGGCGCCCAGCCAAAGAACACCACGGCTTCCTTGCGGCGCACGGCGCGATCAACGGCGGCAAGCATGCCCGCTTCACTGGACTCGACCAGCTGGAACTTGCCCAGGCCGAACTGGTTCTTGGCGATCATCGCCTTGATCTGGGTGTTGGCGCCCGAGCCTGGCTCGATGCCGTAAATTTTGCCGCCCAGTTCTTTTTCGAACCTGGCGATGTCGGCGAAGGTTTTCAGGCCCTTGTCCGCCAGGTAAGTCGGTACGGCGAGGGTGGCGCGCGCATCTTCCAGGCTCGGTTTGTCGAGGACCTTGACCTGCTTGGCGTCGATGAATGGCGTGATGGTCTGGGTCATCAGCGGGTTCCAGTAACCCAAAAACAGGTCCAGGCGCTGGTCGCGGATACCGGCGAAGATGATTTGCTGAGAGGCGCTGGTTTGTTTGGTCTTGTAGCCGAGGCCGTCGAGCAACACTTGGGTCATGGCGCTGGTGGCGATTACGTCGGTCCAGTTCACCACGCCCATGCGCACGTTCTGGCAAGACGCCGCATCGGCGGCCAGTACGTTCGTGCTCAATATGGCGCTGGCGCTGAGTGCGAGCACGCAGCGGCTGATCAGTCGGTTCATGGTGGATCCCTCGGCAGGTCGTTATTGTGGGGTCCGGCGTCTTTGTGCGCCGTGAGGCCAAGTTACGCAAGCCTGGGGATGACAAAACGCACGGCGGCGACCCGCTCTTGCACTGCAGCGACCTAGCCCCTTGAATCCGCCCGTGAACGGGAGTATCACAGTGCCACGCTGCCCGTACGACGAGAGCGCCACCATGTCCCAGGATTTCTATTTTTTGCTGATGCCGGGGTTTTCGGCGATTGGCTTTATCTCCGCGCTGGAGCCGTTGCGAGTGGCCAACCGCTTTCGCGGTGAGCTGTACCGCTGGCACGTATTGAGCGCCGACGGCGGCGCAGTGCTGGCGAGCAACGGCATGTCGGTCAACGCCGACGCCGCGCTGGAGCCGCTGAAAAAGGGCGCGACGTTGATGGTGGTCGCAGGCTTCGAACCCTTGAAGTTCGCCACGCCCGCGCTGGAACACTGGCTGCGCCGCCTCGACCACGACGGCGTGACCCTCGGCGCCATCGACACCGGCGCCTGCGTGTTGGCCGAAGCCGGCCTGCTCGACGGCCATCGCCTGACCCTGCACTGGGAAGCCATCGACGCGTTCAAGGAGTCCTATCCCCAGCTCACCGTGACCCAGGAACTGTTCGAGATCGACCGCCGCCGCATCACCTGCGCGGGCGGCACCGCCTCCATCGACCTGATGCTCGACCTGATCGCCCAGTCCCACGGCCCGGAGCTGGCGATCCAGGTCTCTGAGCAGTTCGTGCTCAGCCGCATCCGCCCGCGCAAAGACCACCAGCGCATGCAGATCGCCACGCGCTACGGCATCAACAACAAGAAACTGGTGCAGGTGATCGGCGAGATGGAGCAGCACACCGAGCCGCCGCTGAGCACCTTAGCCTTGGCCGATGCGATCAAGGTCACCCGTCGCCAGCTGGAGCGGCTGTTTCGTCTGCATTTGAATGACACACCGAGTAATTTTTACCTCGGCCTGCGCCTGGAAAAAGCCCGGCAGTTATTGCGCCAGAGCGATCTGAGCGTGTTGGAGGTGAGCATTGCATGCGGGTTCGAGTCGCCGTCGTACTTCACGCGCAGCTATAGAGCGCGGTTCGCGAAGTGCCCGAGGGAGGATCGGCGACGGGAGGTGGTTTGACGGGCAATTATAGTCAATTATACTCATGGCTATAATTTATAGTTGTTTTAATAATTGAGTATAAATCATGTCCAAACACAGCGGCTTTGTGTTTCGCCGCCCCGCCCTGGCGAGCAGTATTGCCGATGGTTTGGTGGGGGCCGGTATTCAGGATTTCACGTCGGGCCTGTTTCTCGCGGCCCCCCGGCGCACTGGAAAAAGCACCTTTTTGCGTGAAGACCTGATCCCCGAGTGTCAACTCAGGGGGTGGCTGACGGTGTATGTAGATCTGTGGGCCGACAAAGAGAAAGACCCTGCGCAGTTGATCGCCAGCGCGATTGCCGCTGCGCTGGCTCCCTATGAAAAGGGTATCCGCAAACTGGCGAAGAACATTGGCATCGAAAAACTCAGTTTTTTGCGCACCCTGTCCTGGGACTTCAGCACGCCACAATTGCCTGCCGGCGCGACGCTGACCCAAGCCCTGGAATTGCTCCACAGCGCGGCAGAAAAACCTGTCGTGCTGGTGATAGACGAAGCGCAGCACGCATTGACCAGCGAGTCGGGCGTCAATGCGATGTTTGCGTTGAAGGCCGCGCGGGATCAGCTCAATCAAGGCCGCGATGAGGAAGGCAGTGGCCTGCGTCTAGTGTTCACCGGCTCCAATCGCGACAAGCTGGCGCATTTGGTACTGGGTAAAAGCCAGCCATTTTTCGGTTCCAGCATCACGCCGTTTCCACTGCTGGGTAAAGCATTCACCCAAGCCTACACCGCGCATCTCAATGCGCATCTGGCAACGACTAACCAGTTCGATGCGACCGATATTGATGAGGCGTTTGAGTTGGTAGGCCGTCGCCCGGAAATGCTGCGCACCATCATCGGTGAGGTCGCCCTGGAGTTGGGCGAGGCCAGCAACCTGGGTCAACTGCTGCACAGCCGCGCCGAACTCTTGCGCGCGGGTGTGTGGACTGAATTCGAAAGTGCCTGGAACGCCCTGACCATCCCGCAACGTGCGGTGCTGGAGGTGATGGTGGAGCGTTCGCAAACCAACGAACCCTTTGCACCGTTCACCGACAGCACCCTCACGGCGGTCAGCAAGAAGCTGGAGGATATGGGCAGTGACGTGGTACCGGGCACCCAGACCATTCAGGCCTGTATTGATGCGCTGCGTGACAAGGAGCTGGTGTGGAAGTCTGGCCGAGGGGGTTATGCGCTGGAGGACAAATCGTTTGGGGATTGGCTGCGGCACAGAGGCCGTGCACCCAGCTGAATGCAATACGGAACGCCTGTGGGAGCTGGCTTGCCTGCGATAGCGGTGTATCAGTGAAAGCATGTTCTGGCTGACCCACCGCTATCGCAGGCAAGCCAGCTCCCACATTGAACCGTAGTGTGGCTTATTTCTTTAGCAGAGCCGAGCACGCGGCCTTGAAGGCTTCATGCTGATACTTGTTCAGCGAAGCCGGCAGCTCAAAGCCGTGCTTCTTGTACTGCGCATTGATGGTCTGCGGCGACAGCAACGTCACCTCCACACCCTCCAGCAGCTGAAACACGCCTTCAAGCTTGAACGTGGTCGGGCCACCGGCAAACTCGCCCTTTTTGCTGCGCTTTTTGATCGCAATGCGGGTAATGGCGTTTGCCTGCACAAAAGCCTTCACCTGAACGGCGAAGGCTTTGACGTTGGCCGCTTCATCGTCGTCTTCAAGGGCGATTTTCTTGGTGGCCAGGGCGACGTGCGTCAGTGCCCCGTTGTCGAGCGAGGCGACGGCGATGATCGCTTCGCTGCCTTTGATTTCGATGCCGCAAATGGTCATGCAATAGCCTATTGAGGGAGAGAGATTGGCGGAGCAACCTTATCAGTAACGGCGATCTTCTTCCTTGTGCCGATAGATCTGGCGCAACGTCCAGAACATCCCGATCTGGCACAACAGTATCAAGGCCGCACTCGCGCTCATGATGTAGAAGTTCCACGAACCTGATCTGAAGTTCTCCTTTATGTTGTGAACTTCAGGAAACCACTTTGAGTACACCACTTGTACCGGGCTGCCGACTTCATAAACCGGGCCGCCCGCATAGCCGCTGGTGCTCACCATGCCTTCTTCGTTTAGATCGTCATGTTTGAAGCGGTAATACACATTGGTAATGGTGCCCCAGTCGCCGATCGCTTCCAGTTGAGTGACCTGCCCCGTCGTCTCCACGGGTGCCGCCTTGATCAAGGCATAAGGTGCGCCCCGGTCTTTGGACAGAAACAGCATCAGTGCCAATACCAGCGTGGCAACAAACAGCATGGTGGCGCGCGTGAACAGAAAGTCGCGCTGCGCTTCGCGTGGGTAGTACATATGAAGTCCTTTTCAACAGTGTGTTAAGCCTGAAACCTGATTATTCCTGACCAATCGACTCCAAAAACTCCGACCGTTCATCACTCATCCGCGCCAGACAATCGTTCTGTTGAATCGCATATTCCTTGCTGCCCGTCACCGTCGGGAAGGTGTCCACTGCGCAATCAGCGTCACGCAATTTTTCCCATTTTTGCTGGGCATCCTTCAGACGAGCGGTAATGTCGGCCAGTTGCGACTTGTTGCTGCCATAGGTCGAACCCATGCGTTCGAGCAGGCCTTGATAGTTATCTTTAAGCAATTGGTCTGCGGTGGTCTTGTTGAAGGTGGCGCATTCCAGGGTTTGCTTGTCGTTTTCGATGCCATCGCAAGGCGTGTGGTCGGTGTCTTCGGCCGCGTGGACGCCGGTTGCGATGAGTGCCAAAGCCAGGAAAATCGATTTCATTGCGCCGTCTCATGTCAGGTGATGACGCAAATTCTGGCTCAAGCGTGGGACAAAGAACAGACGCCAGTAGGAGATGTCATGCAGGCCTTTGTCGCGGATTGACGCTTTCGGCAATTCCCCTGTCGTTTTTGCACCCGGTTCGTTCAGCCCCTGGGCATATGCTGGCCCCAAAGCGCCGGCAGACGATTCGGCGCATGAATCGCCAATAAGGGGACGCCTGATGAGCCCAGCCGAATTGCACGCCGACAGCATCGTTATCGACGGGCTGATCATTGCCAAGTGGAACCGCGACCTGTTCGAGGACATGCGCAAAGGTGGCCTCACCGCCGCCAACTGCACCGTGTCGGTGTGGGAAGGCTTCCAGGCCACGATTAACAACATCGTCGCCAGCCAGACCCTGATCCGCGAGAACAGCGACCTGGTGATCCCGGTGAAAACCACCGCCGACATCCGCAAAGCCAAGGAACTGGGCAAAACCGGCATCATCTTCGGCTTCCAGAACGCCCACGCGTTTGAAGACCAACTGGGCTATGTGGAGATCTTCAAGCAGCTCGGCGTTGGCGTGGTGCAGATGTGCTACAACACCCAAAACCTGGTGGGCACCGGTTGCTACGAGCGTGATGGCGGCCTGTCGGGCTTTGGCCGTGAGGTGGTGGGCGAGATGAACCGCGTCGGCATCATGTGCGACCTGTCCCACGTCGGCTCCAAGACCAGCGAAGAAGTCATCCTCGAATCGAAAAAGCCGGTGTGCTACTCCCACTGCCTGCCGTCCGGCCTTAAAGAGCACCCGCGCAACAAGTCTGATGAAGAGCTCAAGTTCATCGCCGACCACGGCGGTTTTGTCGGCGTGACCATGTTCGCGCCGTTTTTGGCCAAGGGCATTGATTCGACCATCGACGACTACGCCGAAGCCATCGAATACACCATGAACATCGTCGGCGAAGACGCCATCGGCATCGGCACTGACTTCACCCAGGGCCATGGCCAGGATTTCTTCGAAATGCTGACCCACGACAAGGGCTACGCCCGCCGCCTGACCAGCTTCGGCAAGATCATCAACCCGCTGGGCATCCGCACCGTGGGCGAGTTTCCCAACCTCACCGAGACCCTGCTCAAGCGCGGCCACAGCGAGCGCGTGGTGCGCAAGATCATGGGCGAAAACTGGGTCAACATCCTCAAGGACGTCTGGGGCGAGTGAATAACTCTGGAGCCTACTCCGCTCGCCGATAGCTGCGTCAGGTCCTCGCGCCAAACTCGCCGTACGTCCCGTACTGTCTCGCTTGTCGCTCCGGTCCTTCCTTGCTCTCGACGTGCTCGCTACGGCTCCAAAGTCATTCACACGGCTTGTTTACAAGAGCAAAGCAACAGCTTTGCGAAGCACTGAAAACGAATTTTCTGGAGTTAAGTTTCCATGGCCAAAATCGCCCCGCAATTGCCTATCGAAGTCGACAGCGAAACCGGTGTCTGGACGTCCGACGCCCTGCCCATGCTCTACGTGCCACGCCACTTTTTCGTCAACAACCACATGGGCATCGAAGAAGTGCTGGGCGCCGACGCCTATGCCGAAATCCTCTACAAGGCTGGCTACAAATCTGCCTGGCACTGGTGTGAAAAAGAAGCCGAATGCCACGGCCTGGAAGGCGTCGCGGTGTTCGAGCATTACATGAAGCGCCTGTCGCAGCGCGGCTGGGGCCTGTTCAAGATCCAGGACATCGACCTCGACAAAGGCACCGCCAGCGTCAAGCTCGAGCACTCGGCGTTTGTTTACGTGTACGGCAAGGTCGGGCGCAAGGTTGACTACATGTTCACCGGCTGGTTTGCCGGTGCCATGGACCAGATTCTCGAGGCGCGTGGCAGCAAGGTTCGCACTGTTGCAGAGCAAGTCTACGGAGGCTCCGAAGAGGGCCACGACGACGGCCTGTTCACCGTCAAGCCGTTGTAAGCCGAGGACCCTGCCATGGCTTTCGAAGCAATGTTTGCGCCGATCCAGGTCGGCAAACTGACCATCCGCAACCGCGTGCTCAGTACCGCCCACGCCGAGGTGTATGCCACCGACGGCGGCATGACCACCGACCGCTATGTGAAGTATTACGAAGAGAAAGCCAAGGGCGGGATCGGCCTGGCGATCTGTGGCGGTTCTTCCAGTGTGGCCATCGACAGCCCGCAAGGCTGGTGGAAATCGGTGAACCTGGCCGATGACCGGATTATTCCGCACTTCCAGAACCTGGCCGATGCCATGCACAAGCATGGCGCCAAGATCATGATCCAGATTACCCACATGGGCCGTCGCTCGCGCTGGGATGGCGATCATTGGCCAACCCTGCTGTCGCCGTCGGGCATCCGCGAGCCGGTGCACCGCGCGACCTGCAAAACCATCGAGCCGGAAGAAATCTGGCGCGTGATCGGCAACTACGCCACGGCGGCAGCGCGCGCCAAGGCCGGTGGCCTGGACGGCGTGGAACTGTCGGCGGTGCACCAGCACATGATCGACCAGTTCTGGAGCCCGCGGGTCAACAAACGCACCGATGAATGGGGCGGCAGTTTTGAAAACCGCATGCGGTTCGGCCTGGAAGTATTGAAGGCTGTGCGCAAGGAAGTCGGCCCGGATTTTTGCGTGGGCATCCGCCTGTGCGGCGATGAATTCCACCCGGACGGCCTGTCCCACGAGGACATGAAACAGATCGCCAAGTACTACGACGACACCGGCATGCTCGACTTTATCGGTGTGGTCGGCTCGGGCTGTGACACCCACAACACCTTGGCCAACGTGATCCCGAACATGAGTTATCCACCGGAGCCATTTTTGCATTTGGCCGCCGGTATCAAGGAAGTGGTCAAGGCGCCGGTGCTGCACGCGCAGAACATCAAGGACCCGAACCAGGCCACGCGCATCCTCGAGGGCGGCTACGTGGACATGGTCGGCATGACCCGCGCCCACATCGCCGACCCGCACCTGATCGCCAAGATCAAGATGGGCCAGATCGACCAGATCAAGCAGTGCGTTGGCGCCAACTACTGCATCGACCGCCAGTATCAAGGCCTGGACGTGCTGTGCATCCAGAATGCCGCGACCTCTCGTGAATACATGGGTGTGCCGCACATCATCGAAAAATCCACCGGGCCCAAACGCAAAGTCGTGGTAGTCGGTGCCGGCCCGGCCGGCATGGAAGCCGCGCGCGTTGCCGCTGAACGTGGTCACGACGTCACGCTGTTCGAAAAGAAAGCCTTCATCGGTGGGCAAATCACCACCGCCTCCAAAGCGCCACAACGCGACCAGATCGCCGGTATCACGCGCTGGTTCCAGCTGGAACTGGCACGTTTGAACGTCGACCTGCGCCTGGGCGTGGCGGCAGACGCAGCAACCATCCTCGACCTGCGCCCGGACGTGGTGGTGCTGGCCGTCGGCGGCCATCCGTTTCTGGAACAGAACGAACACTGGGGCGCGGCTGAAGGCCTGGTCGTCAGCAGCTGGGACGTGCTTGACGGCAAGGTTGCGCCGGGCAAAAACGTGCTGGTGTACGACACCATCTGCGAATTCACCGGCATGTCGGTGGCGGATTTCCTCGCCGACAAAGGCAGCCAGGTCGAGATCGTCACTGACGACATCAAGCCGGGCGTGGCCATCGGCGGTACGTCGTTCCCCACCTACTACCGCAGCATGTACCCCAAAGAAGTGATCATGACCGGCGACATGATGCTGGAAAAGGTCTACCGCGAAGGCGACAAGCTGGTGGCGGTGCTGGAGAACGAATACACCGGCGCCAAAGAGGAGCGGGTGGTTGATCAGGTCGTCGTCGAAAACGGCGTGCGCCCGGATGAAGAAATCTACTACGCACTCAAAGGCGGCTCGCGCAACAAAGGCCAGATGGACATCGAAGCGTTGTTCGCAATCAAGCCGCAGCCGTGTTTGAGCGAGGCGGGCGAGGGGTACTTGCTGTTCCGCATTGGTGACTGTGTGGCGCAGCGTAATACCCACGCCGCGATCTATGACGCCCTGCGCCTGTGCAAGGATTTCTGATACCGGCGAACCAAAGTGGACTCGGTCTAAAGGTGGGAGCCAGCTTTTCTGTGGGAGCCGGGCTTGCCCGCGATGCAGGCAACTCGGTCTAGATTAAGACCCCGTTGATGCCATCGCAGGCAAGCCAGCTCCCACACAAGCCAGCTCCCACATTGATCCGGTTCCCATTCAAGGCCTGTGTGGTCTTTGGGAGCTTCACCATGTTGAACACCCTACTGCCTATTCTCTTATTTGCAGCCCTGGGCCTTGCGGTCCTCGGCGCTCTGCGCCGGGCGAACATGTGGCGCCGTGGCCGCGCGTCCAAGGTCGACCTGCTTGGTGGTCTTTTGGCCATGCCCAAGCGCTACATGGTCGACCTGCACCACGTGGTGGCCCGCGACAAATACATCGCCAACACCCACGTCGCCACCGCCCTGGGCTTTGTGCTGTCGGCGTTGCTGGCGATTCTGGTGCACGGTTTCGGCCTGCATAACCGCCTCCTTGGCTATGCCTTGCTGCTGGCCTCGGTGCTGATGTTTGTCGGCGCCACCTTTGTCTACCTGCGCCGCCGCAACCCGCCGTCGCGCCTGTCGAAAGGCCCGTGGATGCGTTTGCCGAAAAGCCTGATGGCGTTCTCGGTGAGCTTCTTTGTGGTGACTTTACCGGTGGCCGGGATTCTGCCCGCTGACTTCGGCGGCTGGCTGCTCGCTGCGCTGCTTGGCGTAGGCGTGCTGTGGGGCGTGAGCGAGATGTTCTTCGGCATGACCTGGGGCGGCCCGATGAAGCACGCCTTCGCCGGTGCCCTGCACCTGGCCTGGCACCGCCGCGCCGAGCGCTTCGGCGGTGGCCGTTCCACCGGTTTGAAGCCGCTGGATTTGAGCGACAAAACCGCGCCGCTGGGCGTGGAGAAACCGGTGGATTTCACCTGGAACCAACTGCTCGGTTTCGACGCCTGCGTGCAGTGCGGCAAGTGCGAAGCGGCGTGCCCGGCCTTCGCCGCCGGCCAGCCGCTGAACCCGAAAAAACTGATTCAGGACATGGTCGTCGGCCTGGCCGGCGGCACCGATGCCAACTTCGCTGGCAGCCCCTACCCAGGCAAAGCCATCGGCGAACATAGCGGCAACCCGCACCAGCCAATCGTCAACGGCCTGGTGGATGCCGAGACCTTGTGGTCGTGCACCACCTGCCGCGCCTGCGTGGAAGAGTGCCCGATGATGATCGAGCACGTGGACGCCATCGTCGACATGCGCCGCTACCTCACCCTGGAAAAAGGCGCGACACCGAACAAGGGCGCCGAAGTCCTCGAAAACCTGATCGCCACCGACAACCCCGGCGGCTTTGCACCGGGCGGCCGGCTGAACTGGGCGGCGGATTTGAACCTGCCATTGCTCAGCGAAAAAGGCACCACCGACGTGCTGTTCTGGGTGGGCGACGGCGCGTTCGACATGCGCAACCAACGCACCCTGCGCGCGTTCGTCAAAGTGCTGAAAGCGGCCAGGGTCGACTTTGCCGTACTCGGCCTCGAAGAGCGCGACAGTGGCGACGTGGCGCGCCGTTTGGGCGATGAAGCCACCTTCCAGCTGCTGGCCACGCGCAATATCCAGACCCTGGAAAAGTATGCCTTCAAGCGCATTGTCACTTGCGACCCGCACAGCTTCCACGTGCTGAAAAACGAGTACGGCGCCTTCAACGGCAACTACCTCGTGCAGCACCACAGCACCTTTATGGCCGAGCTGATCGGCGAGGGCGCGCTGAACCTGGGCCAGCACAAAGGCAACAGCGTGACCTATCACGACCCGTGTTACCTGGGCCGCTACAACGGCGAGTACGAGGCGCCGCGCCAGGTGCTGCGCGCGCTGGGCATCGAGGTCAAGGAGATGCAACGCTCGGGCTTGCGTTCACGCTGCTGCGGCGGCGGTGGCGGCGCGCCAATCACTGACATTCCCGGCAAGCAACGGATCCCGGACATGCGCATGGACGACATCCGCGAGACCGGTGCCGAACTGGTGGCCGTGGGTTGCCCGCAGTGCACAGCGATGCTGGAAGGGGTGGTGGAACCGCGCCCCTTGATCAAGGACATTGCCGAGTTGGTGGCTGACGCGTTGCTTGAAGATGCAGCGCCCACCAAGGCTCCCATCCAGCGTGAACCTGCGGAGGTGCACTGATGAGCGACATTATCCGCCGCGACCCACGGGCCGAATGGATCGCCCGCAACCGTCTGCACCCGCTGCATGCGGCGATGCAGCCGGTACAACAGAGCTGGATGGGGCCTAACGGCGTCATCCGCAAAAACGTGCACGGCGCCGGTTTCATCGGCCCCAACGGCATCAAGCGCATCGACCGCAGCGGCGCTCAGCAGGGCGGCGCAGCCAAGCGTACGACGGCAGTAGAAGTGCAGTTGCCGCTGCATCAGGTTCCGGCACCGGCGTTCTACATCAACGTGGTGCCCGACATGGTCGGCGGCCGCCTGAGCAGCCACGACCGCGACTTGCTCGGCCTGGCTCGGCAACTGGCCGGCAGCCACGGCGCGGTGCTGGCGGTGGTGTTTGGTGAACACAAGGAAAGTGCCTTTGCCACGGCGGGCGTCGACCGCCTGCTGGTGCTGGAAGGCCACGCCTTCGACGGTTATTCACCGGAGCAACGCGTCCAGGGCCTGCGGGCTGTGGATAACCAGTTCAGCCCGCGCCATTGGTTGCTGCCGGACAGCCGCAGTGGCGGCGGCGAATTGGGCCGGCGCTTTGCCGCAAGCCTCAAGGAACGCCCGGCCACACGTGTCTGGCAGATCAAGGGCGAAGACTGCATCGGCCGCGCCGGTGCGGGCCAGGAGGATTTGGCCCGGCCACTGCCGCGCCTGATTCTGGCGGCGGCGGAATGCGCCGAACCGGTCAGCGAAACCCGTCACGAAGTGTTGCCCGTAGAGTTATCCACACCCTTGGCGCGCAGCCTGCCGCGTATCGAAGACCTCGGCGCGGTGGCGGTGGACCCGGCAGCCATTCCAATGGCCGAAGCCGAATTTATTTTCTCCGGCGGCAATGGCGTGAAGGACTGGGCGCTGTTCCACCAAACCGCCGCCGCACTCGGCGCCACCGAAGGCGCCTCAAGGGTGGCCGTGGACGACGGCTTTATGGCCCGCGACCGTCAGGTCGGTGCGAGCGGCACCTGGGTCACGGCGCGGGTGTACGTGGCCGTGGGGATTTCCGGGGCGATCCAGCACCTGCAAGGCATCGGTGCCTGCGACAAGGTGGTGGCAATCAACCTCGACCCGGGTTGCGACATGATCAAGCGTGCCGACCTGTCGGTGATTGGCGAAAGCGCCGCGATTCTGCAAGCCTTGATCGCGGCCGTTGAGACCTACCGCAACGGCGCCAAGCGCGACGCGGCTTAAGGATATGGCCATGACCACGAATGTAATCAGCCTGGTGTCCATCGGCGCCCACCCGACTTCCGGGCGCCCGCGCCGCGCCGAGCAGGACGCGCGCGCTGTCGAGCTGGGCCTGCAATTGGCTGGGGATAAGTTGCAGGTGCTGCACGCAGGCGACATCCACGAACCGACATTGCGCAGCTACCTGGGCATGGGCGTGCCGCAGCTGCACGTGCTGGAACAACCGGCGGGCAGCGATGCGTTGCCGGTGCTCAGCGATTATTTGCGTGAGGCGGGCGCCCAGGTGGTGCTCGCCGGGAGCCAGGCGGAAACCGGCGAAGGCTCGGGCATGTTGCCGTTCCTGCTGGCCGAGCAACTGGGCTGGCCGCTGATTGTGGGGCTGGCGCAGGTTGAATCCATCGACGGCGGCGTGGCGCACGTGCTGCAAGCGTTGCCGCGCGGTCAGCGGCGGCGCCTTAAGGTGCGGCTGCCGTTTCTGGCCACGGTGGATAACGCCGCGCCCAAGCCACGCCAAAGCGCCTACGGCCCGGCGCAGCGCGGTGAGTTGGCCGCGCATGACGTCGAGATCGAGCAAGATGAGTTATTCACAAGCGCGCTGCTGCAACCGGCCAAGCCTCGGCCCAAGCGCCTCAAGGTGATCAAGGCCAAGAGCGGCGCGGATCGGATGAAGGCTGCGACCGCCAAAGCCAGTGGCGGCGGCGGGCAGGTGCTCAAGGGCCTGAGCCCGGAAGCGGGCGCGCAGGCCATTCTCAAATTGTTAATAGAAGAAGGCGTCGTACGCTGATTGCACTGTGGAAGCTGGCTTGTGTGGGAGCTGGCTTGCCTGCGATAGCATCACCTCGACTTAATTCAAGACCGAGTTGCCTGCATCGCGGGCAAGCCCCGCTCCCACAGAAAAGCCGGTTCCCATTTTGAGTTTTGCAAGTCTTTGAGGGATTACCCACAATCCCTGTTGATCCGCCTGTGGATAACCTGTTCGCGCTTGTCCACAGCCCCTGTATATAGCGCCCTGCAGCCCTCTGTACGAAAAATAACCAGGCTAACTGACGGTTTTTCCTCGGGTTTTCCCCTGAATAACTTTTATCAAGGGTACAGACTTGCCCCCAAAGTCTGTTGGCGCTTCTGTGGATAAGATGTTTGCTACTGGCTGCAGCCCATGTAAACAGAGGCTTTGCGTGAGTTGGTTAAAAGGTGATCAATTTGTGTTATTTATCCAATTAAAACCCTGAATGCCCCGGTTTATGCAGGTTTTAGGCGGTTTTCCACAGCACGACCAAAGTTGCCCCCAAAGTCTGTTGGTGCTTCTGTGGATAAGGTGTTCGCGTAGTGCTACAGGGCACGTATACCGTGGCTTTCAAGGTGTTGATCAATAAATGATCAAAGGTGTGCGAAACCCGTCAACTTGAATAAGTCACGGATTTTCTTCATTAATTTTGGAGGGAGGAGCGCACTTGCCCACAATTGCTGTGGGTGGCTCTGTGGATAAGTTGTTGGGTAAAGGCTGGAGGGCTTATCTATAAAGGGCTGCGAGAGAACTGATCAAATCTTGAACAATGTGGAGATCCAAATGTGGGAGCTGGCTTGCCTGCGATGACTGCAGTGAATTCACCGCCGCTATTGCAGGCAAGCCCGCTCCCACAGTGTTGAACTGTGGTGTGTCAGTTATTCATGCACAGCCACGCCCTTGAGATAAGGCGCAGGCGCCGCGCCCAGATTACTCAGCAAGCGCTCGCTGTACCAATCCACAAAGTTCACCACGCCAAACTCATAGGTTTTGGAATACGGCCCAGGCTGGTAAGCCGTGGAGTTGATCCCGCGTTGGTTTTCTTCGGCCAGGCGACGGTCCTGGTCGTTGGTGGCATCCCACACTTTACGCATGCGCTCTACGTCATAGTCCACGCCTTCCACTGCGTCCTTGTGCACGATCCACTTGGTGGTGACCATGGTTTCCTGGGCGCTGATCGGCCACACGGTGAACACAATGATGTGGTCGCCCATGCAGTGGTTCCACGAGTGGGGCAAGTGCAGGATGCGCATCGAGCCCAGGTCCGGGTTTTTGATGCGGCCCATCAGCTTGTTGCAGCCTTGCTTGCCGTCCAGGGTCATCGACACGGTGCCCTTGAGCAGCGGCATGCGCACGATGCGGTTGCGCAGGCCAAAGCTGGCGTGAGCGTAAGGGATTTTTTCGGCATCCCAGGCGGCGGCCGATGCGGCGACGTGGTCCTTGAAGGCCTGGTCGGCGCGCGGGTCGGTGACGTCGTCCCATTCCAGCAGGGTTTTCAACAGTTCCGGGTGCGACGCGTTGCAGTGGTAGCACTCGCGGTTGTTTTCCAGCACCAGCTTCCAGTTGGCTTTTTCAAACAAGGTGGTGGTAATCGCCACCTTGGTGTTCTCCATGTCGTACGGTTCCATGTAATGGCTCAGCGTCGACAGGAAGTCATCAATGGCCGGCGGGTTCTCGGCCAGGCTGACGAAAATGTAGCCGCCGGCGGTTTTCACGTTTACCGGCTTGAGGCCGTATTGCTTCATGTCGAAGTCGGCTCCCATCTCGGTGCCTGCGAACAACAGACGACCGTCCAGCTCGTAGGTCCACTGGTGGTAGTGGCAGACAAGTTTGGCTACCTTGCCCTTGTCGCTGGTGCACAAACGCGAACCACGGTGGCGGCAGACGTTGTGGAAGGCATGCACCACGCCGTCGGCGCCACGGATCACGATGATCGGGTTCTTGCCGATTTGCAGGGTGATGTAATTGCCCTTGGTCGGGATCTCGCAGGTCATGCCGGCGATCAACCACTCTTTCTGGAAAATTTCCTGCATGTCGATATCGAACAGCCGCTCATCAGAGTAGAACGGCTGCGGCAGCGAAAAGGTGCGCTCGCGCTCTTGCAGCATTTGCGCGGTGGCCTTGCGTGCGGGTTCCAGCGGATCGCCCAAGCTTAAGGTTGCGGTGACGTCCATCGTGTGTGTCCTCAGGGCCATTCTGTGTGGCCGGCGAATAGTGGCTACGGTTGTCGCTTTGCAAGGCGTAAAGAAAGCGTCTTTGTTGTGAGCGAGTGTGGGGCCGCCGAACACCAGAACCTTGTCCATTAGCGACATGGCCCACTCTGATCCCGACGCGCAACCCCCGTGATATGGGGGCTGGTCGCGATAAGTATGTGAATGTCGCAGATAGGTAAATGGGCGGTTGCGGCGTTACGCAGAATCGCCACCATAAAGCCGAACATCGGCAGTGGAGAGCAAGCATGTCCAATAATTTCCTGAACCCGGTAACCACCCAGACCTGGGCCAATGGTCGGCACATCGTCCGTTGCGTCAAAGTCATCCAGGAAACCTGGGACGTGCGCACCTTCTGCTTCATGGCCGACCAGCCGATTCTGTTCTTTTTCAAGCCTGGGCAGTTCGTCACTCTGGAGCTGGAAATCGAAGGCCAGCCGATCATGCGCTCCTACACCATCTCCAGCTCGCCGTCGGTGCCGTACAGCTTCTCGGTGACGATCAAGCGTGTGCCGGGCGGCAAGGTGTCCAACTGGTTGCACGACACATTGCATGAAGGGCAGGAATTGGCAGTGCACGGCCCGGTCGGGCTGTTCAACGCCATCGACTTCAGCAACCCGAAAGTGCTGTATTTGAGCGGCGGCGTGGGTATCACGCCGGTCATGTCCATGGCGCGCTGGTACTACGACACCAACGCCAATGTCGACATGACGTTTATCCACAGCGCCCGTTCGCCCAAAGACATCATTTACCACCGCGAGCTGGAGCACATGGCGTCGCGGATCGACAACTTCAGCCTGCACCTGATCTGCGAGAAGCATGGCCTGGGCGAGCCTTGGGCCGGTTATCGCGGTTACCTGAACCACAAGATGCTCGAACTGATGGTGCCCGACTTCCTCGAGCGCGAAGTGTTCTGCTGCGGCCCGACGCCGTACATGAGCGCGGTGAAGCGCATGCTGGAAGCGGCCGGGTTCGACATGACGCGCTACCACGAGGAATCCTTCGGCGCGACGCCGCCGGAAGCGCGTGCCGACGCGGTAGAGCAAGCCGAACAAGCCGCCGATGCACCGGAAATCGATTTGGCGGATCTGCACCAGGTGGAATTCATTGCCTCGGGCAAAAGCATTCGCGTGGCGCCCGGCGAAACCGTGCACGCGGCGGCGGCCAAACTGGGCTTGTTGATTCCGAAAGCCTGCGGCATGGGCATTTGCGGGACGTGCAAGGTGATGAAGCTGGGGGGCGAGGTCGAGATGGAGCACAACGGCGGCATCACCGAGGAAGACGAAGCCGAGGGTTACATCCTGTCGTGCTGCAGCGTGCCGAAGGGCGACGTGCGCATCGAGTTCTAACCCCGAGCTCTTTCAGGGTCTTTGGAAATCTTTCTGATAGGGTGAGCGCTATCCCCGTGGCGAGCGGGCTTGCCCCGCGTTGGGCTGCGCAGCAGCCCCAAACCAGCGGCCGGAGATTGTCTGACTCACCGCATTCTTCCTTTCCAGGGCCGCTGCGCAGCCCAACGCGGGGCAAGCCCGCTCGCCACGGGGTACGTAGCTGACCCACCGCTATCGCAGGCAAGCCAGCTCCCACAGTTGGTTATGGGTAGGGGTTATTGGGCGTAGATGTGAACGACGAAGTGCTGGCCTGATGCTGTCAATTCGTAGACTTTATCGTAAACCCGCAATGTCCTTGAGGGCTCGCGGATGGTGTCACCGACTTTTGCGTACTTCCTGAACTCGTCCCAGTCGATGATGGTGGTGCTGTCAGTGCCTTCGCTTCGCAGGCTGGTGCCGCTGCTCACATATTCCATGGGTGTAGCCTCTTTTGGATTTCCGTTTCCGGCCGAACATTCGGCAGGCAGTTGTTCCCGAAAGGGGGCCGCTGCAGCGGCTTTTTCCTTTCGGGTTCCAAGAGGCTAGTCGATGAAAAGTGAGCTGGAGGCTGTCGGAAACACCAAATAACAGTCTCGGCAATCCGCCATTACTCGTCGTGCTTAAGCGCCCATCACTTCCCGAATATCTGCGGCCAATTCTCTTACACGCTCTTCCTCGGTATCCCACGCACACATGAACCGCGCGCCGCCTTTGCCGATGAAGGTGTAGAAACACCAGCCCTTGGCTGTCAGCGCTTCGATGGCCGCTTCCGAGAGTTGCAGGAACACGCCGTTGGCCTGTACCGGGAACATCAGTTCCACGCCGGGAATGTCCGCTACCAGGCTGCTCAATAGTTGCGCGCAGCGGTTGGCGTGGCGGGCGTGTTTGAGCCAGGCATCGTTTTCCAGCAAGCCTACCCACGGGGCAGACAGGAAGCGCATTTTCGACGCCAGCTGGCCTGCCTGTTTGCAGCGGTAATCGAAGTCTTCGGCCAGCTTGTGGTTGAAGAACAAAATCGCTTCGCCCACGGCCATGCCGTTTTTGGTGCCGCCAAAGCACAGCACGTCCACGCCGGCTTTCCAGGTCAGGTCGGCCGGCGAGCAACCAAGGAACGCGCAGGCGTTGGAGAAGCGCGCGCCGTCCATGTGCAGGTTCAGGCCCAGTTCCTTGCAGGTGGCGCTGATGGCGCGGATTTCTTCCGGGGTGTACACGCTGCCGACTTCCGTGGCCTGGGTCAGGGTGACCACGCGCGGTTTCGGGTAATGGATATCCTGACGCTTGAGGGCGATCTCGCGGATCGATTCCGGGGTCAGCTTGCCGTTTTCGGTGCGCGCCACAAGCAGCTTGGAACCGTTGGAGAAAAACTCCGGCGCGCCACATTCGTCGGTCTCGACGTGGGCGGTTTCCGAGCAAATCACGCTATGGTAGCTCTGGCACAAAGACGACAGCGCCAGTGAGTTGGCGGCGGTGCCGTTGAAGGCGAAGAACACTTCACAGTCGGTTTCGAACAGGTTGCGGAAACCGTCGGCGGCGCGGTGGGTCCATTCATCATCGCCATAGGCGCGTTGATGGCCCTGGTTGGCTTGTTCCATGGCGGCCCAGGCTTCCGGGCAAATGCCGGAATAGTTGTCACTGGCGAATTGTTGGCTCTTGTCGGTCATGGCCCATTCCTGTGGTCGATGTTGGTGCGCACTGTAACCAAGATCGTTGGGGGTGCGCACGCACTGTAAATGCAAAGTCACTGGGGAATTATGCACGGTACTCAAACCTTGCCTGTCGGACGCGTCCGCGATGGCGCTCTGGATTTGCTCAAGTGGCTGGCGCTGCTGAGCATGGTGCTCGATCACCTGCGTTATGTCGGTTTAAGCCTTGATGGCCTGTACGTACCGGGTCGCCTGGCGTTCCCGTGGTTTTGCCTGGCGATTGCGGCCAATCTGTACCGGGCCCGAAACGCCCCGGTCACCGGCCAGTGGCGATATCTGGGCTGGCTGCTGCTGTTCAGCGTAATCAGCGAAGTGCCGTATGGGATGTTTATCGAGGATGCCGATACGTTGAATGTGCTCCCGACTTTAGCGTTGGGCCTGCTGGTTGCCAGAGGATGGCAGCAGAAGGCGCTTTTTGAACGAGGATTGGCGCTGATTGCCGTCGCGGTAGCGGCGGTGTTTTCTACCCAACTGATGTTCGGTTTTTTCGGTGTGTTATTGCCGCTGGCGATGCTGCTGGTGTTTCGTCGACCGTGGTATTTCAGCGTGTTGCCAGGTTTGGTGTGTCTGGCCGCCAACCAGTGGCAGATTCTGCTGAATAGCGGCACGCCTGTGGCGCTGATGGGGTTGGTCACATGCCTGATTGCGCCGTTGGCGGGTCTGGTCTTGTTGCGACATGCCAGGAATGTCGCGCCACCGGCCATGCGCCGCTGGGCCTATGCGCTCTATCCCCTGCATTTCCTGCTGCTGCTACTCGTCCGCCAAATCATCGCCTAATCCTTGTGGGAGCTGGCTTGTGTGGGAGCTGGCTTGCCTGCGATGGCATCACCGCGGTTTTGCTGACAGACCGAGGTGTCTGCATCGCAGGCAAGCCAGCTCCCACACAAGCCCATTCCCACATTTGTTTCGGTGTTGTTCGCGCCATGTCGTAAACGCACCTTTGCGTGGCGTGCGTAGGCATTTGACCTGCCAGCGCCAGCCCTACCATCGCATCAAAGGGCCCTGCACGGGCCTTAACAATACGAAAGGCTGGGAGAGACGCGATGTTCAGCAAAAAAGACCAGATCCAGGGATATGACGACGCATTGCTCGCGGCCATGAATGCCGAAGAGCAGCGTCAGGAAGACCATATCGAGCTGATCGCGTCGGAGAACTACACCAGCAAACGTGTGATGCAAGCGCAGGGCAGTGGCCTCACCAACAAATACGCCGAAGGCTATCCGGGCAAGCGCTACTACGGTGGCTGCGAGCATGTGGACAAGGTTGAAGTGCTGGCCATCGAGCGCGCCAAGCAACTGTTCGGCGCCGATTACGCCAACGTGCAGCCGCACTCCGGCTCGTCCGCCAACAGCGCGGTGTACCTGGCCCTGCTGAATGCGGGCGACACCATCCTCGGCATGAGCCTGGCCCACGGCGGTCACCTGACCCACGGCGCCAAAGTGTCGTCCTCGGGCAAGCTGTACAACGCGGTGCAATACGGCATCAACACCGACACCGGTTTGATCGACTACGACGAAGTCGAGCGCCTGGCGGTCGAGCACAAGCCGAAGATGGTGGTGGCCGGTTTCTCTGCCTACTCCAAAACTTTGGATTTCCCACGCTTTCGCGCCATCGCCGACAAGGTCGGCGCACTGCTGTTCGTCGACATGGCCCACGTCGCCGGCCTGGTCGCCGCTGGCCTGTACCCGAACCCGCTGCCGTACGCCGACGTGGTCACCACCACCACCCACAAGACCCTGCGCGGTCCGCGTGGCGGCCTGATTTTGGCCCGTGCCAACGAAGAAATTGAAAAGAAACTCAACTCTGCCGTGTTCCCGGGCGCCCAGGGCGGCCCGCTGATGCACGTCATCGCCGGCAAGGCGGTGTGCTTCAAGGAAGCCCAGGAGCCTGGCTTCAAGGCCTATCAACAGCAAGTGATTCATAACGCCCAGGCCATGGCCGAGGTGTTTATCAAGCGCGGGTATGACGTGGTGTCCGGCGGCACCGACAACCACCTGTTCCTAGTCAGCCTGATCCGTCAGGGCCTCACCGGCAAAGAGGCGGACGCCGCACTGGGCCGCGCCCATATCACCGTCAACAAGAACGCCGTGCCGAATGACCCGCAGTCGCCGTTCGTGACCTCGGGCCTGCGCATCGGTACCCCGGCGGTGACCACGCGTGGTTTCAAAGTGGGGCAGTGCATCGAACTGGCCGGCTGGATCTGCGACATCCTCGACAACCTCGGCGACGCTGATGTCGAGGCCAACGTGGCCAAGCACGTGTCTGCCCTGTGCGCTGATTTCCCGGTTTATCGCTGAGCGCGGTTTTGGAGTAATGACTATGCAACGCTACTCAGGCTTCGGCCTCTTCAAGCACTCACTCAGCCACCACGAAAACTGGCAGAAAATGTGGCGCACGCCCACACCTAAAAAGGTCTACGACGTGGTGATCGTCGGCGGCGGCGGGCATGGTCTGGCGACCGCCTACTACCTGGCAAAAGAGCACGGCATCACCAACGTGGCCGTGGTCGAGAAAGGCTGGCTGGGCGGCGGTAACACCGCACGCAACACCACCATCGTGCGTTCCAACTACCTGTGGGACGAATCGGCGCATCTCTACGAACACGCGATGAAGCTCTGGGAAGGCCTGTCCCAGGACCTGAACTACAACGTGATGTTCTCCCAGCGCGGCGTCTACAACCTGTGCCACACCCTGCAAGACATCCGAGATTCCGAGCGCCGCGTCAGCGCCAACCGCCTCAACGGCGTGGACGGTGAACTGCTCAATGCCAAACAAGTGGCCGACGAGATCCCTTACCTCGACTGCTCGAAAAACACCCGCTACCCGGTACTCGGCGCCACCGTGCAACGGCGCGGCGGCGTGGCGCGTCACGATGCCGTGGCCTGGGGCTTTGCCCGCGCCGCTGACGCACTGGGCGTGGACCTGATCCAGCAGACCGAAGTGATCGGCTTTCGCAAGGAAAACGGCGTGTGCATCGGTGTGGAAACCAACAAGGGCTTTATCGGTGCCAAGCGCGTCGGCGTGGTCACCGCCGGTAACTCCGGCCACATGGCTTCGCTGGCGGGCTTTCGCCTGCCGATCGAATCCCACCCGCTGCAAGCGCTGGTGTCGGAGCCGATCAAGCCAATTATCGACAGCGTGATCATGTCCAACGCCGTGCACGGTTACATCAGCCAGTCCGACAAGGGCGACCTGGTGATCGGCGCCGGTATCGACGGCTACAACGGTTATGGCCAGCGTGGTTCGTACCCGGTGATCGAGCACACCATCCAGGCCATCGTCGAGATGTTCCCGGTGCTGTCGCGCGTGCGCATGAACCGGCAGTGGGGCGGCATCGTCGACACCACGCCGGATGCGTGCCCGATCATCTCCAAGACCCCGGTACCGAACATGTTCTTCAACTGCGGTTGGGGCACCGGTGGCTTCAAGGCCACCCCAGGCTCAGGTAACGTGTTTGCCGCGAGCCTCGCCAAGGGTGAAATGCACCCGTTGGCGGCACCTTTCTCCATCGACCGTTTCCACAACGGTGCGCTCATCGACGAACACGGCGCTGCGGCCGTCGCCCACTAACAGGAGAAATTCCCTATGTTGCATATCTTCTGTCCTCACTGTGGCGAACTGCGCTCCGAAGAGGAATTCCACGCGTCCGGCCAAGCGCACATCCCGCGCCCGCTGGACCCGAATGCCTGCACCGATGCGGAGTGGGGCGACTACATGTTCTTCCGCGATAACCCGCGTGGCCTGCACCACGAACTGTGGATTCACGCCGCCGGTTGCCGCCAGTATTTCAACGCCACCCGCGACACCCTGACCTACGAAATTCTTGAAACCTACAAGATCGGCGAGAAGCCGCAATTCACCGCCAAGGCCTCTGGAGAGAAGGTATGAGCCAGATCAATCGCCTGTCCAACGGTGGCCGCATCGACCGCAATAAAGTCCTCACGTTTACCTTCAACGGCCAGAGCTACAAAGGCTTTGAGGGCGATACTTTGGCCGCAGCGCTGCTGGCCAATGGCGTCGACATCATCGGCCGCAGCTTCAAGTATTCGCGCCCGCGCGGCATCTTTGCCGCCGGCGCCGAAGAGCCCAATGCGGTGTTGCAGATCGGTGCCACCGAAGCCACACAAATTCCGAACGTGCGCGCCACGCAACAGGCGCTGTACCAGGGCCTCGTCGCCACCAGCACCAACGGCTGGCCGAACGTCAACAATGACGTGATGGGCATTCTCGGCAAGGTCGGCGGCAAGCTGATGCCGCCGGGTTTCTACTACAAAACCTTCATGTACCCGCAATCGTTCTGGATGACGTACGAGAAGTACATCCGTAAGGCTGCCGGCCTTGGCCGCTCGCCAACCGAGAACGACCCGGACACCTACGACAACTTCAACCGCCACTGCGACGTGCTGGTGGTCGGCGCAGGCCCTGCTGGCCTGGCCGCTGCACTGGCTGCCGCGCGCAGCGGTGCCCGCGTGATCATCGCTGACGAGCAGGAAGAGTTCGGCGGCTCGCTGCTGGACTCGCGCGAGAGCCTCGACGGCAAGCCCGCCACCGAATGGGTGGCAGGCGTGATCGCCGAACTCAAAGCCCTGCCGGACGTGGTGCTGCTGCCCCGCGCCACCGTCAACGGCTACCACGACCATAACTTCCTGACCATTCACGAACGCCTCACCGACCACCTTGGCGACCGCGCGCCGATAGGCGTGGTGCGTCAGCGTATTCACCGTGTGCGGGCCAAGCGCGTGGTGCTGGCGACCGGTGCGTGCGAGCGTCCGCTGGTGTACGGCAACAACGATGTGCCGGGCAACATGCTCGCCGGTGCGGTCTCGACTTACGTGCGCCGCTACGGCGTGGCACCGGGTAAAAAACTGGTGCTGTCGACCAACAACGACCACGCCTACCGCGTGGCGCTGGACTGGTTCGATGCGGGCCTGAATGTGGTGGCCGTGGCCGATGCCCGTCACAACCCACGGGGCGCATTGGTGGAGGAAGCCCGTGCCAAGGGTATTCGCATCCTCACCGGCAGCGCCGTGATCGAAGCCCGTGGCAGCAAGCACGTGACCGCTGCCCGCGTGGCCGCGATTGATGTGAAAGCACACAAAGTCACCAGCCCCGGCGAGTGGCTGGAGTGCGACCTGGTCGCCAGCTCCGGCGGCTACAGCCCGGTGGTTCACCTGGCTTCGCACTTGGGCGGCAAGCCGACCTGGCGTGAAGACATCCTCGGTTTTGTACCGGGCGAAGCCCCGCAAAAACGCGTGTGCGTTGGCGGCATCAACGGCGTCTATGGCCTTGGCGATTCCCTGGCGGATGGGTTTGAAGGTGGCGTGCGCGCCGCCAGCGAAGCCGGGTTTGCCCCGGTGGAAGGCACGCTGCCAAAAGCCTTGAGCCGTCTGGAAGAACCGACCCTGGCGCTGTTCCAGGTGCCCCACGAAAAAGCCACGGCACGGGCGCCGAAGCAATTTGTCGACCTGCAAAACGACGTGACCGCCGCCGCCATCGAACTGGCGACCCGCGAAGGGTTTGAGTCGGTCGAACACGTCAAACGCTACACTGCGTTGGGTTTTGGCACTGATCAGGGCAAGCTGGGTAACGTCAACGGCCTGGCGATTGCCGCGCGTTCGCTGAACGTGACCATCCCGCAGATGGGCACCACCATGTTCCGCCCGAACTACACACCAGTGACCTTCGGCGCCGTCGCGGGCCGTCACTGCGGGCACATTTTCGAACCGGTGCGCTACACCGCGCTGCAAGCCTGGCACGTTAAAAACGGCGCCGAGTTTGAAGACGTCGGCCAGTGGAAACGCCCGTGGTACTTCCCGCGCAAGGGTGAAGACCTGCACGCTGCGGTGAAACGCGAATGCCTGGCCGTGCGCGACAGCGTCGGCCTGCTAGATGCGTCCACCCTCGGCAAGATCGACATTCAAGGCCCGGACGCCCGTGAGTTCCTCAACCGCATCTACAGCAACGCCTGGACCAAGCTCGACGTGGGCAAGGCGCGCTACGGCCTGATGTGCAAGGAAGACGGCATGGTCTTCGACGACGGCGTGACCGCCTGCCTCGCCGACAACCACTTCCTGATGACCACCACCACTGGCGGCGCCGCTCGCGTGCTGCAGTGGCTGGAAATCTACCAACAGACCGAGTGGCCAGACCTCAAGGTGTACTTCACCTCGGTCACCGACCACTGGGCGACCATGACCTTGTCCGGCCCCAACAGCCGCAAGCTGCTGGCGGAAGTCACCGACATCGACCTGGACAAGGACGGCTTCCCGTTCATGACCTGGAAAGAAGGCCTGGTCGGCGGCGTACCGGCGCGGGTGTTCCGTATCTCGTTTACCGGTGAGCTGTCGTACGAAGTCAACGTGCAGGCCGACTACGCCATGGGCGTGTTGGAGCAGATCGTCGAAGCCGGCAAAAAATACAACCTGACCCCGTACGGCACCGAAACCATGCACGTACTGCGGGCCGAGAAGGGCTTCATCATCGTCGGGCAAGACACCGACGGCTCGATGACCCCGGACGATTTGAACATGGGTTGGTGCGTGGGCCGGACCAAACCGTTCTCGTGGATCGGCTGGCGCGGCATGAACCGTGAAGACTGCGTGCGCGAAGAGCGTAAGCAGCTGGTCGGGCTCAAACCGATTGATCCGACCGTGTGGTTGCCGGAAGGCGCGCAGTTGGTGCTGGACCCGAAGCAGTCGATTCCGATGAAGATGGTCGGCCACGTCACCTCAAGCTATGCCCACAACTCTCTCGGTTATTCGTTCGCGATGGCGGTGGTGAAGGGCGGCTTGAAGCGCATCGGCGAGCGGGTGTTTTCGCCCCAGGCCGATGGCAGCGTGATCGAGGCGGAAATTGTGTCTTCGGTGTTCTTTGATCCGAAAGGCGAACGCCAGAATATCTGACAGACCGAGTCGCCTGCATCGCAGGCAAGCCAGCTCCCACATGTGGAATGCGTTTCCCTGTGGGAGCCGGGCTTGCCCGCGATGAGGCCAGAACAGTCACCACAGCATTCAGAACAGGTGCTTTATGACAGCAGCCAATGTGTACCAACAACGCCCAACCACCGGGGCCAAGGCCGAGTCGTCGCTGCACCATGCCGACCTCGCCAGCCTGGTCGGCAAGGGCCGCAAGAACGCCGGCGTGACCGTGCGTGAAAAGAAACTCCTCGGCCACCTGACCATTCGTGGCGACGGCCATGACGCCGCCTTTGCAGCAGGCGTGCACAAAGCCCTGGACATCGAGCTGCCCGGCGCATTACAAGTCATCGTCAAAGGCGAAACCAGCCTGCAATGGCTCGGGCCGGATGAGTGGCTGCTGATCGTGCCCAGCGGTGAAGAATTCGCCGCCGAACAAAACCTGCGTGCGGCCCTGGGTGAGTTGCACATCCAGATCGTCAACGTCAGCGGCGGCCAGCAGATCCTCGAACTCCGCGGCCCGAATGTGCGCGACGTGCTGATGAAATCCACCAGCTACGACGTGCACCCCAGCAACTTCCCGGTGGGCAAGGCGGTGGGCACAGTGTTCGCCAAGTCGCAGCTGGTGATTCGTCACACAGCCGAAGACACCTGGGAGCTGGTGATTCGTCGCAGCTTCTCGGATTACTGGTGGTTGTGGTTGCAGGACGCCTCGGCTGAATTCGGCCTGAGTGTCCAGGCCTGATAAAGCCGGCGCATTTTTTTTGAAATAATTGAATGGCAGGTGTTGGGGCTGCTTTGCAGCCCAACGGGGGACAAGCCCCCTCGCCACAAGGGCCTGAGGATTTCTGTATGAGCCGCGCACCTGATACATGGATTTTGACTGCCGACTGCCCCAGCGTGCTCGGCACGGTGGACGCGGTGACCCGCTACCTGTTCGAACAGGGTTGCTACGTTACCGAGCACCATTCGTTCGATGACCGGCTTTCGGGCCGGTTTTTTATTCGCGTGGAATTTCGCCAGCCCGATGGGTTTGACGAGCAGGGTTTCCGCGATGGCCTGGCCTCTCGCGGCGAAGCCTTTGGCATGATCTTCGAGCTGACGGCGCCGAACTACCGGCCAAAAGTGGTGATCATGGTCTCCAAGGCCGATCACTGCCTGAACGACTTGCTGTACCGCCAGCGCATCGGCCAGCTGTCGATGGACGTGGTCGCGGTGGTGTCCAATCACCCCGATCTCAAACCTCTGGCCGACTGGCACCAGATTCCCTACTACCATTTCCCCCTCGACCCTAACGACAAACCGTCCCAGGAGCGTCAAGTGTGGCAAGTGGTGGAAGACACCGGCGCCGAATTGGTGATCCTTGCGCGCTACATGCAAGTGCTGTCGCCGGAGCTGTGCCGCAAGCTGGATGGCAAGGCGATCAATATCCATCACTCGTTGTTGCCGGGGTTCAAGGGCGCCAAGCCGTATCACCAGGCGTACAACAAGGGGGTGAAGTTGGTCGGCGCCACGGCGCATTACATCAACAACGATTTGGACGAAGGCCCGATCATTGCGCAGGGTGTGGAGGTGGTGGATCACAGCCACTATCCCGAGGACTTGATTGCCAAGGGGCGGGATATTGAAGGGCTGACGTTGGCGCGGGCGGTGGGGTACCACATTGAGCGGCGGGTGTTTTTGAATGCCAATCGCACCGTGGTGCTCTGACGGACGCTATCGCAGGCAAGCCAGCTCCCACATTTGAAAGTATTCACACATCAAAATGTGGGAGCTGGCTTGCCTGCGATGAGGCCCTCAGCAACAACACAAGAAACAGCATCTGTACCCGAGCACTTTAACGCGCTGCCTGCCTGGGCAACGCGGTTCCATAAAAACAACAGCGAGGTGAAAGCATGTCTGGTAATCGTGGTGTCGTGTATCTCGGCAACGGCCAAGTCGAAGTACAGAAAATCGACTATCCCAAAATGCAGGACCCCCGTGGCAGGAAGATTGAACACGGCGTCATCCTGCGCGTGGTCTCCACCAACATCTGCGGCTCCGACCAACACATGGTGCGCGGCCGCACCACCGCCCAGACCGGCCTGGTGCTCGGTCACGAAATCACTGGCGAAGTGATTGAAATGGGCAGCGGCGTCGAAAACCTGAAAATCGGCGACCTGGTGTCGGTACCGTTCAACGTCGCCTGCGGCCTGTGCCGCTCCTGCAAGGAACAACACACCGGCGTGTGCCTGAGCGTAAACCCGGCCCGTCCGGGCGGTGCTTACGGCTACGTCGATATGGGCGACTGGACCGGCGGCCAAGCCGAATACGTGCTGGTGCCCTACGCCGACTTCAACCTGCTCAAGTTGCCGGACCGCGACAAGGCCATGGAGAAAATCCGCGACCTGACCTGCCTCTCCGACATCCTGCCCACCGGCTACCACGGCGCCGTTACCGCGGGCGTTGGCCCCGGCAGTACGGTCTACATCGCCGGTGCCGGCCCTGTCGGCCTGGCCGCTGCCGCCTCTGCACGCCTGCTTGGCGCGGCGGTGGTGATCATCGGCGACGTCAACCCGATCCGCCTGGCTCACGCCAAGGCGCAAGGGTTTGAAATCGCCGACCTGTCCACAGACACACCGCTGCACGAACAAATCGCCGCACTGCTGGGCGAGCCGGAAGTGGATTGCGCGGTGGATGCGGTGGGCTTCGAAGCCCGTGGCCACGGCCATGAAGGCGTCAAAGCCGAAGCCCCGGCCACCGTGCTCAACTCGCTGATGGGCGTGGTGCGTGTGGCGGGCAAGATCGGTATCCCGGGCCTCTACGTCACAGAAGACCCAGGTGCTGTGGACGCCGCCGCAAAAATGGGCAGCCTGAGCATTCGCTTTGGTCTGGGCTGGGCTAAATCCCACAGCTTCCACACCGGGCAAACGCCGGTGATGAAGTACAACCGCCAACTGATGCAGGCGATCATGTGGGACCGCATCAACATTGCCGACATCGTCGGTGTGCAGGTCATCAGCCTGGATGACGCGCCGCGTGGGTATGGCGAGTTCGATGCGGGCGTGCCGAAGAAGTTTGTGATCGACCCGCATAAGTTGTTCAGTGCGGCGTAAAGCGTTGGGCAAATAAAAGGGCGACCCGTGGGTCGCCCTTTTTGCATCCTGAGATTAAGCCTGCAAGCGCCGGCTGATCACATCCAGCAAGTCGCAGCCGTCGCGCAGCGGTATGGCGCAGAGCAGGGCGAAGTCCTGGAGGACGAGGTTGTCGGTGTGCAGGCCTTCGCGAAACGCGAGGTTTTCCATGACTTGAGTGACCGCGCGGATGCGGTAAATAGCAGCGTCGTGGAGCACGTCCAAGGGGACTTGGGTGTCGATTAGCAGGGAAGGGGTGGTGCTGTTGTGGCCGGTGAGCGGCATGTATCGATTCATGTTGTAACCTTTATTCCAGAGAGTGAGGCTGCTACTCACACGTCGCCAAACGAATGGGTGGCAGCTGTACGCAGGTTGGCGAACCGGGGAATAAAGCAAAGCCGGCAGACCCGAAGGTCTCCCGCGCACAGCCGCCATAAAGCGACTTTACGCGTACAAAAAAACCTGCAAAGGAGCAGGCGCTTTTGCACACTTTATATCCACCGAGTCGCCAAACCCGTGTCGCCATGTGGACGACGGCCGAACTATAAGCGCCATCCTGCGCCAGGAGCAAGTCGCCTGGCTGATGGAGATCAAAATGTGGGAATTTGTATGGGTCGGTGCCTAGCGGTTGGCCAGCGCGCCTTGGTAAACCGTCGGCCCGGTCGGCTGTTTGCTGATCGATCCGCCTTTGGTTTCGGCGCTCACCATCAACTCCACCGGCTTGCTGATGGATGCCTGTTGGCGAGGGTTGAGCCCGATGATGCCTTTGCCATCTGTCGGCAACAGGCCCAGGGACACCGGCGTACCGTCTTCGGGAATGGCCCACAGTTCCAGGCTCTGGTCGGGCGCGGCGGCCGCCGCAGCGATCGGTTCTATTTCCAGGTAATCCTTGTGGGCCATGATTTGCGCGGCTGGCTGTTGCTCGGTGGTCAGCAGCGTAGCGGCAGATTTAACGCTGTCTTGGGTGTAAAACGCGGCGCCGACACCGGCAACCACCACCGCACATATGCCGATGAATAGGCGAGGGCCGCTCCAGAATGAAGGTGTGTGTTCCGTCACTTGGGGTTGGATCGCAGTCATTGGTCTTTTCCTGACAAATTGTGTAGTCAGTAAATGGACTCTGTTAACCGCGATGGGTTCCTGAACCCATCACCGCCGATCGTCGCCGACACAGTCGCCAGTATGACGTGCTTCATGAACGCTCTCCCGTGGCGTGCAGGAGAGTGATGGTGCGGGTGATACAGGGCGGAGGTCACTGTTAGAAGTGAAAGTTTTTAGAACCGTTTTTGTAGTAGTCGGTGCTGATTATTTCGATAAGCACCGAACGAGCGCTGAATCTGTGGCGAGCGGGCTTGCCCCGCGTTGGGGTGCGCAGCGGCCCTGAAACCCTACACGGTGAACTGCCTGGAAAAACGCGGTGATTCTATTGGGGCTGCTTCGCAGCCCAACGCGGGGCAAGCCCGCTCGCCACGACAAGCCCGTTTGTCACGACGGGTTCGCGTCAGCGAGTGGCCAGCGCGCCTTGGTATAGCACTGGTCCGGTTGGCTGCCCGGTGGGCGAGCCTCCGGTTGGCTCCAGGGTGATGGCGAGAGTCAGCGGCGCAGTCAGCAGCGCTTGCTGTGCCTTGCTCAACTGGATGTGGCCCTTGCCCGAAGCTGGCACCAGGCCCAGTGAAATCGGTTTGCCGCCGGCCGGAATCGCCCACAGTTCCAGCGCGCGCGTGGGTTCCAGCGCCGCCAGCGTCAGTGGCTCTACTTGCAGGTAATCGGCAAATGCCTGGACCCGCAGCGCCGGTTGCTGGCTGGCGTTGACCAGGGTGGCGGTGTACTGCGCGGTGTTGCTCTGCTGGTAAAGCACGCCGACAAACAGCGCCAGCACCACGGCGCACGCCGCCGCGAGGAAACGGAAACTCATCAGGAACGGCTTCTTCGCCGGCACGTGCAGCACCTGCGGCTCAATCCGCGCGTTGATGCCGGCACACACGTGATCGGGCACTGGCCGCTCGGGCAAGGTTCCGGTCAGGCTGGCCAGTGCATCCTGCCAGTGGCCCAGTTCTGCGCGCAGTGCGGCGTCGTCCAGCAGCAGGTGTTCAAAGCGCTTGCGCGCCATGGCGGGCATCAGCCCGATGGCGTAATCGGCAGCGAGGGCGCGGCGCAGGGCGGTGGTGTGATAGTTCATGATTCAAGGCACCTGCGCAGGCGCTCCATGCCGCGACGAATCCAGGATTTGACCGAGCCCAGCGGCGCGGCCAAGTGGTCGGCCAGTTCCGAGCACGACAGGCCCTGGAAGTAAGCCACGGTGATCGACTGGCGTTGCATGCCGTCGAGGGTGTCCAGGCAACGGTTGAGGGCGCGGGCTTCGCGCTCGCTGTCGAGCCTTTCGTCGGCGCCGGGGCTGTCGTCGAGCAAGGCGTCCTGCTGGCCGTCGGCCAAGGGTTGCTCGCGGTGTTTGCGCAGTTGGTCGATGGCCAGGTTGCGGGTGATGTTGACCATCCAGGTCATCGGCGCCGCCAGGTGCGCTTCGTAGCGTGAGGCGTTGTACCAGATGCGCACGAAGGCCTCTTGCAGCACCTCTTCGGCGAGGTCGGAGCGGCCCATGAAACGCAACGCAACACCGTGCAAGCGCGGCGACACGCGGCGGTAAAGGGTTTCAAACGCCTGGCGATTGCCCAGGGCGCATTGGGCCAGCAAAGGCCGCAACGGGTCAGCATCATGGGTGGAAATGGGGCTTCTCCAGGCTCGCGATCGAGGGCGGCGGGACGGCGCACGGTAGGCAGAGGGTAGTCCAGCTTGAACATTCATTCCATCCATCTCCGGGCGGTGCAAGCCTGATATACGCGCGGGCCGGTGATTTGGATGCGGCTTTTTCCGAACTGTTTCTGGTGTGGGAACATTCCTCCAGAACCGTCAGTCAAACGCCTGCTTTTAGCTCCTACATTCAGAGGTTGTCTTGATGAAGATTTCACGCGGTTTCGCCCTGTCCTGCCTGTTGACCGTGGCCGCCAGCCCGGTGTTTGCCGCAGGTTTCAGCCTGGGTGACGTGGCCAACGCCGTTTCCGGCGCACAGGGCAGCAACGACAAGGCGGCTGCCGCAGCGCCGAGCTCCCAGACCGCCGGCCTGCTGAGCGCACTGACCTCGCAACTGAACATCACCCCGGAGCAAGCCGTCGGCGGCACCGGCGCCATGCTGGGCCTGGCCAAGAACCAACTGAACAACACTGACTACTCGAAACTGAGCAAGAGCGTGCCTGGCCTGGATCAGCTGTCGGGGAGCAACTCCCTGGGCAGCCTCGGCGCCTTGAGCGGTTTGCTCGGCCAGACCGGCGGCAGCAAAATCAGCGGCCTGGACAGCATTTTGGGTAACGTGAAAAACACCAACGACCTGAACACCGCGTTCAGCGCGCTGGGCATGGACAGCGGCATGGTCAGCCAGTTTGCGCCGGTGATCCTGCAATACCTGGGCGGCCAGGGCGCCAATCAGTCGGTGCTGAGCAAGCTGGCCTCGGCCTGGGGCACTGGCAGCTAAAGCGCCTCTGCGCGCAGTTGCTCGATGCGCGCATCTTTCTCCTTCCAGAGCTGGTTCACCCAGTTCTGGACGGTCTGGCGAAACGCCGGATCATTCTCGTAATCCCCCTGCCACAACGCCGGGTCCAGTTCGCGCGTGCGGATGTCGATGATCACCTTCGGCACTGAACCGCAGAGCAAGTCCCAGAACCCCGGAATTTTTGCCTGCGGATAGACCACGGTCACGTCGAGGATCGCGTCCAGCTGCTCGCCCATTGCCGCCAGCACAAATGCCACGCCGCCTGCCTTGGGCTTGAGCAAACGCTTGAACGGTGAAGCCTGCTGCGCGCGTTTGGCCTCGTTGAAGCGCGTGCCCTCCAGGTAATTGACCACCGTTACCGGCTGGCGCTTGAACAGCTCGCAGGCCTGTTTGGTGATCTTCAAGTCCTGCCCGGCCAGTTCCGGGTGCCTGGCCAGGAACGCCTTGGTGTAGCGCTTCATGAACGGGTAATCCAGCGCCCACCAGGCCAGACCCAGGAAGGGCACCCAGATCAGCTCTTTTTTCAAAAAGAATTTGAAGAACGGCGTACGCCGGTTGAACGCCTGGATCAGCGCGGGAATATCCACCCAGGATTGGTGGTTGCTGATGACGAGGTAGGAGGTGTCGCTGCGCAAATCCCCGCCGCCGCGAATGTCCCACTGGGTCGGGATGCACAGCGCAAAGATCAGCTTGTCGATCTCGGCCCAGGTTTCGGCGATCCACATCACCGCCCGCGACGCCCAATCGCGTGAGCGCCCCGGGGCCACAAGCTTGAGCAGGGCAAACACCATCAACGGCCCGATCAGCACGAGCGTATTGAGCAATAACAGCAGTGTGACAAAACAGCCGGTGAGCAGGCGGCGCATAAGTAACTCTTGAAAGCTGTTGGGCGAGCCATGATAAGAGAGGTGAGTCGAGAGGCCAAATCCCAATTCGCCCGACGAATGTTTCACAATGTTCCCCGTAGGCTTGAAACTAACTAAGCAGTGCTTTTGCGGTCTAGAATCCGCCTACTTCTTTCGAGGAAATCACTTCGTGAAATTGCTCCTTGCCGCGTTCGCCCTGGTTGCCTTGCCCGTCATGGCCGCCGAACCGACCCTCTACGGTCGCTACGAATACATTCAATTGCCGGAAATCGGCCAGACCTTCAAGGCCAAGATGGACACCGGCGCGCTGACCGCTTCGCTGTCGGCCCGTGACATCGAAACCTTCCAGCGCGACGGCGACGACTGGGTGCGCTTCCGCATCGGCGGCAAGGATGCGAGCGACAAGGTCTACGAGCACAAGGTCTCGCGCATCAGCAAGATCAAAAGCCGCGCCGACGAAGACGAAGACAAGGACGAAGCCACCGTGGCCAAGCGCCCGGTCATCGACCTGGAAATGTGCCTGGGCAACGTCAAGCGCACGGTCGAGGTCAACCTCACCGACCGCAGCAGCTTCAACTATCCGCTGTTGATCGGCGCCAAAGCCCTGCGTGAATTCGGCGCGGCGGTGAACCCGGCCCGTCGCTACACTGCTGACAAACCGGACTGCTGACGGACCCCATGGCGCATATCCTGATTGTCGAAGACGAAGCGGCGATAGCCGACACGCTGATATTCGCGCTGCAAGGCGAGGGCTTTACCACCACCTGGCTGAGCCTTGGCCAGGAGGCGCTGGCCTATCAACGCCAGACCCCGGCCGACCTGATCATTCTGGACATCGGCCTGCCGGACATCAGCGGCTTTGAAACCTGCAAACAACTGCGCCGTTTCACTGAAGTGCCGGTGATGTTCCTCAGTGCCCGTGATGGCGAAATTGACCGGGTGGTGGGGCTCGAGATCGGCGCCGACGACTACGTGGTCAAGCCGTTCAGCCCTCGGGAAGTGGCGGCGCGGGTGCGCGCGATTCTCAAGCGCGTCGGCTCAGGCGTGGCGCCGGCTGTGTTTCAGGTCGATCTGGAGCGTATGCAGATCAGCTACCGCGGGCAGCCTTTAAGCCTTACACGCCACGAATTTCGTTTGCTGCAAAGCCTGCTGGAGCAACCCGAGCGGGTCTTCAGCCGCGAGCAATTGCTCGACGCGGTGGGCGTGCCCGCCGATGCGGGGTACGAGCGCAATATCGACAGTCACATCAAAAGCCTGCGCAGCAAGTTGCGCAGCGTGGCCGCCGATGCCGAGCCGATCCAGACCCATCGCGGCCTCGGCTACAGCTACAGCCCGAGCAACAGCTGATGCGCCTGGGGCTGCGGATTTTCCTGGTGTATGCACTGTTTATCGGCCTGACCGGTTACTTCGTGCTCAACACCGTGATGAAGGAAATCCGCCCCGGCGTGCGCCAGTCCACCGAAGAAACGTTGGTGGACACCGCCAACCTGCTCGCCGAGATCCTGCGCGATGACGTGAAAAACCGCACCCTCGGCGAAAGTCACTGGCCGCAATACCTCAAGGCTTACGGCAACCGTCAGCCCGGCGCGACCATCTGGGGCTTGCCAAAAAACCAGGTTAACCACCGCATTTATGTGACCGACGCCAAGGGCATCGTGTTGCTCGACTCCACGGGTGAAGCGGTGGGCCAGGATTACTCCAAATGGAACGACGTGTACCTGACCTTGCGCGGCGAATACGGCGCCCGCTCCACCCGCAACGAGCTGAATGACCCGACCTCGTCGGTGATGCACGTGGGCGCGCCGATTCGTGATAACGGGCAGATTATCGGCGTGGTCACCGTGGCCAAACCCAACAGCTCGTTGCAGCCTTATGTGGACCGCACCGAGAACCGCCTGCTGTGGTACGGCGCCGGGTTGGTGATTCTGGGCCTGCTGCTGGGCGCGTTGTTGTCATGGTGGCTGAGTGTTGCCCTCAGACGCCTCACCGCCTACGCCGAGGCCGTCAGCGAAGGTCGGCGTGCCGAGTTGCCGCATTACCGGGGCGGTGAACTCAAGCAGCTATCTACCGCTGTGGAGCACATGCGCACGCAGTTGGAGGGCAAGGCTTACGTCGAGCATTACGTGCACACCCTGACCCACGAATTGAAAAGCCCGCTGGCGGCGATTCGCGGTGCGGCGGAGCTGTTGCAGGGCGATATGACCCGCGAGCAGCAGCAGCGCTTCGTGGGCAATATCGACAGCGAAAGCGCGCGCCTGCAGCAGTTAATCGAGCGCCTGCTCAACCTGGCGCAAGTGGAGCAGCGCCAAGGCCTGGAAGAGCAGGTGAGTATCCCGTTGGCGGCGATGGTGGACGAGGTAATCAAGGCGCAATGCGCGCGAATCGAAGGCGCCGGTTTGCAGGTCGAGCAGACGATTGGCGCGCACGTGAAGGTGTTCGGCGAGCCCTTCCTGCTGCGTCAGGCCTTGGGCAATCTGCTGGATAACGCACTGGATTTCACGCCAGCCGGCGGGGCGTTGAGGTTCAGCGCGCTCGCGCAGCACAACGACGTGCGCGTCACGCTGTTCAATGAGGCCGCAGCGATTCCCGATTACGCGCTGCCGCGTCTGAGCGAACGTTTCTACTCGCTGCCACGCCCGGCCAGCGGGCGCAAAAGCACTGGGCTGGGCCTCAATTTCGTCGAGGAAGTGATGAAGCTTCACGGCGGCGCCTTGCAGATCGGCAACGTGCCCGGCGGCGTGCAAGCGGCGCTGCATCTCCACACAGTCTCCACATCCCCCACATAAATCCCCCATACGGGCTGCCCAGACTCTCCCCATCAAAACAGGGAGACACCCATGAACCGCAGCCTGCTTTTCAAACTTGGCGCGATTGCGCTGCTGATCCTGCTGTTGCTGATTCCGTTGCTGATGATCAACGGCATCATCGCCGACCGCCAATACGCTCGGGACAGTGTGCTGGAAGATATCGCCCGCAGCTCCAGCTACAGCCAGCGCCTCACCGGCCCGGTGATGGTGGTGCCGTATCGCAAGATTGTCCGCGAGTGGAAGCTCAATGAAAAACTCAACAAGCGCTACGAGGAAACCCGTGAAGTGCGCGGTCGTCTGTATTTCCTGCCGGAGCATTTCGCCCTCGACGGCCAGGTGCAAACCGAACTGCGCGCGCGCGGCATCTATCAGGCGCGGCTGTTCCATGCCGACAACCGCATCAGCGGGCGCTTTGTCTTGCCTGAGCAGTTGGGCATCAAGGAAGACTTCTCCGATTACACGTTTGAGCCGGCGTTTCTGGCGGTGGGCATCAGCGATATCCGTGGCATTGAAAACGCGCTGAAGCTTGAACTGGGCAGCCAGCGCCTGGAGTTTTCGCCGGGTACCCAAGTGGGTTGGCTGGGGGAGGGCGTGCACGTGGCGTTGCCGGAACAGGACAGCAAAAAACCGGCCACGCTGGACTTCGCTTTCGACCTGCGCCTGCAAGGCACCGAGCAGCTGCAAGTGGTGCCGGTGGGTAAAACCAGCCAGGTGTCGCTGGCCTCGAACTGGCCGCACCCGAGCTTTATCGGCAACTTCCTGCCGGCTCAACGCGACGTCACGGACAAGGGGTTTACCGCCAACTGGCAGACCTCGTTTTTCTCCACCAACCTGGAAGAAGCATTGCGCGGCTGTTCGGTCGACAAAGTCTGTGACGATTTCAACAGCCGCAGCTTCGGCGTGAACTTCATCGACCCGGTGGACCAGTACCTCAAGAGCGACCGTGCAATCAAATACGCGCTGCTGTTTATCGCCCTGACGTTTGCCGGTTTCTTCCTGTTCGAGGTGCTCAAGAGTCTGGCGGTACACCCGATCCAGTACGCGCTGGTGGGGGTTGCCCTGGCGTTTTTCTACCTGCTGTTGCTGTCGTTGTCCGAGCACATCGGGTTTGCCTTGGCTTACCTGATATCGGCGAGTGCCTGTGTGTTGTTGATCGGTTTTTACGTGTGCCACGTGCTGCGCAGTATCCACCATGGGCTGGGGTTTTCGGCGGGGTTGGCGGCACTGTACGGCTTGTTGTACGGGCTGTTGAGCGCCGAGGATTACGCGCTGTTGATGGGCTCGCTGTTGCTGTTCGGCCTGCTGGGCACGGTGATGGTGCTGACGCGCAAACTGGACTGGTATGGCGTGGGCAAGCGTCAGGTGCAAGCGCCGTTGAGGTTTGAGCTGGAGGAGGTGCAATGATCGGTTTGCGCGAAGATCAGCAGATGAGGGAGCAGTTGATCACTTATCTCAACGCGGCCACCGCCGGCTACTGTGGGAGCGGGCTTGCCCGCGATAGCGGTTGGCCAGTCAGCGATGCGCCGCCTGACACTCCGACATCGCGGGCAAGCCCGCTCCCACAGTGGAGAAAGGTGGGCGTTAGAGGGGCGGCTGGGTCTGCTGCATCGACGGCCGCTGGCTGACCTCGGCGTACCAGGCGGCAAGCTTGGGATTGGCATCACGCCATTGCAGGTCCGGGTGGCGGAAGTCGAGGTAACCCACGGCACAGGCCACGCTGATCGCGGCGATATCGAAGTGGCTGGTCAGCTCGGCCACGGCGTCCTGTTCCAGCTCGGCGACACTGCGGCGGATTTTGTTGCGTTGCTCATCCAGCCATTGGTCCCAGTGTTTTCCGCCGGGCGCAGGGTGGTCTCATAGCGCACCAGCACGGCGGCATCCATGATGCCGTCGGCCATCGAGGCCAGGGTCAGGCGGCGCCAGCGGGCCGAGCCGTCGCGGGGGATCAGCGGGTTGCCGACATGCTGGTGGTCAAGATAGTCGAGGATCACCCGGCTGTCGTGCAACACGCTGCCATCGGCCAGGCGCAGGGCCGGGATCTTGCCCACGGGGTTGCCCTGCACCAGTTGCGCATCCGGGTTGACCGGCGTTGGCATGCAGTCCTGCAGGGTCACGCGGTCTTGTTGGCCGGTTTCGGCCAGCAACACGCGAACCTTGCGCACGAAGGGTGAGGCGGGGTTATGAAACAAGGTCATGCTGGGGGCGGACATGGGCATTCCTCGAAATGGGCTGTGGCTAGCCTAGAGGGTTGCTCGGTGGCTGGCGAGCAGGAATTTTGGTGTTTGAGAGGGCCTCATCGCAGGCAAGCCAGCTCCCACCTTTTTGATCTGTAAACCCGCTCAAAGGTGGGAGCTGGCTTGCCTGCGAAAGCGCCATTAGCCGCGCCGCTTAAACAACCCCCATACACTGACGGCAGCCGGTACCCCCAACCCCACCCAGCTGAGCGAATCCCACAGCCCATCCCCCAGCAACGCCGCAAACAACCCGGCTGCACTGAGCAGGCCAATCCCCAGCGGCGCACCAAATACCTTCCAGAAATTCGACTGGCGCGGCTTCATGCCCTGGCCGCCTTGCGCCGCACAATCCACAGGTACACCCCACTGCCCAGCACGATGATGGTCAGCACATCCAGCACCGCCCACAGGATCTTCATCGGCATGCCGCCATAGTCGCCAAAATGCAGCGGCTGGGACATGCCCATGGCGTCCATGTACCACGGCCGTTCGGCGATGGCGGTGACGGCCAGGGTGCTGGCGTCGATCAGTACCGGCGTGAGCAAGTGGGACGTCAAATGCGTGCCGCCCTTCATGAACACCGCGTAATGGTGCTCGCTGGAAAAGCGCGTGCCGGGGAAGGCGATGAAGTCCGGTTGCATACCGGGCGCGGCCTTGGCGGCGATGGTCAGCAGGTCCGTGGCCGGCGCGCGCAGGGTCAACGGTGGCGCGTTTTTGTAGGGTTCGATCATCGCGCTGAGGCTGTCCTGGCGCCAGGCGGCGATGATCAGGTCGGCGCAGGCGCTGATCACGCCGGTCACTCCCACCACCAGCGCCCAGGTCAGCGTGACCACGCCGATCAGGTTGTGCAGGTCGAGCCAGCGCAGGCGCGTGGACTTGTCCTTGCGCACGGTGGCGAACTCCAACCGGCGCATAAACGGCAGGTACAGCACCGTGCCCGAAACAATCGCCATCACAAACAAAATGCCCATGAACGCCAGCAGCAACTTGCCCGGCAGGCCGACGAACATGTCGGTGTGCAGGCGCAGCAGGAACAGGGTCAACCCGCCGTTGGCCGCCGGGGTTTCCACGGCGTCGCCGGTGCGCGCATCGAGCATGAAGGTGTGGGACGCGTTGGGCTCGGTACCGGCGGTGGCGGCCATGATCGCGATCACGCCGTTCTTGTCGTCCTCGTCCCAGGCCAGGTATTGCAGCGCCTCGCCGGGTCGATGGGCCTGGGCTTTGGCTACCAGCTGTTCCAGGTTGAGCTGTGGCGTGTCGGCCGGCATCTGCGCCAGTTCGGGCTCGTTGCCCAGCAGATGGTCGATCTCGTGGTGAAACACCAGCGGCAGGCCGGTGAGGGCGAGCAACAGCAGGAATACCGTGCAGATCAGGCTGGCCCAGGTGTGGATGAAGGACCAGCGGCGGATGGTTTTGCTTTTCATTTTCCAGCCTTCAGACATGCCGAAGCCGCCCCGGAGGACGGCCTGGCTGTTAACTCAGCCGATCACCACTGGTAAGTGGCGCTGGCAACGACGCTGCGCTGGTCGCCAAAGTAGCAGTAGTTGCCGTCGCAGGTAGACAGGTAATCCTTGTTGAACAGGTTGGTGGCGTTGAGTTTGACCGACGCACCTTTGAGGCTGTTGTCCAGGCGGCCAAGATCGTAGTGCACCGCGCCGTCGAACACGGTGTAGGCGTTGGCCTTGCCCAGCCAGGTGTTGGCCTGATCGCCGTAGGTGTTGCCGGTGTAGCGGGCGCCGAAGCCGATGCCGAAGCCATCCAGTACGCCGCTGTGCCAGGTGTAGTCGGTCCACAGCGAAGCTTGCTGGTTGGGCATCAGGGTCAGGCGATTGCCTTTGTAGATGCCTTTTTGCACTTCGGACTTGGCCAGTGTGTAGGCGGCGATCACCTTGAGGTTCTCGGTCACGTCAGACACGGCTTCCAGTTCCAGGCCCTTGACCTTCACTTCGCCGGTCTGGCTGTTGATTTGCTGGTTCCCCGCGCCGAGGGTGGTCACCTGCACATTCTTTTGGGTCAGGTCATAGACCGCCGCGCTCAGCAGCGTATTGGAGCCGGGCGGCTGGTACTTGACCCCCATTTCCCATTGCTTGCCTTCCGTCGGCTTAAACGTCTTGAGCGCATTTGTATCTGCGTTGCTCGCCGGTTGGAATGATTCGGCGTAAGACACGTACGGTACGACGCCTGAGTCGAAGACATAGCTCAGCGCCGCATTGCCACTGAAATGGCTGATGCGGTCAGTGTTGGTCGCATCGTTATCGTTGAAATAGGTGGTGCCCTGATGCACCCAGTCTTCACGGCCACCCAGGGTCAGGCGCCACTTGTCCAGAGCCATTTGGTCTTGAACATAGAGGCCGGTTTGCACGGTTTTCTGGTTGTAATTGTAGAAGGCGCTGTTAGTCGGACGCAGCGTTGGCTGGGTGTTGACGGGGTTGAAAATATTGGTGCCGGACGCGAGGCCGTAGATCGCGCGATAAGACGTATCGGTGCGTTGATGATCCAGGCCCAGCAGCAAGGTGTGGGTGATATCGCCAGTGGCAAAGTCGGCCTGGAAGTTGTTATCCACAGCAAACTGGCCAATGCTTTCGTCAACGTTAGTGGTAGACCGGCTGATATTGCCCGCCGCATCAGCGGGGGAGTAGGCAAAGGAGCCTACGGTTAACTGCTGGAAGTCCAACTCGGATTTGGTGTAACGCAGGTTCTGCTTGAACTGCCAGGTATCGTTGAAGCGGTGTTCGAACGCGTAGCCCAATGCGTAGTAGGTGCGGTCGTAGAACTCGTAGTCCGGGTCGCCCAGGTTTTTGTGGTGGGAAACCTCGCCCAGCGGCGATTTGATCTTGGTGCCCTGGATCGGCATGAACTGGCTGGTGGTGCCGGTATCGTCGCGCGTGAATTGCGACAGAAAGGTCAACTGCGTGTCGGGATCGATGTTCCAGGTCAGGCTCGGCGCAATGTTGTAGCGCTTGTTGTCGATGTGATCGACCTGAGTGCCGGCATCGCGTACTACGCCGCTGAGGCCATAGAGGAACTGGCCTTCATCATCAATCTTGCCGGTGCTGGCGAAGTTGATTTGACGGTAGTTGTCGCTGCCATATTGCGCCTGGATGGCGTTGCTGGATTCAGCGCTGGGACGACGACTGACCATGTCCAGCAAACCGCCTGGCGGTGTTTGGCCGTAGACAGAGGACGCCGGGCCACGCAACAGGGCCAGGCGATCCAGATTCCAGGTTTCGGCTTTTGGGTTGGCGTAAACGCCGCGCGGCAGAGGCAGGCCGTCGAGGAATTGCGTGGGTTCGAAACCGCGTACGCGCATCCAGTCGTAGCGGGTATCGCTGCCGTAGCTGGAAGACACGATGCCGGGCATGTATTTAACCGCGTCATCCAGATTCTGGACGTTGCGGTCCTGCATCTGCTGGCGGGTGGCGACGGAGATCGAGCGCGGTGCTTCGACCAGTGCGGTGTCGGTCTTGGTGCCTGCGGCGGTGCGGGTGGCCAGGTAGCCTTGAACGGGGCCCCATGCACTTTCAAAGTCGCCCTGGCCGGTGATACTGGTTTGCGGCAGCGCCACTACACCGTCCGGAATCGCCACCAGCGTAAACGTCCCGGCGCTGCTCTGCTCCAACTGCAACCCGGTGCCCCGCAACGCTTCACGCAGCGCACCCTGTGCATCGAACTGGCCTTTAACCGGGGCCGAGGTTTTGCCCGCGGCCAGCGCTGGGTTGAGCGTCAGCGCGAGGCCGGCCTGGCTGGCGATCTGGTTCAGGTTGGTGGCCAACGGTGCAGCCGGCAGGTTGTAGGCGCGCACGCTGGAAGCCTGTTCGGCGGCGATCAGCGAGGTGCTGGCCAGCGGGACGCTGAGGGCGATGGCCAGGGTTAACAGGCTGGGACGCAACAGGGTGTCGAGCGTGCGGGACATGGGGAAGGCTCCTGAATGGAAATATTTCTCAATTGCCTAGGTGCCGAGTGAGAATCGAAAAGTGATAGGGCGGGGTGAAAATATTTTTTTGGGGTGTTCCTTGGGGCCCTATCGCAGGCAAGCCAGCTCCCACAATTGACGGTGTTCACTCAGCAAAATGTGGGAGCTGGCTTGCCTGCGATAGCCATTGCCCAAGCACCGCAGGTCCTAAGGCTTGCCCTTAACCGTCACCCACCACGGCGTGTGCTGCTTGATCTGCACTGGCAGGGTCGGCAGCAGGGCATTCAGCGCCAGCGTGGTGTCGTGCAGCGGGAAGCTGCCGGTGATGCGCAAGTCGGCCACGGTTTTATCCACACCCAGATAACCGGTGCGGTAACGGCTCAGCTCGTTGATCACATCGCCCAGGCGAGCGTTGTCGACCACCAGCATGCCGCGCGTCCAGGCGTCGGTGGCGGGGGTGACGGCCAGCGCAGGGCCGAGGCCGTCGCTGCGCATCAGCACTTGCTGGCCTGCCTTGAAGATCTGTTCCTGGTGCAACGCCTCAGGTTGAGCGGCCACGGCGGACTGCAGCACGCTCAGGCGCGTGGCGGCGTCTTCGCGCTTGACGATAAACCGCGTGCCCAGCGCCCGCAGGCTGCCGTCGCGGGTTTGTACATAAAAGGGCCGCGAATCGTTGTGGCCGGTTTCGACGAGAATTTCGCCTTCCTGCAACACGATCAGTCGGCGCTTTTCATCAAAGCGCACGTCGATGGCGCTGTGGGTATTGAGGTTGATCAGCGTGCCGTCTGCCAGTTTCAGCGTGCGCTGCTCGCCGGTGGCGGTGCGTTGGTCGGCCAGCCAATAGTGGATCGGCACGTAGCGTTCACCGGCAAACAATGCCAGGCCAATCACCAGCGCGACACTCGCCAGGCCGCTGCCCAGCTTGCGCACACGCTGGCGAATACCCTCGCGCGAGTGCAACAACGCCGCCCGCGCCGGGCCCGAGGCGGCGCTGAAACGCTGGTCGAGCATGCCCAACTGGCGCCAGGCGCGGGCGTGTTCTTCATGGCCTGCCAGCCATTTGTCGAACTCCTCACGCTCAACCGCGCTGCCGTCGCCTGAATCAAGGGACAGTTGCCAGGCAATCGCCGCATCCAGTACGCGGGCCGAGACCGGTTTGGCGCCGGTCACAGCGGCTCGCCATACAGGGCGATGTAGCACTGGCGAATGCCCTGGGCCAGGTATTGGCGCACGCGCGGCACTGACACGCCGAGGCGCGTGGCGATTTCTGCGTGGCCAAGGCCGTCGAGGCGGTTATAGAGGAAGGCGGCGCGGGCCTTGCTCGACAGCTTGCCGAGCAGGCGGTCGATGGCCTTGAGGTCTTCGAGGATCAGTTGCTGTTCTTCGGGCGAGGGGTGTTCGCTTTCCGGGATCAGCATCAGTTCGGTGAGGTAGGCCTGTTCCAGTGCGGCGCGACGGAAGTAGTCGAACAGCAGGCCTTTGGCGATGGCTACCAGAAACGCGCGCGGCTCGCGGGGTTCGCGCAGCTCGTCACGGCCCAGCAGGCGGATGAACGTGTCCTGGCTCAGGTCTTCGGCGCGGCTCGGGCACGCCACGTTGCGCCGCAGCCAGGCCAGCAGCCAGCCACGATGGTCGCGATACAACGCGCCAACAAGCTCACTGCGTGGGGTCTGGGCCGACGACAAGGCATCACCAAATAAACGGAGAGTTTAAACTAACGAGAATTATTCGCGATTGTGTCAGAGGCGCAAGGCGGGCGCAATTGGCGTTTGTCGGGTAGCGACTGCCGAGGGTGGTGAGCTGGCTCGTCTGGTGAGCGGGCTTGCCCCGCGTTGGGGCGCGAAGCGACCCCAGCAAGTACGCCGCGGTGCATCAGTCGGAATCAGGCCATCCGGTTTTGGGGCTGCTGCGCAGCCCAACGCGGGGCAAGCCCGCTCGCCACAGAAGCCCACCGGCCACAGAGGCCCGCTCACCCCATTAGAAAGTGGGCGTTTGTTTACGGCGTTTCCATTGGCTCAAGCGCTCTTGCAGTACCTGCGGGCTGTCGATGTGTTGGCGGCTGGCGCGGCTGAACAGGATGAGCATCAGCTCGGCCGTGGCCAAGGCATCGGCGCTGGCGTGGTGGCGTTCGCCGACCTGCAGTTTGAAGTGGCTGATCCAGTCGTCGAGCCCGGCTTCACGAATGTTGGCGTCGGGGCACAGCAGCGGGGCGATGTCGGCTACATCCAGAAATGGATGAGCCAAGCGGTAACCCAGGCTGTCTTTGAGCGCCCGGCACAGCATGTGTTGGTCGAACGGCGCGTGAAACGCCAGCAACGGGCTGTCGCCGACAAACTCCATAAAATCCAGCAGCGCTTCCACCGGGTCGCTGCCGGCGGCAATCGCACTTGGCCCCAGGCCGTGAATCAACACGCTGGGGCTGAGTTTTGTTTCGGCGCGGTGCAGGGTGCGTTCGAACAGTTGGGAAAAATCCACCGCGCCGTCGTCGATGACCACGGCGCCGATGGACAGCACCTGGTCACGGTTGAGGTTCAGGCCGCTGGTTTCCAGGTCCACGACGACCCAGCGCTGGCTGCGCAATGGCCCGTCGCCCAGCGCGCCGGGTGTGGGCAATTGCTCGAGCCGCCGCTGTTGCACTGCGTCGAGCCCAGGCTTTTTCGTACGCAGCCAGCCGAACAAACTCACAGCTGATACCGAAATGTCAGGCTGCTTTGCAGGCGCTGGGCCTGGCGCAGGGATTCTCGCAGGATGCGCCGGTCCAGGTGGTTGAGGCTGTCGGGGTCAACGCGGTTGGAATACGGCTGGTTCTCGCGGGTTTGCAATTGGTGCTGCTGCATGCGGGTTTGCTGGATGAAATGGTAGGCCTCTTCATAGGCGGCGCCGTCCAGCGGCTCGATGACTTCCTTGGCCACCAGTTGGCGCAGGCGCTCCAGGGTGTTGTTGGCGTGGATGCCATTGGCCAGGGCCAGCAAGCGTGCGCCGTCGACAAAGGGCGTCAGGCCCTGCACCTTCAAGTCCAGCGTGGCTTTTTCCCCACCTTTACGGGTCAGCACGAACTCGCGAAAGCGCCCTACGGGCGGGCGCTGGCGCAAGGCGTTTTCGGCGAGCATGCGCTGGAACAGCCGGTTATCCGCGACCTGATCAAGGATGCCCTGGCGCAATTGTTCGCAGCCCTGTTCATCGCCCCACACCACCCGCAGGTCGAAATAGATACTCGACCCCAGCAGGTTCTCCGGCGTCGCTTCGCGGATAAACGCCGCAAACCGCCGCGCCCACTCAGCCCGCGACAGGCACAGTTCTGGGTTGCCGGCCATGATGTTGCCCTTGCACAGGCTGAAGCCGCACAGCGCCAGGCTCTGGTTGATCTGCTGCGCCAGGGGCAGCAGCCGCCCGCGAATTTCGGCGGCTTGGGCGGCGTCTTTGGCCTCAAACAGGATGCCGTTGTCCTGGTCGGTAAACAGCGTCTGCTCACGCCGCCCTTCGCTGCCGAAACACAACCAGCTGAAGGGCACGCCGGGGTCGCCTTTCTCGGCGAGGGTGAGTTCGATGACCCGGCACACGGTGTGATCGTTAAGCAGCGTAATGATGTGGGTGATCTGGGTGGACGATGCGCCGTGGGCCAACATGCGTTCCACCAGTTGGCCGATCTCACCGCGAATGGCCACCAGGTTTTCTACCCTGGGCGCATTGCTGATGGTACGGGCCAGGTGCACCAGGTCGACCCGTTGCAGGGAAAACAGATCGCGTTCCGACACCACGCCGCACAGGCGCTGATCCTTGACCAGGCACACGTGGGCAATGTGCCGCTCGGTCATGGCGATGGCGGCATCGAAGGCGCTGTGGTCGGGCGTCAGGAAAAACGGCGCCTGGGTCATGTGATGTTCGATGGCCTGATCGAAATCGCGGGTGCCGTCGGCCACCACCTGGCGCAGGTCGCGCAGGGTGAAGATGCCCAAGGGTGTTTTGTGTTCATCAACAATCACGATGCTGCCCACTTGCTGTTCATGCATCAGCGTCACCGCTTCGCGCAGCGGCGTGTTCGGGCTGCAGGAGACGGGATGGCGCATGGCCAATTCGCCCAGGCGGGTGTTCAGTGAATATTGGGTGCCGAGGGTCTCCACGGCTTTTTGCTGCACCTGCTGGTTGACCTGATCAAGCAGGCTGCTGACGCCGCGCAAGGCAAAATCGCGAAACGCGCTGGAGAGGGCAAACAGCTTGATGAAGGCCGGCTTGTTCAGTTGCAGGCAGAAGGTGTCTTCGGCGGCCTTGTGTTCGGTACGGGTGGCGCGCTCGCCCAACAGCGCGGCGAGCGGGAAGCACTCGCCGGTGGTGATTTCAAAGGTGGTTTCGGCCCCTTCCTGATTCAGCAGCGGCCGTTCACCGACCACCCGGCCTTGCTTGACGATATAGAAGTGCTCAACCGGCCCGCCCGAGGGCTTGAGGATGCTGTCGCCTGGGCCATAAAAGCGCAGTTGGCACTGCTCCACCAAAAACGCCAGGTGCGCGTTTTCCATCTGGTTGAACGGCGGGAAGCGTTGCAGGAATTGCAGGGTGCCGTGAATGTTCTGCAACACGGCGGTTTTTCCCGCCTGTGTAAAAGCATCAGCTTTACTCATAACAGTGACCGCATTTTTATTGTCGTTATCAGCCGTCATCGTCGACCCCCGCGCGGCGGGTGCCCATTGGACGTAAGTCTAGGTAGAGGAAATTCGCACCGAACTAGGGAAAAGCCTTACATGACTATCGTACAAAACCCGTAGAACGCCCACTAGGCAAACTTTCCGACGAAGTGCACATTGATCGCCCTTCCGCAGATGTCTGACGAGTGTGACGAGAGTGCTGCGAGTTTGACGAGAATTGCTGAGAAACGTATGTCCGACCACGATATTTTGAGTGATGACGAGCGCGAGGCGCTGAGCGCCGTAATGCTGGAGCCTGATTTACCGCCACAACGCGTATTGATTGTTGACGACGACAAAGACGCGCGTGAACTGCTGGCGGAGATCCTTGGGCTGGACGGTATTCGCTGCATGACCGCCAACAGCGGCGAGTCTGCGTGGGACTTGCTGAGCTCGAGCAGCTCCATCGGTTTGTTGATCACTGATCTGCGCATGGCGCCGAGTAATGGGTTGGAATTGATCCGCAAAGTACGCAGCTCTACCCGCGCAGCATTGCCGATCATCGTGGTGTCGGGGGATGCAGAAGCGCCGGATGTGATTGATGCGATGCATTTGAGCGTGGTGGATTTCCTGCTCAAGCCGATTGATAGCGTGAAGTTGGCGAAGATGGTCAAGCGGGAACTGGGGATGGCTTCCTGACTTTTTGGGGGAATGTGACGGCCTCATCGCAGGCAAGCCAGCTCCCACACGTGAAGGTATTCTCAAATCAAACTGTGAGAGCTGGCCGCCTGCGATGAGGCCCACTCGATCCATCTGAAACTCAAAAAAAAGCCCCGATCTTTCGATCGGGGCTTTTTCATTTACAGTGTCTCGCCCTGAATAAGGTTTACACCTTCTGAAGTCTTATCAGGACGGTGTAATGGATACGGGCGCGAAACGCAGT